>JBDSBU010000075.1:0-13163 GCA_039921445.1 Marmoricola sp. | reverse complement strand
CCTGGCTGCTGAGCACGACGCGAAAGCCTTGGCTGTGCTGGGCAGGGCGATCTTCGAGGCGATCGCACCCGACCTCGCTGAGGCGTTCGAGGGCCGGGTGCTGGAGACCCAGGAAGCAGCGGCCGCGAGGCGCACCTTGTTGCTGATGCGGGACGACGAGGCCGGGACCTGTCACGGTCGGTTCCGGATCCCAAGTCTGCACGGGCAGATGTTCCGCAAGATGCTCCAGTCCCTGACCGCGCCCACCACCGACCCCGCTGAGAGGTTGCCTGCTCCGGTGGAGCAGGGGCAGGCGTTCTGCGACCTCCTCGAACGCATCCCCGCAGACTCGCTGCCACGGTCCGGCGGCTGCTCGGCCACCATCGTGGTCACGATCACCCTCGAACAGCTTCTCGAGGGTCTCGGCGCAGCAGGCCTCGACACCGGTGGCCAGATCTCCGCGACCGAGGCCCGCCGGCTGGCTTGTGCCGCCGGGATCATCCCGGTCGTCCTCGGCGGCGCCGGCCAGGTCCTCGACGTCGGCAGACGCCGTCGGTTCCACACCGGGGCCCAACGGATCGCGCTGAGCGTCCGCGACCACGGCTGCACCGCTCAAGGGTGCGACCGCCCACCCGCGATGTGCCACGCCCACCACGACCGACCCTGGTCACAGGGCGGCAACACCGACCTCGACAACGGCCGACTCCTCTGCGGACACCACCACAGACGCATCCACGACCCCGCCTACCAAGCCACCCACCACCCCGGCAGCCCAGAAGCCCCCGCAGGCAAGGTCAGCTTCCATCGACGGCCCTAGACCGACTCCGGCACACCCCGACCATCAGTGGCCTCTGCGCGCAGACGATAACCCGCGAACGAGGCCAGCAGCAGCGTGATCCCGGCGACGAGCACGCCGCCGGTCGCACCGAGCGAGCCCTCGGTCCAGTCCGTGAGCGCCTCCGGCACCACCAGGGTCACGGCGACGACTGCGCCCGCGAGGTAGGGCCAAGCCGTCCGGGGCAGGTAGATCGCGATGCCGACGACTGCCACGGCGACGGTGAGCGCGTAGCCGAGCCAGGCGTGGGTGCCGTCGACGGCCGGGATCTGCGCACCCACCAGCGCCACGCTGACACCGAGGGCACGGGCGATGGTGAGCTCGCGAAACATCCCGGCCTCGGTGGCCGCCAGCCACAGCGCTCCGACCACGAAGAACGCCACGCCGTAGACGTCGCCGCTGCTTCCGAGCCAATCCCCGTGATCCGCGAGCGTGCCGACGACAGTCAGGATCCCCGCCATCAGACCGACCACGCCGACCGCCGTCGAGGCCAGCCGGTAGCCCACCGCGGCGACCAGCACGCCGACCGCGGCGCCGGCGACCGCGGGCCAGTAGACCTCGCGGTAGGTCGGCTGAAGGGTCTCCTCGAGCACGTAGCCGACCAGGAACGCCACCGTCAGGGCGGACCCGGTGAGCAGCGACCCCGACAGCCGGCGGCGTACGTCGTTGCGCTGGTCCGCCGCATCGCGACCCAGTCCGCGTGCGCCGAGGACACCCGAGAGGCCCAGCACCACCGCGACCACGCCCAGCAGGGTGACCCGCGTGCCGAAGCCGATCCTGCCCCACTCCTCGGACAGGAACAGGCCACCTGCAGCGAGCACGAGCGCACCACCGAGGTAGGCCACCACCTCCACCAGCTTGGGCAAACCACGGGTGCCCGTCCCAGATCGGTCAGCCGCGATCGGCGAAGGACCAGCAAGGGCCCGGGTCACGACCTCCACCGCCCGGTCGCGGACCGAGGCGTCGAGGAGCTCGGACTCCACCAGGGAGTCGACGGCACGGGAAGCAGCGGTGGTGTCCATGGCCTGATCGTGCACCACCACGAACCGCCCGCGCATGAGCGCGACTACTCAAAATGGTGGCCCGCTCGGACTACTTGTCGGTGAGGAAGCCTTCCTTCTTCAACCACTCGAAGGCGACGTCGGCGGGCTCGCGACCCTCCACGTCGATCTGGGCGTTCAGCCCGAGCAGCACCTTGTTCGTCAGCTTCTCGGCGACTGGCGCGATCAGGTCCTGGATCTCCGGGTGCTCCTTGGCGGTCTCCTTGTTGAGCACGAAGGAGACGTTGTACTTGGGGAAGAAGCTCCGGTCGTCCTCGAGGACCTTCAGGTTCAGCGCCTGGATCCGGCCGTCGGTGGTGAAGACCTCACCGAACGTGCATGCCCCCTTGGCGGTGGCGTCGTAGATCGCGCCGGTCTGGAAGGTCTTCAGGTTGTCCCGGGGCACGCCCTTCGGGTCACCGAGCGGCACGTCGTACTTCTCCAGCATGCCCTTGAGTCCGTCGGGGCGGTTGATCAGCTCGGACTCCACGCAGAAGGTCCGCTCACCGACGGGCACCTTGTTCAGCTCGGAGAGCTTCTCGACCTTGTACTTCTTGAAGCTCTCCTGAGTGGTCGCGAAGCCATAGGTGTTGTTCATCGGCGCCGGCTTGAGCCAGACCAGGTCGTTCTTCTTCAAGTCCTCGGAGCGAACCGCTTCATATTGCTTCTGCTCGTCGGGAATCGGCTTCTCGTGACCGAGGTAGGTGATCCAGCCGGTGCCGGTGTACTCCCACATCCCCTGGATCTGGCCATTCAGCATGGCCTCGCGCGCAGAGGCACTGCCCGGGATGTTGGTCAGGTCGGTGACGGTCGCACCTGCCGACTGCAGCAGAACGATCGCCATCTTGCCCAGCAGCACGTTCTCGGAGAAGTTCTTCGAGCCCACCGAGATCGTGGTGCCCTCGAGCGACTTGGTGCCCTCGAGCGGACCGGTCAGCTTGCCGGTCGGCACGAAACCGCCGGCGGTGCCCAGGCCCAGGCAGCCTGAGGTGGCCAGGAGCCCAGCCGTGAGCAGGGCCGTCAGAGCCGGCACCCGGCCTCGACGCAGGAACGAGCGGGGGCTCGTGGGAGAGGAGGTCACCGTCAGATTCCCTTCGGTCGGGTGAGCAGCTCCAGGACGCGTCCGAGCCACTCCACGAGCAGGGCCAGCAGGGCGACCAGCACAGCGCCGGAAACCATCACCGAGTAGCGGTAGAGGCTGATCCCGGCGGTGATGATCCCGCCGAGCCCGCCGCCGTTGATGAAGGTGGCCAGCGCGGCGGTGCCGACCAGGAGCACCAGGGCGGTCCGTACGCCGGCCATGATCACCGGCAGTGCCAACGGCAGCTCGATCCGCCGCAGCACGTCGAAGTTGGAAAGGCCCACGCCGCGGCCCGCCTCCACCAGGGTGGGGTTGACCCCCTGCAGCCCGGTGATGGTGTTGCGCAGGACCGGCAGCAGGCCATAGACGGTCAGAGCGACGATCGTGGTCTTGAAGCCGGGTCCCAACCACATCGCCAGGAGCACGATCAGCCCGATCGAGGGAGCCGCCTGTCCGGCGTTGGCGAAGCCGACCACAGCTGGTGCGGCCCGCTTGAAGCCGGGTCGGGTCAACAAGATGCCCAGCGGGACCGCGATCACCACGACCACAGCGGCGGAGACCACGGTCAGCTGGACGTGCTCACCGATGGCCTGCCAGACCTCGGCCCACCCGAGGGCGCTCGCCTCCACTGAGTCGAGGTCCGCGGTCTCGTGCCAGATCGCGTAGGCGCCAAATCCCAGGACCACCATGAGCGGGACACCCAGGGCCAGCAGGATCGACTCGCCCATGGCCCGGGTCTTCTCGGAGTCGCCGGCCAGTCGGTCCTTGATCGCAGCTGGGATCAGGTCACTCATCAGCCGACCCCGAGTCGTCCATCGGGGCGTTCTCGTCGTGGTGGTCCTCGGGGTCAGACTCGGCAGTGACCTTGCTGGACTCCCGGTCCTGGGCCTCGTTCTGGATCGCGCGCATGTGGTCCACCACCGCACCGAAGTCGACGATCCCCACATAGCGGTCGTTGTCGCCGGTGACGATCGCGGCACTGTGGCTCGAGGTGAGCATGGTGTCGAGCGCGTCGTTGAGGGTCGCCCGCTCGTCCAGGGTCGTCAGCGTCTCGCGGTCTCCCTCGTGGAGGGTCTCGCCCTGGACCTGCCGCAACCACACCCACGCAGTCGGACGGTCACGGCTGTCCAGGATCACCAGGGAGTCGTCACCCGCGGAGCGGGCGCGCTCGATGGCCTCCCTCGCGGGCTCCCCCACCCGTCCAGTCGTCGCCGGGTGGATGTCGATCTCCGAGACCCGGGACAAGGTGAGCTGCTTGAGACTGGAGCCGGACCCGACGAAGTCGCTCACGAAGTCGTTGGCCGGGTCGGCGAGCAGAGTGGCCGGGGCGTCGTACTGCGCCACCTGGGCGCCTTCCTGCAGGATCAGGATCCGGTCGCCGAGCTTGATCGCCTCGTCGATGTCGTGGGTGACGCACACGATCGTCTTGCCGAGGCTGCGCTGGATGCTGAGCAGCTCGTCCTGGAGCCGCTGCCGCGTGATCGGGTCGACGGCACCGAAGGGCTCGTCCATCAAGATCACCGGCGGGTCAGCCGCCAGTCCGCGAGCGACGCCGACGCGCTGCTGCTGACCACCTGAGAGCTCTCGCGGGTAGCGGTCGCGGTACTTGCCCGGGTCGAGGTTGACCAGGTCGAGCAGCTCCTCGACCCGCTTGTCGATGCGCTTGGCGTCCCACCCGAGGAGCTTGGGCACGATCGCGATGTTCTTGGCCACCGTCATGTGCGGAAAGAGGCTGCCGCCCTGGATGACGTAACCGACGTGGCGACGCAGCTCATCGGCGCTCTGCTTGCGCACGTCCTGGTCACCGATCGTGATCTTGCCGGAGCTCGGCTCGATCAACCGGTTGATCATCTTCAGCGAGGTGGTCTTGCCGAAGCCGGACGGTCCGACGAACATCACGATCTCGCCCGCCGGGATGGTCAGGCTGAGCCCGTCGACGGCTGCGGTCTTCTGACCCGGGTAGCGCTTGGTGACGCCCTCGAGACGGATCTCCGCACCGCTGATCTCGCCCCCGGAGCCGCTGGTTCTGCTGGAGGAGCTGTCGGTGCTCTCAGTGGTGGTCATCTCAGACACGAATTCCCTTCGAGGTGGTCAAGCGGCCGAGGGCGAGCAGAAGCAGGTCGAGGAGCAGAGCGATGATCACGATTCCGAGGGTGCCGACGAGGGCGTAGTTCACGGCGTTCTTGCCGCCGATCTGGGCCAGTCCGACGAAGATGGAGACCCCGAGTCCGGGACCGAGCACGTAGGCGGCGATCGCCGCGATACCCATCGACATCTGCATCGAGACCCGGATGCCGGCCAGGATCACCGGCCAGGCCAGCGGCAGCCGGATCCGGAACATCGAGGAGAGCTCACTCATCCCGAGCCCGCGTGCGGACTCCAGCAGGTTGGCGTCAACCCCGGCCAGGCCGACCACGGCGTTGCGCAGGATCGGCAAGGCGGCGTAGAACGTGACCGCGATCAGGGCCGTGGTGGCACCGAGCCCGGTGACCGGCAGCAGCAGCCCGATCAGGGCGAAGGACGGGATCGTCAGGCCCACCGCGCTGATCGCGTTGGCGACCGGCTCGAGCCTGGGCATCCGCGTGATCACCATCGCCAGCAGCACCGCGATCACGGTCGCAATCACGATCGCAAGGACCACCAGGTAGGCGTGGTTGAAGGCGTTGATCAGGATTTGTGCTCGCCGGTCCTCGATGAACTGCCACACGCGCAAGCTCCTTTGCGGGCCGGACAGCCCTTTTTGAGTGCACTACGGGTATCACGATTCGACACCGACCGGCCAGCGCCCACACCCCGTCGCGAGATCCCACCGCGGCCTGCCTCAGCGGTGCGGCAGCCCCGGTTCGTGCTCCTGGTGCCTCTCCGGCTCCACCTGGAAGGTGGCGTGCTCGATGCCGAAGTGCTCAGCGACGCAGTGCTCGAGCTCGTCGAGGATCTGGCCCACCCCGCGCGCTTGCAGGGCTTGTTCGGTGACGCAGATGTGCGCTGAGAGCGCCGGCATCCCGGTGGTGATCGACCAGGCGTGGAGGTCGTGGACGTCGACGACACCCGAGACGCCGGCGAGGTGGTCACGCACGCTGTCCATGTCGACATCTGCCGGCGCGGACTCCAGCAGCACCGCGAGGACGTCGCGCAGCAACGACCAAGCACGCGGCAGGATCAGCACTGCGATCAGCAGCGAGGCGATCGGGTCGGCGCGGTCGAAGCCCGTCAGGGCGATCACCACGCCCGCGACGATCACCGCACCCGAGCCCATCGCGTCCCCGAGCACCTCGAGGAAGGCGCCACGAAGGTTCAGCGACTCGTTGCGACGAGCTGCGAGCAGACCGAGCGAGACCAGGTTCGCCGCCAGACCCACGCCGGCGAAGACCAGCATCAGCGGAGCGTCAACGGTGCCGGGAGAGGCGAGGCGGCGAATGCCCGCATAGGCGAGAAACCCGCAGACACCCAACAGCACAAGGGCATTGAGCAGGGCGGCCAGGATCTCGGCGCGGTGGTAGCCGAAGGTGCTCCGCGGGTTCGGCGGCCGGGTCGCGACGTAGGACGCAGACAGCGCCAGCAGGACCGCTGCCGCGTCGGTGACCATGTGGCCGGAGTCGGCGATCAACGCCAGCGAGCCGGACAGGAGGCCGCCGACGAACTGGGCAGCGGCCACGCTCAAGGTGACCACCAGGACCAGACGGAGCCGCCCCCGGTCCTGAGCACGACCCCGCTCGTGGTCCAAGCCGTGCTGATGACCTTGCCCGGAACCCATGCGTCCACCCTAGGTGTGGCGACTAGCGTGTCCCGAGTGGAGGCCCGAAACGCCTGGACGGCGCTGATGATCCCCGTCCCGGCTGCGGACGCCGTGGCCGTGAACGCCTGGATCACCCTGCTCGACCCTTTCCTGCCGCTCGCGCAGGTCGACGAGGGCGTCCTGGACGAGCTCGAGGAGTTCTTCGCCGCGGTGACGCCCTTCGCCTTCGTCATCGGTGAACCTGCGCGCTTTCCGGACGGTCCGACGTACCTGCCCCTTCAGCCGAGCGCGGCGTTCCGGCGGATCATCGTCGAGCTGAGTCGCGGCTTCCCCGAAGTGGTCACGGCCGCGGCAGGCTTCGAGACCAACATGCCCCACCTGCTCGTACCCGACAGCACCGCCTCGGAGCCGATCCAGACCCATGCAAGCGAAGCCCGGTTGCTGCTGCGTGGCGACACGGACCAGGTGCTTGCCACCTTCGTGTTCGGCACCTCGGCTGCCTGAGTCCGGCCACTGCCGTTTCCGGTCAGTCGATAGCCGGCAGAGTGCTCCATCCCGCGGCCTGGAGGGCGCTGGTGACGCAGGCGAAGCCGAGCCCGCGGTAGGCCTCGAACTCGATGTCACCGAACTTCTGGCGAGCGGTGGAGGATCGCGGAAACTCCTTGTTCACGAGCTGGAAGGACTGCACGTTCGGTGGCAGCTGGTCCCACCACCTGGTGTCGTCGGTGAGCGTCGGATCGGGTGTGCGGACCGCCTTGCAGACCACCACATCAAGGCCAGGTGCCTGGTAGTGCCGGGCCCACGGCGGCATCGACTTGAGGTCGGTGCGCTGAAGGTCGAGATTGAGGTCGGAGCGGATCACCGCCACCGCGTCACCCGCGGCCGCCCAGCTGTCGACGGGGTCGTTGCTCGCGTCGAGCACCAGCACCCGTCCACCCGTCTTGGTCACCACGCAGTGCCGCACGCACTCGACCATCCCGGTGTTGTCCAGGTGACCGCCGTCGCTGAGGTAGATCCACCGCTCGTCGGCCGAGGTGCTGCCCATCCCCTCGGCCGCGACGTTGAACAGGCCAGGGTGCCGGGTCATCCACATCCACGAGTCCCAGCCGACAGAGGGGGTCACGGCGCCGGCATGCATCGGGTTGCGGACCCAGGAGCCGATCCGCAGGTTGAACAAGGCGAGCAACAGCCGGTACGGCGTCATCTGGACCGCGAACCTCCCCATCAGGGGCGAGATCGCTGCGCCGCTGATCGCGACCGCGGCCATCACCGAGACCCGACCGGATCCCGCGAACTCCTCATACTCGGGCGTCGGGACCACCACCCGCGTGCCCTCCTCGCGGTAGACGCTGACCTCCTCGGGGCCGAAGACCAGCGGGAAACCACCACGCATGGTCGGCGCCTCGTTGGGCTTTTGTGAGTTCAACGTGGCCACGATGTGCAGTCGTGGCCCGACCACGCCGTCTCGGACGGCCATGTCGGAGAACCGGTAGACCTTCTCGCTGGGCAGGCTCCGCGCGCGGCCGTCGCGGCCGACCGTGGCCGCGAAGGCGTCGGCGAGTCGAGTTCGGTAGAAGCCGTGCATCGAGGTGGCGTTGGCGTCCACCAGGAACCCCAACGTCAAGCCGCCCACGGCGACCAGGGCGGTGATCCCCCGATAGTCGGTGTCCATGTTGACGATCAGCCCGAAGCTCCAGATCAGTACGGCGTACAAGGCGATCGTCCCGACGATGATCAGTGGCAGCCAGGTCAGCAGCACTCGCTTGAGCCGGCTCCACCAGCGCGCAGAAGCGTTCGCCTCCGGTGTCGGCCCCCGTCGCAACAGCATCAGCACCACGGTGAGCAGGGCACCGACGCCGGTGGCCGGGCCAGCCACGTTGGAGTAGCCGATCAGGTCGCGCGCAGCCTGACCATTGGCTCCGAGGACGATGTCGTCGGCGGTGTCGGCGGTGCCCTTGGCGTCCACGGTCCGCACCACGGTCGTCTCGACGCCGCAAGCACCGGCACTCACCTCGCGCCTGGTTCCGGGGCTGATCCGGGCCTGGTTGTTGGCCACGTCGACGGCCTGGGCCACATTGGTCTCGAAGGCGTCGACGCACATCTTCCGGGTGGCGAATCCGGCCGAGTGCAGCAGGCCCGCCACCGTGTTGGTGGGCTGGTTGGCCGTGACCATCCGGGAGACCCCCACCGCGGCACCGGGGAGACCGACGCTCAGCACCAGCCAGACCGCCGCGAGCAGGAGCAGCCGGGGGCGCAGGGTCTCGGCCACGGAGAGGCGTTGGCCGGCTCGCGCCATGTCGCCGACATCGCCGTCGTCGAACGCCTTGGTGCTGCGCCACCCGCGCACGGTCACCACGCCGGTGGCGAGCAGGAGTGCCAGCGTCGGGGCGAGCAGCCACAGCCACTCCTTCAGGCCCCACCCACAGGCCAGGCCAAGTCCCACCGGCTGGTCGCAGGCCGCTGCCCTGGTCGAGACGAAGGTGACCGTGACGCCGAGGGTCACGCTGAGCCACGCCACCATCCGCAACAGCACGGCGACGAGCACGAGGTTGACCACGGCGCCGGTGATCAGCGCCACCGCCCCGTCCAGGGCCCGGCTCGCCGGCTCGAACAGGTAGCGCGTGTGTCGGCGCAACCGCTCGAGCTCGGGTGAGTCCATCGAGTACGCCGAACCCCAGGCCCGTTCCGGGTCGTCGCCACTGCGCGCAGAACCGGTCTCGTCGTAGGTCCGGCGCAGCGCCAGTGCTGCGGCGATGTAGCTGCCCCCACTGACGGAGAACACGTGCGGCTCCTCGGAGTCCCCGCTCACCATCAGGTCCACTGCCGCCGACTGCACCGCCTGATGGCCACCGAGGACGAACGCGGTCGCCCGGATGCCGCCTCCGGAGGCGCCGATCGCCAACAACTGGTGGGAGTCCTCGAGCACGACGTCGCGCGTCGGCTCACCACCGACGTCCCCGGACGCGGTGGGAATCCACAGCTCCTGGGTCTCCCCGAAGGCGCTCTCCTGCTCCAGGCGGTCCTCTCGGCGCTTCTGCTCCGGGCCCAGCAGGTGCCCAAGGTTGGCGTTGGCCCAGACGAAGGCGACCAGCGCGACCAGCTGTCCCCCCAGTGCCACCCAGCCAGGTCGCTCCCAGAACCACGGGACCACCCAGCCCACGAGGACGGCGAGAGCGACCGCGGTCAGGATCAGGCCACGCATCAGCCAGACCACGGTGAAGCCGCGGCGCCTGGGCGCCTCGCCCTCCTTGCTGAGCCGAGTGGCCCAGTGCTCGACCGCCAGCAGCACGACGGCCAGCTGGAGGGCCACCGTCAGCAGGATCAGCGTGGTCAGGCTGCCCGCCCAGGGTCCCGGCCCGGTGTACCCGTTGTCCCGGAAGAGCTGCGCCCGCCCCAACGGCAACGCGCCGAGCACGAGCAGGACCGTCCCGAGGAGGGCGAGGACGGCCGCGCCGGTCAGTCCCCGGGTCTGCTCCAGTCGTTCGGCCCGCAACAGGGCCAGCTCTGGTTGGGCCAGCTCCGCGCGCCGGGGAGCACGGGCGCGGACGTCGGTCATCTCACCGGTCAGGTCGCCTGACCTGCTGCCCGGCATGCTCCGGGCCGTGCTCCCGGCCGTGCCCCCGGCCGTGCTCCGCGGCATGCTCCGCGGCATTCCGGGCATGCTCCTGGTCGGCTCGGACGCGCTCTCGGTCGGCTCGGTCTTGTCGGTCATGCGACACCCCCGGTGAGCTGACTGGTCCCCGTCCTTTCGATACTGCCCGGATCAGCCGGGTTCCGGAAGGGGGCGTGCCAGGCCTTCTGCAAGCATGGAGAGCGTGATCGAGTACCGCTCCGCCGCGGCCCGGGACCGCACCGACGCCGAAGGTCGGACCACGTGGCACTCCTTCTCCTTCGGCGCCAACTACGACCCGGGGAACACCGGCTTCGAGCAACTGGTCGCGCACAACGAGGAGACGCTGCCCCCGGGCACTGGCTATCCGGACCACCCGCACTCCGATCTCGAGATCGTCACCTGGGTGCTCACGGGTGCACTGCGACACACCTCCGCCACAGGCTCCGCGGTGATCGGCCCGGGACAGGTGCAGCGACTTCGAGCGGGGACCGGGGTGGTGCACTCGGAGGTGGCCGACGGTGCCGAGCCGACCCGGTTCCTCCAGGCTTGGATCCGTCCCGACGAGTCCGGCCTGCCACCGCACTACCTGAGCGCGGATGTGCCCCAGGCCGACGGCTGGACCGTGGTGGCTGACGGCAACGGTTCAGGCGGCGTACCCCTGGCTGCGCGGGGTGTCTCGCTTCAGGTCGCCGACCTCGAGGCACGCCGAGGACTGGCCCTGCCCGGGGCCCCCCGCCTGCACGTGTTCGTCGCAGCCGGAGAGGTGCTTCTGGGTGAGCGCGTGCTCCACGCCGGGGACGCCGGCCGGCTCCTGGAGGAAGGTGGTCGGGAGCTGACTGCCGAGACCGACAGCCAGCTCCTCGTCTGGAGCTTCGAGCGGGTCAGGGCACCAGAACGCCCGGGTTCAGCACGCCGGTGGGGTCGAGCTCGGCCTTGAGCGCACGCAGCATGCGTACGCCGACAGGGCCGATCTCGCGCGCCAGCCAGGGCTTGTGGTCCTGCCCGACGGCGTGGTGGTGGGTGATCGAGGCACCGTTGTCGATCAGGGCATCCGAGGCAGCCGCCTTGACGCCCAGCCACTGCGCCAGCGGGTCGGCCGCCTGCTTGGTGGCAACCGTGAAGTAGAGCGAGGCGCCGGTCTCATAGACGTGCGAGATGTGACACAGCACGAGCCCGCCCTCACCCAGCTCGCCGGTGACCGCGGCCTTCACGGCGTCATAGACCCGGTGCAGGTTGGACCAGAACGTGACCGTCTCCAGGGTCTCGACCAGCACTCCGACATCGAGCAGTGAGTCGCGCAGGTAGGGGCCGTGGAAGCGACCTTCGGACCAGCCGGTGTCCTCGCCGAGGCAGTCGCCGCCGAGTCCGGTGAGCAGCGCGGTGACCGCCGACCGCTTGGCCTCGACCGCCTCCTGGGTGCCCTCGAAGCCGGTCACCATCAGGCAGCCGCCGCTCGACTCCCCACCCACCTCGGCCGGATTGGCGAGGTTGATCGCGGTTTCGTTCTCGTCCGAGAGCCGCAGCACCGTCGGCAGCACCCCCGACTGTGCCAGCGTGCGCATGGCGGTCGCGCCGTCGACGAAGCTCTCCCAGCGCCAGGTCAGGTAGACCTTGACCACCGGGACCCGGCGCACCCGCACCGTGACAGCAGTGACGACGCCGAAGGCACCTTCGGAACCCATCACGACCTCTCGAAGGTCGGGTCCGGCCGCGTTGGCCGGCGAGTTTCCCAGCACCAGCTCACCTCGTGGAGTGGCCACGCGCAGGCCCACGACCAGGGAGTCGAACCGGCCGTAGCCGGCTGAGGACTGGCCCGAGGATCGGGTGACTGCGAAGCCGCCGATCGTGGCGTACTCGAAGGACTGGGGGAAGTGCCCCAGGGTCATTCCGTGCTCGGCGAGCAGTGCTTCTGCCTGCGGGCCGCGAAGGCCGGGCTCGAGCGTCGCGGTCATCGAGTCCTCGTCGAGGGCCAGCAGCTTGTCCAGGCGGATCAGGTCAAGGGAGATCACCCCGGCGAAGCCCTCGCGGCGGGCGACCAGACCACCGACCACCGACGTACCGCCACCGAAGGGGACCAGGGCCACGTTGCGTTCGACGCACCAGGCGATCACGGCCTCGACCTCCTCGTGGGAGCCGGGACGGACCACTGCGTCCGGTGAGTCCGAGCCGTCGCCGGCTCGCAGGCGCAAGAGGTCGGGGGTGGACTTTCCGCGGGTCCGGTGCAGCCGGGTCTCGGAATCGGTGAGCACGTGCTCGGCGCCCACCAGCTCCTCGAGCTCACCGACCGACGCGGCGGCCAACGGCTCACTGAGTCGGACCTCGCCGGAGTCCACGGCGGGCGTCTCGGCCGTGCCGATGAAGGCGTCGACCAGTGCGAACGCGCTCTCGGGGAGGGGGCCGGCCATCGCCGGATCACCCCATCGGGACCAGTGCATCTCGGGCGGCTTCAGGGGGCTCATGTGTTACAGTGTGACACATGGAGTCCCTTCGTCACAAGAGCGCAGATGACCCCTATCTGGACGCCGCCCGCGAAGCCATTCTCGCCGTCGGCTGGAGCCGGACCACGCTCACCGACATTGCGCGTCGCGCCTCGGTGAGTCGAATGACGCTCTACCGTCGCTGGCCCGACATGGGCACGATGCTGGCCGACCTGATGACCCGCGAGTGGGCGCGCACGGTCGCGACCGAGGTCGACCTGAGCACGGGCGGCAGCTCCGCGGAGGAGGCTGCAGCCGGTGCGTCCGGGGACACCGTGGGCCGGATCGCCCGAGCCGTGACAGCCACCGTCGGGGCGCTACGTGCCAACGACCTGCTGCGTCGGATCATCGACCTCGACCCCGAGCTGCTGCTCCCCTACCTCCTCGATCGCCGTGGCCGCA
>JBDSBU010000074.1:0-20927 GCA_039921445.1 Marmoricola sp. | reverse complement strand
CCTAGTGGAAGGTCCCCGGGGGTGGGTTCAGCTTGGCCGACAACGCACGTTGCCGGCGCTCGTTGAGGCGGAGCTCCCCGAAGCTGGAGTCGAAGGGCTGGATGTCTCCCAGACAGACCTTGCGCCTGGCCGGCAGCTTCTTCCTCACCAGGTACTGGTCCACTGCCGAGGTGACGCAGCTGGAAGTGCCGTAGGCCGTGTGCCCCCAGGAATTGCTGCGCAGCAGTCGGCTTCCGGGCAGGCGTCGTGAGGCCGAGACCGCACCAGCGTAGTTGGTGGCAGGGTCGTAGTAGTTGCCGACGAAGAGCACGGGAGCCGCGGTGCGGACGTTGAACGGTCCCGAGTAGGCGTCCTCGTCGTTGCCGGTGAAGGCGTCCGAGGCGCAGACCGACGAGCCCCACGTCCAGGGACGACCGAAGTACGGCGCGTCGCGATCGGCCAACGCGGCGTACGCCGGGTAGTCAGTGCTTCTGGTGTCCTCACGGGAGTCGGTGCAGGTCACCGAGGCAAAGGCATCCAAGGAGTTGTCGTAGGGGAAACCGAAGCCCGTCGCAGCCCTTGAAGCTCCGAAGCGCGGACGATCGGCCAGGTCGGCGAGCTGGCGTCGCAGCTTGGCAAAGTCGGACAGGGCCGCCTCGCGCCGCCGACTTTGGGCGTCGGAGGCCTTCGCACCGGGGTTCGGGGGCTCGGTCGCGATGATCAGCTGCGAGAGCATGTCGGCGATCCACTCGTAGCCAGCAGGGTCGTAGAGCGTGCCGAGCAAGGTGCCGACCAGGTCGGAGTAGTCGAAGGTGTAGACCTCGCCGTCCCATGGGTCGGTCTCGGTCAGCGGATGGGCACGCAGTCGCTCGGCGATCAGGGCAAGGTTGGCCACGGGATCACCCGGGGCAAAGACACAGCGCGAGCCCCCCACCTGGTCACAACGTCGCAGGATCTCGCGCAACGCCTTCCAAGCGCCCTGGGAGGACTGGAGCCGTTGTTCGAGCGGCTGCTGGAAGGTCTGCGACGAGCCGGCCCAGGCCACGGGGTCCAGGACACCGTCGACCGCGATCGCTCGGACCCGCCGAGGGAACATGGCGGCGTAGACCTGTCCGAGATAGGTGCCATAGCTGAACCCGAGGTAGCTCAGCTTGGAGTCGCCGACTGCGCGTCGCATCAGCTCCATGTCGCGGGCCACCTCGGCGGTCGACATCGACCGCGCCAGCGCGTTCTGGCTGCAGGCGCCACCCACCGCTCGGTCCGAGCGTCGCCACGCCTGTTCTGCGGCCGGTGTCGTGGGGAAGGCCTTGCCATAGCCGGCCATCGCCGGCTCCTGCTCGCGCAGGCTGGGGAAGCACTGGACGTTGTCACTGAAGCCGATGCCACGGGGATCCATCCCGACGATGTCGAACCGGTTGCGCAGGCTCGGCGAGAGGATGAAGTCGGAGTTGTAGGCAAACTCCGTCGCCGACGCGCCAGGCCCACCGGGGTTGACGAAGAGGGTGCCGACCCGCTTCGCGGGGCGCCGCGCCTTGAGCTTGAGCAGCGCCAGCTCCACCGTCGCCCCGGCAGGTTCGTCGTAGTCGAGGGGCACCTTCACCGTCGTGCACTGGGCCTTCTGCAGACACGGGTACCAGTCCAGCTTCGGTGTGGGCACCGCGGCGGTGTTCACACGACGGGCGGCGACGGTCGCTGGCGACGTCCCTGCCGGCGCGGCGCCTTGAGCAGGGGCACTCGTGGCGGCGGTGCTGCCGATCAGGGCCAGGGCTACGACGGCCACCCCTGCTCTGCGAAGTCGTGGGGTCATGGTCGTTGCCCTTCCCGAGAACTGCGAGCCGAGGTGATCAGCGGATCCGGTGGATCTGCGAGTCAAGGTAGGCGTCGAGATCGCAGCCTGGGAAGACTTCTCGCAACACCTCTGTGACATCCACCTGCCTGTCTAAACCCGCACTCGACAACTCCCGAGAAGATGCCGTCCAGGGTGTCGCCCAAGAAAGCGGAGAGCCCGCATCGCCGTGACCGCCGAGAAGGCCGGTCACGGCGAGCGGGCTCACCAGTTGGTGCGGACTACTTGTGCGCTCCGCGGACCACCCGGTCGTGCCGCATCGAGGTGGCTCGGGTCTCCTTGGCGACGATGACCGCCACGATCGTGATCAGCGACGCCACGGCGACGTAGATGCCCACCGCGACGGTGTTCTTCACGTCCTCGGGACCGAGCAGCTTCACCGCGATGATCGGCGCGAGAGCTCCCGCGAAGATCGAGGCGAGCTGGTAGCCCACCGACGCGCCGGTGTAGCGGACCGACGTACCGAAGAGCTCGGAGAAGAACGCAGCCTGGGGCGCGTACATCAGCGAGTGGAAGAACAGGCCGACCGCCACGGCGAGGAAGATCTTGCCGGGGCTGTTGGTGTCGAGCAGGCCGAAGAACACGAATCCCCAGACACCAACGCCGATCGCGCCGACGAGGTAGAGCGGGCGACGGCCGACCTTGTCGGAGAACGCGCCCACTGCAGGGATGAAGAAGAACTGGAAGGCCGCAGCGATCAGCAGCATCTTCAGGATCGTGCTCTTGTCCTGACCCAGGTAGGTGGTCACGTAGGTGATCGAGACGATCGTGAAGATGTAGTAGCTGATGTTCTCGGCCATCCGCATCCCCATCGCGATCAGGACCTCCTTGGGGTAGGTCTTGATCACCTCGAGGATCGGCATGTGTGAGGAGGTCTGCTGCTTCGAGGCGATCTCGGCCTTGGCCTCGGCGAAGACCGGCGACTCCTCGAGCTGGAGCCGCACGTAGAGGCCGATGCCCACGAGCACTGCGGAGAGCAGGAACGGGATCCGCCAGCCCCAGGCCTCGAAGGTGGCCTCGCTCTGCACGGCAGCGAGCACGAACAGCACGCCAGTGGCCAGCAGGTTGCCCAGCGGCACGCCGGCCTGGGGCCAGGAGGACCAGAAGCCGCGACGGGCGTCGTCCCCGTGCTCGGCGGCCATCAGGACCGCGCCGCCCCATTCGCCGCCGACGGCGAAGCCCTGGAGAAGTCGGCAGACCAGCAGCAGGATCGGCGCCGCGACCCCGACGGTGGCGAAGGTCGGGAGCAGCCCGATCGCGAAGGTCGCGATGCCCATCATCATCAGGGCGACGACGAGCATCTTCTTGCGACCCACCCGGTCGCCGAAGTGTCCGAAGACGACGCCACCGAGCGGCCGCGCGACGAAGCCGAGGGCGTAGGTGCCGAAGGCGAGCAGGGTCGCGGTGACCGGCTCGGACTCGGGGAAGAACAGCTTGCCGAACACCAGTGCGGCGGCGGAGCCGTAGAGGAAGAAGTCGTACCACTCCACGGCCGTGCCGATCAGGCTGGCGAAGACCACCTTGCCGATGCTGTTGACGGCTGGCGGCTCACCCCCGGAGGGGTGCTGGCCTGTGGTCGTTGACGTCGTTGACATGTCGCTACTTCCTTTCATGCGGCGGTCCAGCCGCCATCCATCAGATATGAGTTGCCGTTGATCGAGCTGGTGCCGGGGCCGCAGAGGAAGGCGACCAGGTTGGCCACCTCGTCCACCTCGACCAGTCGCTTGACCGGCGTACGGGCCAGCAGGACCTGGTCGAGGACCTCGTCCTCGGCAATCCCGTGGCTGGCGGCCTGGTCGGCGATCTGGCCCTCCACAAGGGGGGTGCGCACGTAGCCGGGGCACACCGTGTTGCTGGTGACGCCCTTCTCGGCGCCTTCGAGGGCGATCACCTTGGAGAGGCCTTCGAGGCCGTGCTTGGCGCTCACGTAGGCCGACTTGTACGCCGAGGCCCGATGGCCGTGCACCGAGGAGACGTGCACGATCCGGCCCCAGCCGGCGGCGTACATGCTCGGCAGCAGGGCTCGCGCCAACAGGAACGGCGCTTGCAGCATCACCTGGTGGATCTGGGCGAAGCGCTCGGGCTCGAAGTCCTCGACCGGCGCGACGTGCTGGATGCCGGCGTTGTTGACCAGGATGTCGATGCCGCGGGAGCCGAGGTCCAGGCCCTCGATCGAGGCCGGGTCGGAGAGGTCGGCGAGGAGGTGCTCGGCTCCGAGACGCTGCGCGGCCTGCGTGACACCGGGCTCGTCACGGTCCAGGAGCAGCACCGTCGCACCATCGGCGACGAGCCGTTCACTGACTGCGCGACCGATGCCGCTGGCGGCGCCGGTGACCAGGGCGGTGCGGCCCGAGAGTGTCGTCATGGCCGTGAGGTTACGTGCGCCCGGTCACAGCCTGCCATGTGCCCAGAGCCATGATTCAAGCCGCCGAGTGTGTCGATCTCACATGCCCTGCTGGAGCCGGAGCAGCTGCAGCGCCAGCTGGACGTCGAGGAGGCGGCGCGGCGAGCGCCAGTCCTCACCGAGCAGCTGGGCCACTCTGTCGAGGCGCTGGACCACGGTGTTGGGATGGATGTGCAACGCCTCCGCCGTCTCACGCAGGCCCGTGCCTGCGGCGAACCAGGCATCCAGGGTCTCGAGAAGGGCGGTGCCGCGCTCGGTGTCGTAGGTGCGCACGGCCCCGACGACATCCTCCACGAAGTCCGCGAGCTCCTCGGCACCACCGCCGCCGAGGAGCAGACGCGCGAGGCCGAGGCCCACGGGGTCCGAGACCTCCCCCCGGCGGCCCAGCTGGAGCAGCGCGGTGAGCACCTGCCGGGCCTGACGCCACGTGCTGCTGATCTCGCTCGCGCCTCCCCGGCAGCCGGCCACGCCCACCGTGGCTCCACCCAGCCGGTCGCGCAGCGACTCTCCGAGCCGGCTCGGGTCGGTCGGCGCCACGACGACGGCCATCCCCTGGTGGACTCCTCCGAGGCCGGAAAGCTCCTTGGCCAGGGCAGCGGTGGCGCGGGCCAGCTGTTGCTCGGAGCCGGGCTCGATCGGTTCGGCGACGGCGACGGCGAGCGCGACGTCGAGGTCGGCCCCCTGCTGCCTGGCCCGCTCACGAAGCCGGGCGGGGTCGAGATCGCGACCACTGACCAGGTCGACGAGCAACTCCCCTCGTACCCGGCCCTCGGCCTCTGCCACGCTGCGCCCGAACAGCAGGACCAGCGCCGTGACCAGCGCACCGCGCTCGAGGGTGCGCCGCTCCGGCAGACCCATGGCTTCCTGCGTGCAGAGCACGAGCGTGCCCAGGTGCTCCTCGCCGGCGGCCGCGACCGCGACCCACTCCCCTGACCCCGTGCGCACACACCGACCGGACGTGATCGCCTTGACGACCGTGTCCCCGAGAGCCTCTGGAAGATGCTCCTGTGACCCCGCAAGCGGGCGGCCCTCGTCGTCGTAGAGCGCCAGCGTGCCGCCGAGGACCTGCGCGAGCACACCCGCGACCTCGACCACGCCTCCGCCGTGCAGCAGCACGCCGGTGAGCAGGTCATGGGTGTGGGCGGCCCGCTCGGTGGCGGAGTTGTGCGACCGCAGCTCCTCGTTGGCTGCTGCCGCGGCGGCCACTGCCGTCCGGGCCTGCTCGAAGAGCCGAGCATTCTGCAGGGCCACCGCGGCGTGGGCTGCGAAGGAGGTCAGCAGCGCCACTTCTTGCGCCGGGAACGGCCGCACCGTGCGGTGCACGGCAAGCAGGGCCCCGATCACGACGCCGTCCACGGTCAGCGGCACCCCGAGGATCGCGCGGATCTGTTCACCGGCGACAGCGGTGTCGATGTAGTCGCGGTGCAGGAAGCGTTCGTCCGCCTGGTAGTCCTCGGTGAAGTACGGCGCCCCCGACTGCGCGACCAGGCCCAGCAACCCGGTGCCGAGCGGCAGCCGCAGCCTGCGGAACTCCGCGGTCAGGGCCCCGTCGGTCACCTTCATGTAGGAGGCACCCTCATCCTCGTCGTTGAGCGAGAGGTAGGTCATGTCGGCGCGCAGCAGGTGGCGAGCACGCCTGACGATCGCCGTCAGGATCGCGTCGAGGTCGCGGATCTCGCTCAGGTCCCGCGCGGTCTCGTTGAGCGCGCTCAGCTCGGCCTCCCGGCTGCGCTGGCGGGCCATCTGCTCATGGATCCGCAGGGCCAGCGCGTGCTCGGTGCGCAGCCGCTCGACCTGCTCGGCTCCCGCGCCGCGGACCTCTGCCTCGGCCACCACGACGTCGAGGTCCTCGCGCGTTGCCCCACCGAGCAGCATCTCCAGGAACCTGGCCGTCACCTCCATGCGGGCGATCCTGCCAGTTGTCGCGACCTGTGCGCGCAGCCGAGGGAACCGGGGTGCCCGTAGAATCGATCGGATGCCCACCGCAACGCCGCGCACCCTCGCCGAACAGCTCCGGGACTGGCCCGACGAACGGTTGGCGACGCTGCTCGCGGAGCGGCCCGACCTGGCCACGCCCGCACCGCACGACTCCTCCCAGCTGGCTGCCCGCGTCGTGGTGAAGGCATCGGTGCTGCGTGCGCTCGACCTGCTGGACTCCCTCGAGCTCGCGGTGCTCCAGGCCCTCGTCCAGGGGGCCGACCCGGCCGAGGTCGTGTCGGCCAGCCAGCCCGCAGTGCGGCGCGCGGAGGAGCGCTTGGCGGCGCTCGCGCTCGTGTGGGGTACGCCGGCCCGCCCGGTGCTCGTGGTCGGTGACCTGCTCCGGATGCCTGAGGGACTGCCCGTCGCCGAGGCGGCCGGCCTGCTCGAGGGGCTCGCCCCTCAGGGGCGTGCGATCCTCGATCACCTCGAGGAGCAGCGCGCCGACGGCCGTTGGGGTGGCGCCGCCGGCCCGACGGCCGACCTCGTCGCGACCGGGCTGCTCGTCCGGCGCGACGACCACCACGTCACGATCCCGTGGAACGTCCGGCTCGCCCTGCACGGCGATCGCTCCACGGTCGAGGTGGAGCAGGCTCCCGAGCTCGCGGTCGCCGAGCGTGCCCAGTCGCTGGTCGACCGAGCCGCGGCCGGTGCGGCCTTCGAGTTCGTGCGGCGCACCGAGCTGCTGCTCGACCGATGGAGCACGCACCCCCCGCCGGCGTTGAAGGGCGGCGGGCTCGGCGTACGCGAGCTGCGGGTGGCGGCACAGCTGCTCCACGTCGAGATCGGCGTCGCGGCCCTGGTGATCGAGACCGCCTCGGCTGCCGGGCTGCTCGCTCAGGGGATGACCGACGAGCCGGAGGCGGCCTGGCTCCCGACCGAGACCTACGACGTCTGGCAGACCGGGTCGACCGCGCACCGCTGGGTCGCCCTGGCGCGGGCCTGGCTGACCAACCCGCGGCTGGCCTCGGCGGTGGGGGGTCGGATCGGTGACAAGCCGGTCAACGCCCTCTCTCCCGACCTCGAGCGCAGCTGGCTCGTCGCCCTGCGTGCCGATGCCCTGAGCGCGCTGGACGAGCTCGGCGAGGGGCAGTCCCTCGCCGCTGGCACCGGGATCCCCTCCCTGGTCGAGCGACTGCGCTGGCGTCGTCCCCGGCGACCGGCGGCGCGACTCAAGCAGGTCGTGCCGTTGCTGGGTGAGGCCGCGCTGCTCGGGGTGAGCGGTCTCGACGCCGTCTCGGGCTTCGGCCGTGACCTGGTCGAGGGTCGCGATCCGGTGAACGCCCTCGCGGGACTGCTGCCCACTCCTGTCGACCACGTCCTGCTGCAGGCCGACCTGACCGCGATCGCGCCCGGTCCCCTGGAGCAGGAGCTGGCCCGCCGGCTGGCCCTGGTCGCTGACGTCGAGTCACGTGGGGGCGCCACCGTCTACCGCTTCGCCTCGACCTCGGTCAGGCGCGCCTTCGACGCCGGCTGGTCGGCCGCTGAGGTGCACGAGTTCGTCGCCGAGACCTCACGGACCCCGGTGCCGCAGTCGTTGAGCTACCTGATCGACGACGTATCCCGCCGGTTCGGCACCCTGCGGGTCGGTCACGCCGACTCCTTCCTGCGCAGCGACGACGAGACCGCGCTGACCGAGCTGCTGCACGCGCCCGGCGCGGACACGCTGCGGCTGCGGCGGATCGCACCGACGGTCCTGGTCTCCGACCTGGCGCTGGGAGTGCTGCTTCCGCGGATCCGCGAGCTCGGACTCGCGCCCGTCGTCGAGGCCGCGGACGGGACCGTGCGCGTCGCGCGACCCGACGTCTTCCGGGCCCGGTCCCTGCGCAGGCGCACCACCGCGGCGACCCAGGTCCGCACCGCCGCGCACACCGCTGCCGTGGTCACCGCCATCCGGGCGGGCGACCGCACCTCCAGTGCCCGACCGAGCCGTGGCCGGTCCGTCTCGACCCCGGCCGACGTGATCGCCCTGCTCCGCGAGGCGGCCGAGGCCGGAGGCTCCCTGGTGATCGGCTACGTCGGCAACGACGGCACCGTCGTGGAGCGCACGGTCGAGCCCCAACGGGTCGAGGGCGGTCAGGTGACGGCGTACGACGCACGCAGCGACGGCACCCGCAGCTTCGCGATCCACCGGATCACCGCGGTCTCGCGCCCCGACGCGAACCCCAACCAAGACTCGGAGAAGTCATGAATGAAGGCCCCCTGATCGTCCAGTCGGACAAGACGCTGCTGCTCGAGGTCGACCACGAGCTGGCCAGCGACTGCCGCAAGGCGATCGCGCCGTTCGCGGAGCTGGAGCGGAGTCCCGAGCACATCCACACCTACCGGCTGACGCCTCTGGGCCTTTGGAACGCCCGCGCCGCTGGGCACGATGCCGAGCAGGTGGTCAACGTGCTCTTGTCGTTCAGCCGCTACGCCGTACCTCACGCCCTGCTCGTGGACGTGGCCGAGACCATGGCGCGCTACGGCCGGCTGCGGCTGGACAAGCACCCGGTGCACGGGCTGGTGCTCTCCAGCACCGACCGCGCGGTCTTCGAGGAGGTGCTCCGGAGCAAGAAGGTCGCGGGCATGATCGGCGACCGCCTCGACCCCGACAACGTGGCGGTGCACCCGAGCCAGCGCGGCAACCTCAAGCAGGCGCTGCTGAAGCTCGGCTGGCCGGCCGAGGACTTCGCCGGCTACGTCGACGGCGAGGCGCACAAGATCGAGCTCGAGCAGGACGGCTGGACGCTGCGGCCCGACCAGCAGGAGGCCGCCGACTCGTTCTGGCACGGCGGCTCCGGGGTCGTCGTACTCCCCTGCGGCGCGGGCAAGACCATCGTCGGTGCCGCGGCGATGGCACGCGCCGGCGCCACCACCTTGATCCTGGTCACCAACACCGTCAGCGCCCGGCAGTGGAAGGCCGAGCTGATCAAGCGGACCAGCCTGACCGAGGACGAGATCGGGGAGTACAGCGGCGCCCGCAAGGAGGTCCGGCCGGTCACGATCGCGACCTACCAGGTGCTGACGATGCGTCGCAAGGGGCTCTACCCGCACCTCGAGCTCCTCGATGCCCGCGACTGGGGCCTGATCGTCTACGACGAGGTGCACCTGCTGCCCGCGCCGATCTTCCGGATGACCGCCAACCTGCAGGCCCGTCGCCGGATCGGACTGACCGCCACCCTGGTCCGCGAGGACGGTCGCGAGGGTGACGTGTTCAGCCTGATCGGGCCCAAGCGGTACGACGCCCCGTGGAAGGACATCGAGGGGCAGGGCTGGATCGCGCCGGCCGACTGCGTCGAGGTGCGCGTCACCCTCCCCGAGGGCGAGCGGATCGCCTACGCCACGGCCGAGCCGGAGGAGCGCTACCGGCTGGCCAGCTGCACCTACGCCAAGACCCTGGTCGCGGAGAAGCTGGTCGCCCAACATCGTGGCGAGCCGACGCTGGTGATCGGGCAGTACCTCGAGCAGCTCGACGAGCTCGCCGAGCACCTCGACGCGCCGGTCATCAAGGGCGAGACCACCGTCAAGGAGCGCGAGCGCCTCTATGCCGTCTTCCGGACCGGCGAGATCCAGCTGCTCGTGGTCTCCAAGGTGGCCAACTTCTCGATCGACCTGCCCGAGGCCGCGGTGGCGATCCAGGTCTCCGGGAGCTTCGGCTCACGGCAGGAGGAGGCGCAGCGGCTGGGACGGCTGCTACGGCCCAAGGCCGATGGCAAGACCGCCCGGTTCTACACCGTGGTCAGTCGCGACACCGTCGATGCCGACTTCGCCCAGAACAGGCAGCGATTCCTTGCCGAGCAGGGGTACGCCTACCGCATCGTGGATGCGGGCGATCTGTGAAGCGGGGTCGCTCGTAGGCTGGGGCCGTGACTGCACCTGAAGTACTCCTGCTCGAGAACATCCACCCCGCTGCCAGTGACGTCTTCGAACGCGACGGGATTCGGGTGCACCGGCGCTCGCACTCACTCGGCGAGGACGCGCTGATCGAGGCGCTCAAGGGCATGACGATGGTCGGGATCCGCTCCAACACCAAGATCACTGCCCGGGTGCTGGAGGAGTCCCCACAGCTGCTGGCGATCGGGGCCTTCTGCATCGGCACGAACCAGATCGACCTCGACGACGCGGCCCGGCGCGGGATCGCGGTCTTCAACGCGCCGTACTCCAACACGCGCAGCGTGGTCGAGCTGGTGATCGCGGAGATCATCGCGCTGGCACGTCGCCTTCCCGAGAAGACCCAGAAGATGCACGCAGGGGTCTGGGACAAGTCGGCCCAGGGCAGCCACGAGGTTCGTGGCCGCACCCTCGGCATCGTCGGCTACGGCAACATCGGCACGCAGCTGTCCACGGTGGCCGAGGCGATGGGCATGCGGGTGATCTTCTTCGACACCGCCGACCGCCCCGCGCACGGCAACGCCCGCCGCGTCGGCACCCTCGACCAGCTGCTGGCCGAGGCCGACGTGGTCTCGCTGCACGTCGACGGACGCCCCGGCAACGCCGGCATGTTCGGCGCCGCGGAGCTCTCCCGGATGAAGCCCCGCTCGTTGTTCATCAACGCCTCGCGCGGCATGGTCGTCGATGACGTCGCGCTGCGCGAGCACATCCTCTCGGGCCACATCGCCGGTGCCGCGATCGACGTCTTCCCTGTCGAGCCCAAGGCTCAGGGCGACGAGTTCGAGTCCGCGCTGCGCGGACTCGACAACGTGATCCTGACCCCGCACGTCGGCGGCTCGACCCAGGAGGCTCAGGAGGAGATCGGCTTCTTCGTCTCCACCAAGCTCACCAACTTCGTGCGCGGAGGAAGTACGGCGCTCACGGTGAACTTCCCCGTCGTGGCGGTGCCTCCACTCGAGCACGGCTCGCGGATCGCGCTGCTGCACCACAACCTGCCGGGCGTGCTCGCCTCGGTCAACCAGATCCTGGCCGACCACAAGACCAACGTCGACGCGCAGTACCTCGCCACCCGGGGCGAGCAGGGCTACGTGGTCACCGATGTCTCGACGGCGCTGACCCCCGAGGTGCTGGCCGACCTGCGCGCCGCCGACTCGAGCATCTGGCTGCGGACCTACTCCGCCTGACTAGCGCCCCCAGCGCTGGGCCCGGATCAGGACCTGTCGCAACAGCGGAGACATCCGGTCGCCTCCATCCATGGTGCGTGCCGAGCGACTCGAGGCGCGGCCCGAGAGCGACGGCGGCTGCACCGCGGGGCAGGAGCGATCAGGACCGTCGCCGTCCACTCGCTTGGGCACGAAGCCGGTGCGGAGGTAGTCGGCGATCGTCTGGTCGACGCAGGCCACCCCGGACAGCGAGCTGGCGTGCGTGGTGCCGCCGATCCCGGCGACCAGCGAGGCCGACGGGAACAGCCTGCGGGCCGTCACCGCACCGGAGTACGGCGTCGAGGCGTCCCGGGTCTCGTTGATCAGCAGCAACTTCGCATCCACCGAGGCACCTGAGACCGCGGGGCGGGCGTGCTCGGCGGACTTCCAGCTCAGGCACGGGGCGTTGTACCAGGTGTTGTTCCAGGTCAGGAACGGGTCGGTGCGGTTCAGCTTCGTGGAGTCCCTCAGGGTGCGCCGCGTGCCCGGCCAGGGGGCATCGGTGCACTGCACCGCGTTGTAGACCGCGAAGTTGTTGTCGTCGCCCATGGCACTGTCGCGGTAGTGCGCGAACATGGCGCCACCGCGGTTCTTGCGGATCAGCTGGGAGTAGTCGAAGCCGTACTCCGCCCAGCCGTAGACGTAGTAGCCGACCTCGACCATGGCGTCGGCGAGCTCTGAGGGACCCAGCTTGCCGCCGGCGGCGGGCCTGCGGTCGAGCTGGGCGAGCTTGCGGTAGTAGCCGCGGCGGATCGCGGTCCACTTGCCGCCCAGCCGAAAGGTTCCTGGATGCGCCGCGAGGTACTTCCAGAAGGTGTTCAGGTTCGCGTCGAACCCCCGGTCCTGGTCCAGGCCCACGGCGTACCACGTGCGTTGCGGATCGATCACGCCGTCGAGCACGAAGCGACCCACCCGACTCGGGTAGCGGGTCGCGTAGACCTGGCCGAGATAGGTGCCGTAGGAGAAGCCGTAGAAGTTCAACTTCTCGGCGCCCAGCGCGGCGCGCACCGCGTCCATGTCCTGAACGGTGTCCATCGTGGTCATGTGGGCGAGCAGGCTGCGCTTGGCGGCGGTGTTGGCGCAGGCGGCCGAGTAGGCGCGGTTCTTGCGCAGCCAGTAACGACGGATCGCCTTGGTGCGAGGCGTGTAGCTCGGGCGGTCGGTGCCGAAGTAATCCGAGTTGCAGTGCAGGGAGGGCGTGCTGCTGCCGACCCCGCGCGGGTCCAGACCGATCCAGTCGTAGGTCTCACCGACCCCGTCGGGGATCCGCTCGCCGATCGCGGGCAGCAGCAGGCCGGACCCACCGGGGCCTCCGGGGTTGGTCAGGACCACGCCCCGGTAGTCCTCGGCCGAGGAGGTGTGCACCCGCCTGGTCAGCGCGAGCTGGATCTTCGTGCCATCGGGAGCGGCCGGGTCGAGCGGGACGGCCAGGCTCCCGCACTCGAGCTCACGGTTCCTCAGCCAGGCGTCGGTGCACGGGGCCCAGGCGATCGTCGAACCGGAGGCCGCTGCACCGACTGCCGCTGCGGGGGCGCCGACCGAGGGCACGGCGGCCAGGCCGGTGACCACCAGCAGGGCGGGGAGCAGAGCAGCAAGACGCACGCAGAGCACCTATCTCTTCGGGCGCGAGGTCTGCGCCGGGTGCAGCATCTCCCGCTAAGTCCGGGGTGTCCAGATGTGGGGTCATCTGGGGGTTAACCGGCCTAGTCGACCGGTATGCCCAGCGCTCGAGACAGGGCGTCGTCGACCAGCATCCGCCAGGAGCGGACCCGGTCGGCCTCCACAGAGGCCCGGGTCCACGACCCGCCTGGGCGCGCCGAGGACCCGATCGCGAAGCGGCGTACGCCGGCCCGGACCAGCCACGGGACCAGGTCGGGGGTCAGCCCCCCGCCGGCCAGGAGCAGCTCGGCCGCCCGCGGGTCGCGGGAGGCACGCTGGATCAGCTCCTCGGAGCCGTGCTCGAGCCCCCGCGTGCTGCCTGCCGAGATCACGGACTCGAGCCCGGGCAGCCCGATCACGTCGCGCCACGCTCGGTCGGTCTCCAGAGCCACGTCGAACCCGTGGAAGAGCCAGGGCACTCCACCGAGGTCGGCGCACAGCTGGGCGCAGGTGTGCCGGTCGATCTCGAGGTCGTGGTCGAGGAAGCCGTAGGCCACTCCCCGGGCCCCGAGCTCGACGAAGGTGCGGCCGAGCTCGACGAGACGGTCGTAGTCGCCGTCGGGGGTGCGCAGCACCACCCAGACCGGCAGCTCGGTGGCCCGCACGACCGAGGAGACCGCCGCGGGCTCCGGCGAGTGGTAGCCGTCGGTCGGTTCGGCGCTGAGCAGCAGCCGGTCGGCACCCCCTGCTGTGGCGGCCTCGGCATCGCGGCCGTGCAGCACCACCACGTCGAGGTGGGCGCTCTGCGCGGTGGCGGTCAGCCGGTCGGGGGTCACAATGGACATCGTGACAGCACCCGACGCCGTGATCAGGGCACGGGCCCTCGTGTTGCGCGACCTCGAGAGCACCGGGGCCGCGGACCCCGACACCGTCTCGGCCCTCGAGGCGGCCGTAGCCGACCGCGGCTGGTGGCTCGAGCAGTGGGAGGAGGGCCGGGACTTCGTGGTCGGGCTGGTGGCTCAAGACGTGCAGGATGCGCTCCTGGACAGCCACGGCCGCTGGCCCCTGTGCCGCGCCTGCGACATCCTCGACCCGCACGCCCTCTATGTGCAGCCCGACCTCGGCGGTCCCGAGCCCACCTGGGTCTGCGAGCAGGCCGGCATCGTGGTGGCCCCGGTCGGCGGGCTCTGAGGTCGGTCCCTGCGGGGGTGCGGCGCGGGCTTCGCGAGGGGGCGCTCTGGGGCGCGCGGTTTTTCACGTTCTCTTGGGAAACAGACACTTCTCTGCCATTGCAATGGCAGGGAAGTGTCAGTTTTGGCGGGTCAGTGAGCTCGTACGACGACCCGGCGCGACCAGCTGAGGATGGTGCCCCCGGGTTGTGCGGTCGATCCGGCGCATCTGGTGCGCCCGATCTACCGCGCTGTGACAGCGGCCGCGGACGGTGGCTCAGCCACCTGACCTCAGCCGCCCGGCCTCAGCCACCCAACCTCAGCGCAGGTGCTCGGGGCGGAGCACCGGCACCCACAGGGTGTAACGGTCGGCGCGGTAGACGCTGCGCGTCACCTCCACGACGTTCTCGCGGCAGAACGCGCGCCGGGAGATGTGCAGCACCGGGGAACCGGGTTCGAGCTCCAGCAGGTCGGCCTCCTCCTCGGTGGCGATCCCGGCCAGCACCGAGTCCTCACCCCAGGTGGGCATCAGCTCGCGCATGGCGAACCAGAAGTACAGGCTCGCGGGCAGCGCCTCGTCGAGGAAGTTCGGAAAGAGCTCGAGAGAGAGGTAGACGTGCTGGATCGCCATCGGTACTCCGTCAGCGAGCCGCAGCCGCTGCCAGTGCGCGATCGGGCCGTTCTCGTCGATCTCCAGAGCACGCGCGACTCCCGGTCCGGCACTCTCCCGGCGGGCCAACAAGGTGCGCGACTCGGGCTTCTTGCCCCGGCGCTCCATTTCCTCGGTGTACGCCGAGAGCCGCATCTGCATGTCGATGAGGGGCTTGGTGACGAAGGTGCCGCGACCGGCGATCCGCTCGAGAAGGCCTTGGGCCACCAGCGCGTCGATGGCGTGCCGCACCGTCATCCGGGCCACGCCGAACTGCTCGGCGAGGTCTCGTTCGGAGGGTGCTGGGGTGCCCGGCTCGGCGCTGACGATCACCGATCGGACGTACTCCCGGACCAGCACGTGCTTGCGCCCACGCCGGGCACCGCGTGCTGACTGCTCATCCACGCGATGGGCTCCTTTGATGGGGTCGGGTAAGAAACTATCGGGCCTGCGGGTGCAGCGACACCTCTTCGCCCAAAATGGGATCAGTCTGTTCGCCTCACTCGGTGGCGATCGCCTCGAGAACGTTGAGTCGTCCGGCGCGGCGGGCAGGCAGCAGCGCCGCCAACAAGCCGATCACCACCGAGACGATCAGGTAACCGCCCAGGCTGCCCCACGGGATCCGGGTCACCTCCAGGCCCTCGTCGCGCACCGAGGCCATCAGGGCGATCCCGAAGACCAGCCCCATCCCGATCCCCATCAGAGCACCCAGGACCGCGATCGCGACCGACTCCAGGGCGACCATCCGCCGCATCTGCCGCCGGTCGAGGCCGATGGCCCGCAACAGTCCGACCTCTCGGGTCCGCTCGATGATCGAGAGGCCCAGGGTGTTCACCACACCCAGGACCGCGATCACCAGCGCCAGACCGAGCAGGGCGTAGATCATCAGCACCAGCCGGTCGATCGGGGCACGCTGCTCCGCGGCGTACTCGCGCTGGTCCTTGACCGTGATGATCGGCAGCTTCGCGGTGGCATCCTCCAGGCGCTTCTTGACCGCAGCCGAGCTCACCCCCGGGTCGAGCTTGAGCAGCAGCTGGGAGTCCTCTGCGGCATAACCACCTTGCTCGAGCGCCTTCAAGGTGGTGAGGTACTGCGCGCCGAGGGCGCTGTCGTAGAGCCCGACGATGCGCAGCTTCGTGGTGCCGTTGGGGAAGTTGAACGGCAGCCGTTGCCCCACCTTCAGGCCCTTGTCGGCTGCGGTCTTGGTGTCCACGAGCAGGCTGTCCCCGCGGAAGTCGCTCAGGGACCCGGCGCTCAGGTCGATCCGGAACACCGCGGCGACTGTCGTCGGGTCGACCGCCGCGAGGAACGTGCGGTCACCGCCGCGCCGGGTGACCACCGTCCGCACCCGGGTCACGCTCTTGACCCCCGCCTCCTTGGCGGCCATGGTCGCGATCTCGGTGGAGAAGCCCTGCCCCACGGCGTTGCTGATCACGATGTCGCCCAGGAAGCTCTTCTTCACGGTCGCGTCGACGCTCGCCTTCGCCGAGGATCCCGCGATCGACATCGTGGTGACCAGGGTGAGCCCGATCATCAGGGCGGATGCCGTCGCGGCCGTACGACGCGGGTTGCGCAGCGAGTTCTGCCCGGCAAGGTTGCCGACGCTGCCGAACACCCGGCGGTAGAACGATGCTGTCAGTGCCAGGAAGGGCCGCGATGTGCTCGGGCTCGCCGCTGCCATTCCGAGCATCGCGAGCAGGGCTCCCGCTCCCACCCAGTAGCCAGGTTTGGGGACGCCGGTGAAGAGTCCGGCCAGACCGGCTGCCACCCCGGTCAACATCATCAGGGAGCCGACGAGCAGCCGGCGCCGCATCGAGGACTCCGGCATCGCGATGTCGTCCCTGAGCGCGGCGATCGGCGGGATCAGGGAGGACCGTCGTGCGGGAAGGTAGGCGGCCACCATCGTGACCAGCAGCCCGACCGTCAGCGCCGCGATCGGCGTGCGTGGCGCGAAGACCAACGAGGTGCCCGACAGGTCCAGCCCGAACTTGGCGAAGAGGGCCCGGATCCCCATCGCCAGCAGTACCCCCAGCCCAAGACCGACACCACTGCCGACGAGCCCGACCACGAACGCCTCGAACAGCACCGAACGAGTGACCTGCTTGCGCGAGGCCCCCAACGCTCGGAACAGGGCGAGCTCACGGCTCCGCTGGGCCACCAGCATCGAGAAGGTGTTCACGATCAGGAACGAACCGACGACCAGGGCGATGCCCGCGAAGACCAGCAGGAAGATCGTGATGAAGGAGATCGCCTTCAGCAGACCGCTGGCCGCCTCGGCAGCGGCCTTCGTGCCGGTCATGGCCTGGTAGCCCTTCGGCAGCACCTTGGCCACGTTGTTGCGCAGCTCCTCTTGGGAGACCCCCGGCTTGGCGGTGACCCAGATGTCGTTGAAGACGTTCTTGCCGTCGAGGAACAGCTTCTGGGCCGTCGCGGTCTCGAAGATCGAGGCGGTGGCACCGTTGAGCGAGCCCCCGTCCGGGTAGTCGGCGATCCCGACCAGCCGTGGCTCGAGCAGGGCCTGCTTCCCCGCGCTGACCAGCCGGACCTTCTCGCCGAGCCCGTAGCCGGCGCGGCGTACGGTCGCGGCGTCGATGACCACCTCGCCCTCCCCGCGCGGAGCACGGCCGCGCACCACCTGCAACGGCTCGACCCCGCCGGCAGCCGGCGCGTCGTTGGCGTTGAAGGCGAGCCCTGGCGCGCCCTGACCGCCGATCACCCGGTTGTTCTTGCCGATCACGAAGACCCCGAAGCTGACCACGTTGCCGTCGGCGCGCGCAGCACCCGGCACGTCGGCCAGGGTGTTCACGACCGCGGCGGGGATCGAGAGCGTGGTCGGGTTGGCCTCGTTGTCGGCTGCGCCGACGGGGCGTACGACGACATCGCCGACCGAGCTGTCGAAGATTGCCGTGAAGCTCTTGTTCAAGGTGTCGGTGAAGATCAGCGTGCCGGCGACGAAGGCGACCCCGAGGACGATCGCGAACGTGCTCATGAACAGGCGGAGCTTGCGCCCCAGCAGGCTTCTCCAGGCTGCGTACAGCATCGGGGTCAGGCCCCCGTCGCGCCCGCGACGGTCTCGTCGGCGGCCATCCGCTCCAGCACCGTCTCGCGGGTCGGATCGACCAGGACACCAGAGAGTCGACCGTCGGCGAGGAAGACCACCCGGTCGGTGTAGGCGGCCGCCACCGGGTCGTGGGTCACCATCACCACGGTCTGACCGAAGGCACGGGCCGACTGCTGGAGCAGGCTGAGCACCTCTGCCCCCGACTTGGAGTCCAGGTTGCCGGTCGGCTCGTCGGCGAAGACGATCGCCGGGCGACTGACCAGCGCGCGGGCCACCGCGACGCGCTGCTGCTGGCCCCCTGAGAGCTGGTTGGGCCGGTGGTCGAGCCGGTCGCGCAGGTTCACCGTGTCGATGACGGTCTCGAACCAGTCCTGGTCAGGTCGGCGCCCGGCGATCGAGAGCGGAAGCAGGATGTTCTCCTGCGCGCTCAGCGTCGGGATCAGGTTGAAGGACTGGAAGACGAAACCGATCTTCTCCCGCCGCAGCCGGGTCAGGCTCTTGTCGTCGAGGCCACCGATCTCGGTGTCGCCGACGAAGACCTGTCCCGACGTCGGGGTGTCCAGCGCCGCGCAGCAGTGCATCAGGGTGGACTTGCCGGACCCCGATGGCCCCATCACGGCCGTGAACTCCCCCGAGACGATGTCGAGGGTGACCCCGTCGAGAGCACGAACCTCGGCGATGCCGCTGCCGTAGACCTTCGTCAGGTCGACGACGCGGGCCGCAACGAGCACGTCCTCCGAGCCGGTCAAGGAATGCTTCTCCGCCGATGTCATGGCTCAACGGTGCCAGTAGTCCGGTGAACGCACACTCCGGCGTCTCCCCGACCGGGCAGGAGGTGCCCCCCAGGCGGGGGCCACTGCGACCTCAGCCTCGCCGTCGACCTAGCAATCTGCGTAGGACGACGAGCACCACGACGACCCCCAGGGCGTGCTTCCAGTAGGCCTTGGCCAGGACGGGCAGCACCGTGGCGCCGAGGTCGAGAGCATCGTTGTTCCCGCCGGCCACCGGCTGCGGGCGGGTTGCCGCCGAGGATGGCGGCGCCGACTCCTGCGCCACCTTCGCCCGTGACGTCGCTGCATCCGCAGCCGCGCTGGCCTGAGCCGTGGCCTCCGCCACGTCGGCCCCGCCACTCAGAACGGGTTCCGGCTCGGGCTCGGGGGGCGCGGTCAGCTTCTGCTCCAGGCACGCCACGAACTGGCCGAGCAGCTTGTCGCTGACGTCCTGCATCACTCCCCGCCCGAACTGGGCCGGCTTGCCGGTGATGTTCAGGTCGGTGAGCACCTCGACATGGGTGGCCGAACCCTGGGCCGTGATCGTGGCGACCACGTGGGCACCGGCCGTGCCGTTGCCGCGCTTGTCCTTGCCCTTGGCATCGATCACCATCCGGCCGGCACCCTCGTCCTTCTCCACGAAGGTGCCGGTGCCGGTGTAGACCAGAGCGATCGGACCGAGCTTGACCTTGCAGGTGCCCAGAAAGGTGTCACCTTCCACCGAGGTCACCGCTGCGCCCGGAAAGCACAGCGCCACGGACTCGATGTCGTTGAACGCTGCCCAGGTCTGCTCCCGGTCGGCCGGCACAGTGAACTCGTGCCGCAGCTCCATCGCCATGCTCAGCCCCCCGCAGCCGCGAGCACGGCGCGCCGGGTCAGGACGGTCGCGAGGTGCTTGCGGTAGTCGGAGTCACCGTTGAGGTCCGAGGGCGGGGTGGTCCCCTCAGCGGCCTGGTCGCACGCAGCGCGTACGCCGTCCTCGGTGGCCTCGCAGCCGACCAGGGCCTGCTCGGTGGCGGTGGCACGCAGAGGCGTGTTGCCCATGTTCACCAAGCCGATCCGGGCCTCGCTGATCGTGGACCCGTCGAGCTTGACCGCCGCCGCGATCGAGACGATCGGCCACTGGTGGGCGACCCGCACGAACTTCTCGTAATGGGTCCCCCAGCCGTCGTACTTCTTGAACCGGATGGCGGTGAGCAGCTCGTCCTCGCCCACGGCGGTGGCGAAGAGGTCCTCGAAGAAGTCCGCCGCCGCCACGGTGCGCTCGCCGTTCTGCCCGGTGATCACCAGCTCGGCGTCCAGGGCGAGTGTCGGCGCCCCGCAGTCGCCCGCAGGGTCGGCGTGCACGAGAGCGCCACCGAGCGTGCCGCGGTGCCGGATCTGTGGATCGGCCACCTCGGTGATCGCCTGATGGAGCAGGCTCAGGCTGTTCTTGATCGAGTCGTTGGCGAGAATCTCGTAGTACGGCGCCATCGCACCGATCACGATCGTGTCGCCCTCGTCGCGGATCTCGCGCAGCGAGTCGATCCCGTTGATGTCGATGATCATCTCGGGGGCGTTGAGCCGCATCCGCAGCACAGGCAGCAGCGACTGCCCGCCGGCGAGCACCTTGGCCTCGTCGCCGTGCGTCGCCAGAGCCGAGAGGGCCTCCTCGACCGTCGTGGGGGCCATGTAGTCGAACTTGGCGGGGATCACTGGTCCCCTCCCTTCTGTGAAGCGCCATCGGTGCGGTCGGTCTGACCTTCCATTCCGGTGGCCTCGTCGAAGTGCGGTGATGCCGCTCCGGTGGTCGGATCGACGCCGCCCCCGTCTCGAGCATGGATCGCCTTCCAGACCCGTTCAGGTGTGCAGGGCATCAAGATGTCCTCCACGCCGAACTGGCGGATGGCGTCGAGAACCGAGTTCACGACCGCCGGGGTGGAGGCGATCGTGCCTGCCTCACCGACGCCCTTGGTGCCGAGCGTGTTGGTCAGCGACGGCGTCGTGGTGTGGTCGATGTCGAAGCTGATCGTGTCGGCTGCGGTGGGCACGAGGTAGTCCACGAACGAGGCCGAGACCAGCGTTCCGGCGTCGTCGTAGACCGCTTCCTCCCACAGCGCCTGGGCGATGCCCTGCACCAGGCCACCGTGCACCTGCCCGGCAACGATCATCGGGTTGATGATGTTGCCGATGTCGTCGACGCAGGTGTACTTGCGCATCGTGACCCGGCCGGTCTCGGTGTCGATCTCCACGGCGCACAGGTGCGTGCCGTGGGGGTAGTTGAAGTTCACCGGGTCGTAGGTGGCGTCGGAGTCCAACGACGGCTCGACCCCGTCGGGGAGGTTGTGCCCGGCGAAGGTCGCGAGGGCGACCTCGGTCATCAAGATCCCCTGGTCTGTGCCCTTGACGCCGAAGCGGC
>JBDSBU010000073.1:0-24516 GCA_039921445.1 Marmoricola sp. | reverse complement strand
GACGTCTGCCGGGCGGCGGCTGTCACGATGGGAGGCATGACCGACGAGATCCCCCGACGACCTGGAACCGGGTTGCGGGCCATGGTCGTCGAGGACGAGACCGAGCTCGCCGGGCTCGTGGGCAGCTACCTGGAGCGGGGTGGGTTCGAGGTGACGCTGTGCCATGACGGCGCCCACGCGGTGGCTCGGGCCCGCGAGGTCGACCCGGACGTGATCGTGCTCGACCTCGGGCTGCCGGGTCTGGACGGGGTGGAGGTCTGTCGTCAGGTCCGCACGTTCTCCGACGCCTACGTCGTGATGCTGACCGCACGCAGTGAGGAGATCGATACCCTCATCGGCCTGTCGGTGGGGGCCGACGACTACATGACCAAGCCGTTCAGCCCGCGCGAGCTGATGGCTCGGGTACAGGCGATGTTCCGGCGACCCCGGCCACGTGCTGGGACCGGTGGGGCGGCAGAAACCTCACGGACGTTCGGCCCGTTGGTGATCGACCCGATCGGTCGCGACGTGTGGCTCGACGGAGTCCCGGTGGCCTTGACTCGTACCGAGTTCGACCTGGTGGCCGCGCTCTCTGCTCGTCCCCAGATGGCCTTCAGTCGGCGCCAGCTGATCGAGGTTGTGTGGGGCGCGACCTGGGTGGGCGATGAGCACCTCGTCGACGTCCACATCGGGCACCTACGCCACAAGCTCGGCGACGACGCGCAGCAGACGCGGTTCGTCCGCACGGTGCGCGGCGTCGGTTACCGGATGGGCACCGGCCAATGAGGACCAGAGCGAAGAGTGCCCGTCGCAGCGGCGGCCCCGGTTTTGCCGCGAGGCTCCTCCTGGCCCAGGCGCTGGTCCTGGGAGCGGGGGCACTGACTTCCTGGATGGTTGCCACTGCGGTCGGCCCGGGCATCTTCCGCTCCCACGTCCGGATGGCCGGAGTGGCACACAGCGCCGTCGAGTCCGACCATGTCAATGAGGCGTTCGGTGCGGCCCTGCTCATCTCGCTGGTCGTCGCGCTCCTCACCTCGGCGGTGCTGGCGTTGGCCGTCACCTGGTACTTCACCCGACGCACCCAGCGCTCGATCGCACAGGTCACCACCTCCGCGACCGAGATCGCCCGCGGCAACTACGGCCTACGAATCCCCGCCCCGTCGCTGGGGCGAGAGTTCGACACGCTGGCTGAGACGTTCAACGAGCTCGCACACCGTCTCGACACTGTCGAGACCATCCGGCGGCGGATGCTCGGCGACCTCGCCCACGAGATGCGTACCCCCCTGGCGACGTTCGACGCCCATCTCGAGGCGCTCGAGGACGGCGTCCGCGAGCTCGACCAGTCCACGCTTGGGGTTCTGCACGCGAGCTCGCACCGGTTGAGGCGCTTGGCCGAGGACATCACAGCCGTTTCGCTGGCCCAGGAGGGTGCGATCGAGATCCGGACGGTGGCCATCGCACCTCGGCAGCTCACCGCGGCCGCCGTACGAGCCGCCGCGGACCGGTTCGCCTCAAAGGCAGTGACGTTGACCGAGGACGTCACCACCGACATCCAGGTCAAGGTCGATCCCGAACGGTTGGCGCAGATCCTGGGCAACCTGCTCGACAACGCCCTGCGTCACACCCCGGCCGGGGGAGAGGTGCGACTTGGTGCCCGGACCGTGGGTCGACAGGTCGCGTTCGTCGTCACCGACACCGGCGAAGGAATCGCCGCGGAACACCTGCCCTACCTGTTCCACCGCTTCTACCGCGTCGACAGCGCCCGCAGCCGCGACCGAGGCGGAAGCGGGATCGGTCTGACGGTCACCAAGGCCCTGGTCCAGGCTCACGGCGGACACATCTCCGTCGAGAGCGGCGGTGCCGGCCACGGGGCAACGTTCACGGTCACGCTGCCTGCTTGCGCCCCATGAGGGACGCGCGTTCAGCCTCCGGCGAATGGGTTGCGGTACAGGTCGCCGTGGCTGTCGACCCCCACGTCGAGCACCACATCGCCCTTCGGGCGCGCCACGCACAGCAGCACGTAGCCCGCACGCGACTGCCTCGCGTTGATTGCGGTCGCCCCCGGCTGGCGGACCTTGCCCTCCACCAGCCGGGCCGCGCAGGTGATGCAGCCGCCGTAGCGGCAGCCGTAGGGAAGGACCACTCCCGCTGCCTCTGCCGCCTCGAGGATCGTCTGGTCGGCAGCCACCTCCACGGTGCGGCCATCCCGGTTGCGCAGGGTGGCCTTGAACGCGGCGATCGCTCAGACCCAGATGTCTGAGGAGCAGTCTCCGCCCGGATAGCGCGTCTCGTGTGCGCGCGCCGGGCCGTGGGGCTCCTTGCCGAAGTCCACGAGGAAATCGGGGTTGATCGTCATTCCCCCATTTTCCGGATCGCAGTCGATCTGCAGCATCACGCCGCCCTCCTGCTTCATCTCCGGGAAGAACTGGTTGTCCCAGGTGGAGAACAGCGAGGTGGTCAGGTACAGCCGCTTGCCGTCCAGCGACAGCTGAATCATCTGCGGCCCTCCCGCGACCGGCCGGCCGTTGACCTCTGGCGCCTTGCCGAGCAACCCGCCGATCCAGACCTGTCCGGTCATCTTCGGGTTGTAGGGATCCGAGATGTCGTACTGGCGCAGATCTCCGTGCAGCCAGTTGGAGAAGTACAGGTAGCGGTCGTCCATCGAGATGAGGATGTCGGTGATCAGGCTCGGCATCGGCACCGGGAAGCTCTCCACGTCCACAGTGGGTACGTCGATCACCTTCTCGATCTGCGTGGTTCCCGCGTCGTCCTTGTAGTAGTGGAAGACGTTGGACGACAGCGCAGCTCCGACGAACCCGTGCGAGGAGTCCGGATCGTGCAGGAAGCGCGCCTCCAGCGGGATCAGCCCCTCCGCCCCGAGGTCGACGGACTGCACGATGTTCCGCTTCTCGAAGTCCCAGAAGTGAACGTGCTGGCCGTACTTCCCCGCCGCCACGTCCTCGAGGTCGAAGCCGGGCATGAAGGTGTTCGGCGCCGCCCACTCGGTCGAGATCATCATGTTGTGCCGAGGTTGGTACCAGAAGTCGTAGTTGTAGTTCATCGTCGAGATGTCTCCCTCCCAGCGCCCGACGATGTTGAACTCCTTGTCGAGATGAAGGAAGCCACCTGGCGCGTTGCCCTCCGCGTCGCCGAGCATCGAGACGATGATCTCCGAGCCCAGGCAGTGCACGGTGTGCGGTGCCGACAGGTTGGTCTTCTGCTTGATCTCGTCGCCGTCGATCGTCTTGAAGAGCGTTGGGTTGCGCGGATCGGTTGCCGTGTCGACGATGCGGAAGTGGTTCGAGCGCACTCCCGGGACGATCAGGTACTTGCGCGCCATGCTGTCGTCGCCGTGGCACGAGGAGCACGCGTTCCAGCCCATGTGGTGGAGCTCGTCGCCGATGTCCGGCATCTCCAGACGGCTGATCACCTGACCGAACGTCTCGCTGTCTGGGTCGACGTCGATCGTGGCCACGTAGTCGGGCTTCTCCACGCCGGTGCCGGTGTAGATGCAGATCGTGTAGACGACCTTCTCGCGCTCGGCCTTGGTGGCTTCCTGCGGCGAGGCGTACCCCGGTCCACAGCATTCTCCGTTGGCTGACATGACGTTCTCCTCCGGTCGGAACCCTGACGTTTTCGGAAGTTATCATGAGGCTCTCCTCGACATCACCCCTCGAGGTCATCGGGAAGTGCCGCAGAGCCGTCGCGCGACGGGGGGCCCGTGGGCGAAGAACCCTTGACGGCACGCGTGCCTGCTTCTAGCCTCCGCAATGGTCTGACCAATCGACTTCACCGCCTCAGTCGTGGGCAGTGCGCATGCAGGACCAAGAGAGGCAGTGACCCCATGGCACGGCGATCAACGCAGAAGAGCGCGCAGCAGCAGTACTCCGACTCGGATCGCGACGAGGACGTCAAGGCCCTGCATGGCATGGGCTATGCGCAGGAGCTCGAGCGTTCGATGAGCAAGTTCTCGAACTTCGCGATCTCGTTCTCGATCATCTGCATCGTCTCCGGTGGCATCAACTCCCTCGGCCAGGCGACCTCAGGCGCCGGAGGTGCGGCCATCGGGATCGGCTGGCCGGTCGGGGTGCTGATCTCCGGCATCTTCGCCCTGGGTCTGGCGCAGATCTCCTCGGCGTACCCGACGGCTGGAGGGCTCTACCACTGGGGATCCATCCTGGGGAACCGGTTCACCGGCTGGCTCTCGGCATGGCTGAACCTGCTGGGCCTCGTCACGGTGCTGGGTGCCATCAACATCGGCACCTACTACTTCGTGTTCGGTGCCTTCGGTGAACGTCTGGGCCTTGAGGACACACTGTTCAACCGGGTCGTCTTCATGGCCGTGATCACCGGCCTCCAAGCGACGATCAACCACTTCGGTATCCGGCTCACGGCCCGGCTGACCGACATTTCCGGCTACCTGATCTTCTTCACCGCTATCGCGCTGACCATCGCCTGCCTCATCGCCGCTTCGGGGCTCGAGGTCTCCCGGCTGTGGACGTTCCACGACTACACCGGTGGCCCTGGCTCGGACTCCGTCTGGCCGAACACGGTCGGGATCGGGATGGCGTTCCTGCTCGGGCTGCTCCTGCCCGTCTACACGATCACCGGCTATGACGCGTCGGCGCACACCTCGGAGGAGACCGTCAAGGCAGCGCACAACGTTCCGCGGGGCATGGTTTCCTCGGTCTTCTGGTCCGGGCTCTTCGGCTGGATCATGCTCTCCTCGTTCGTGCTGATGATCCCGAACATGGACCAGGCGGCCGCTCAGGGGTTCAACGTCTTCTTCTGGGCCATGGATCAGCAGATGATCCACGCCGTGCGTGACGTGCTCTACGTCCTGATCTTCTTGTGCCAGTTCCTCTGCGGCCTCGCCACGGTCACCAGCGTCTCCCGCATGCTGTTCGCCTTCTCCCGTGACGGTGGCATCCCTGGCATCTCCAAGATCCTGGCCAGGGTCAGCCCGAAGCGACGAGTCCCGGTCGCGTCGATCTGGGCCTCCTCCATCCTGGCGACCCTGTTCGTGTGGTTCACCTCGGCCATCACCATCAAGGGAACTCCGGCGTACTCCATCGTCGTCTCCTGCACGGTGATCTTCTTGTTCTTGTCGTTCACACTGCCGATCGGCCTGGGCCTCTTCACGATCGGCGGACGCAAGTGGCCGCACATGGGTCCCTGGAACATGGGCACGGCGTGGTTCCGCGTTGTCGCCGTGGTGTCGATCGTGGCCATGGCCCTGCTGATGTTCATCGGCGTCCAGCCCCCCAACAACTACGCACTGCCCATCACGATCGGGTTCGTCGTGCTCGCCCTCGTGATCTGGGTGGTTTTCGAGCGTCGCCGCTTCCAGGGCCCCCCGATGGGTGACGTCATTGCCGCCCGCGAGGCCGCGATCGAGGCGGCTGAGGCTGCTGTGGGCGGCAAGTCGTGACGGCCGGGAGATTCGCGGGGCGCGTCGCCCTGGTGTCCGGCGGGGCCGGCGGGGTCGGAGCCGCAGCGGTCCGCCTGTTGGCGGCTCAGGGTGCAGACGTCATCATCGTCGATCGGCAGGAGGACCTCGGTAGCCAGCTCGTGAGCGAGGTGGAGGCATCCGGTGGGCGCGCCCACTTCGCCAATGCCGACGTCAGCCAGTCCGAGCAGGTAAGCGACGCCGTTGCCCGCGGCGCTGAGGCTCTCGGTACGCCGACGCTCCTGTTCAACCATGCCGGCACGCTCATCGTGAAGCCGTTCCTGGAGACCACGCAGGAGGACTACGACTTCCTCATGGACGTCAACGTCCGGTCGATGTTCCTGATGACCCAGGCCGTGCTGCCCGGGATGCTCGAGAGTGGCGGCGGCGCCATCGTCTGCACCTCGTCGATCTCGGCGGTGGCTGCAACCCCGGCCGAAGTCCTGTACGACGTCACCAAGGGTGCTGTCCACCAGTTCGCGCGCGCGATCGCCGTGGAGTTCCGGGACCGCGGCATCCGCTGCAACGCGGTCTGTCCCGGATTCATCGCAACTCCACACGGTCAGCGTGAGCTCGAGTGGCTCACGGCCGAGGGGGTCGATGTCTCCGAGGCTGCCATCGCCGCCCAGCAAGGGCGCATGTGCGAGCCCGAAGAGGTGGCCAACGCGGCGTTGTTCCTGCTCAGTGAGGAGGCGTCGTTCGTCAATGGCGCCCAGCTGTTCGTGGACAACGGGTTCACCTCGATGTGATGCCGATACCGCTGCCTCGACCGAGGTGGCGCCGGGCTGGCCACGCCCTCAGGCGAACAGCGCACGCAGGTGGTCATTGAGGAAGACGCCCTCCGGGTCGAGCTCGCGGCGCAGGGCGATGAAGTCGTCCGCCCGGGGATAGAGCTCGTGCAACCGCTCAGGCGTGAGGAAGTGCAGCTTGCCCCAGTGGACCCGGGCACCGAAGTCGCTCAGCAGCGCATCGACCGACCGCAGGTAGGCCCAATAGTCGGTGCCGGGCTTGCCGGAGACCGAGATGACGGTCGTGGCGGTCTGGTACTGCGGGGAGAGGAACGCCTCGTCCGGGCCGACAGTGCGCACCTCCAACGGGTACACCGAATCCGGCAGGCTGGCGAGCATCAGCTCCCTCATCGCCTGCAAGGCCTGCTTGCCGTGCTCGAGCGGTACGAAGTACTCCAGCTCGTGGAAGTTCCGGTCGTAGACCATCGGAAAGATCCGGTAGCAGCGGTCGACGCGGCGGTCTTCGGTGTCGTCGTCGGCGACGTCAGCGTCGACCTCGTCGTAGACCTTCACGTAACACTGGTCGGCCATGCTCTCGCCGTGACTCTTGAGGTTGTAGAGCGTGCCCGACTCCTCGCTGGGCAGCCAGAAGAAGCCGAAGTGACGGTGCTCGGCGACAAGCTCGTCCCAGTGCTCCATAACTTCCTCCCACGGCCGGAGGCTGACCTGCTCACGCAGGCGGTAGGCGTCGGTGACCTCGAGCTCGAGCTGCGTCACGACGCCGAGCATTCCGACGGCGACCTGGGCAGCGTGCAACAGGTCGGGCTCGTCCTCGCCGATGTCGAGCAGGTCACCGGTGGCAGTCACGAGTCGCATGCCGCGCACGGCGCCCGACAGGCTCGTGTAGCGCCTCCCCGACCCGTGCGTCGCTGTGGCCACGGCGCCGGCGATGTGCTGGGTGTCGATGTCACCCTGGTTGCGCAGCGCGAGCCCGGCTGCCCACAGCGGCTCGTAGAAGTCGTGGATGCGCGTGCCGGCGAGCGCGGTCGCGCGCCTGTTCTTCGGATCCGTGCTCACCACACCGCGCAGCGCCGAGAGGTCGAGCAGCAACCCGCTGGTCTCGACGACCGGCGTGAACGAGTGCCCGGCACCAGTGACCCGCACGCCCAGACCCCGCTCCGTTGCTTGCCTTACCAGCGCAGCGACTTCCGCCTCGTTGCGTGGGGCAGCGACGTACGCCGGGGTGAAGGATTGGTTGCCCACCCAGTTCGTCCACGGCGAGGTGGTCAGATCGGTCAGCACTGTCGCGGCCATGGGTCCTCCAGCGGTCGGCAGCCTGGGGCTCAGCCTCGCGGAGGGCCCGGGGCCCAGTCAAGGCTGAGGGGTCGTCCTGTCGCTGTTCCATCGGTGCTTGACTTCAGGGCATGACCCCTCAACTCCGAGCAACTCCGGTGACCTGGGGAGCGCTGGCCCTGCTCGTGCGGCCGGTCTACATCGCGACCGAGTTCGTCGTCGCGGCGGGAACCACCGGCGGCTACAGCTTTTTCGCCGACTCGGTCAGCCGGCTCGGTGAGGTCGGGTGTTCGGAAACCTACTGCTCGCCACGCCATCAACTCATGAACGGGTCATTCGTGGCCTTCGGAGTGCTGCTCGCCGGAGGTGCGGTGCTGCTCGCCCGGCCGTTGGGGACGTGGGTCACCGGATTGCTGGTGGTCTCCGGGCTGAGCTCGGTCGCCACCGGACTCGCCCCCCTCGACCAGGACGCCACCGTGCATGCCATCGCCGCGACGCCGTTGTTCGTTGCTCAGCCGATCGCGCTGCTCGTCCTTGGCAACCGGTTGCGCAACGAACGGCCGCGCCTGGCGGGGGCACTGCTGACGACGGGAGGCGTCGCCAGCGTTTCGGCTGTGTCGTTCGTGCTTTCCGGGGACGGTCCCGTCTCAGGTGGCCTCGAACGCCTTGCGTTGTGGCCGGTGCTTCTGGGCCTGGCCGGATTCGCGTGGACGCAGCTTCCGAGGCGTCGATCCGCTGCGACAGACTTTCGACCCTAGACCTGTTCGCGCCGTCTCGTAAGACCCGATCCTCGTCATTGCACAATCGGTCCGGGTGTTCGTAGCGTCGTGGCATGGCCGACCTGAGCCTCGCGGACCTGGTGCTGCCCTATCTCTTCCGCGGGGAGAACCTGGGAGCCACCCACGCGGCGCTCAGCGTCCTGCGAGTGGTCACCTTCGAGAGCGCCGTCGATGACCTCGGGGTGACCTTGCGCGGGCACTGCGAGGTCAACGGCTCGCTCGAGCTGTTGCCGGCGAGCGGCGCGCTGGTCGCCGGCGACGTGGACGAGGCCGCGCCGGCACACGATCCCTCGCGCAGCGACCCGGTCTTCGACCTTCGCGACACCACCGTCGACTTCGAGCTGTTCGTGCCACGTCAGGGCTCCTCGATCGTGCGCGCCGCCGAGGCGTCGTTGCCGGCCGGGGGAGATCTGCTGGCCCTGCTGGGCGTCTGGAACTTCTCCGCCACCCCGAGCGACTACCCCGCGACCGGGTTCGTCTTCGACCTGATCGTCAACGCCCCCAAGATCCGGCCACCCTTCCTGCACCCGGCCAAGGTCAGCGCCATCGGGGTGCTCGAGCCGGACACCTCGGTGCGGGAGGTCGCGATCACCCTGCCCCGCATGCGATTCCGACTCAGCCACGGCAACGCCGATCCCAGTCAGCTGGTGCTTGCGCTCGTCTCGGCCGGTGTCTCCGACCTCGATGACCCTGGAAGCACCGGGGTGGCTCAGCTGATCTCGATGGAGCCGCCGTACGCCTACATCGGCGGAGCCGACGACCACACCCTGGGCATCGGCTTCCGCAGCGCCACCCTGGACCTCGACAACGACTGGACTCCGCCGGCCCTGCGCGAGAAGGCCGGGGTCGGAGACGACTGGACGGGGCTCTACCTGCCCGAGGTCCGCGTGTTCGTCGCCCCCGACGGGCTGCGCAACCTGGCCTTCGAGTGTGGCGCCCAGGAACTGCTGATCGGGATGGGCCCGACCGGCGGCATCTGGGGCGACTTCGACGCGGCACTGGTGCAGCAGGGCTCGGGCGAGCTGCACCTGCTGCCGCGCTTCGCGGGTCCCGAGCGCGAGTACGTCGTCGAACGCGGCGCCGTCGTCGCCGGGATCGAGCAGGCGACCGCGCGGGTACCCGAGCACAGCACCCTGGTCGTCGACGTCCGTGGAGGGCGTACGCCGTACACCCGGGTGGTGAGGATCAACGGCACCGCGCAGCCCGCGGCGATGGCCTACGACCTCGACCTCTCGGCGACCGGTGGCACCGCGACCGTCGACCTCGAGGTGACCTCGGCCACCGGCTCGGGCGCCGGTGGTGGATCGGGACCGCCGACGGCCCGGATGCATCTCGTCGTGCAGCGCCTCAGCGACACCGTGCAGGTGATCACCCCCGGCACCAGCACCACGACCGGCGCCGACGCCGACGCCGCCATCACCACCGAGTCGGGCTTCGACTTCGACCTCTCCCCGGCGGGTGGCAACGCGGTCACCCTGACCACGCTGCCCCGGGTCGAGGGGCTGGTCTGGAAGGAAGGCGGCACCCTGATCGGGTCCGCGTCGGCGGCGATCACCGTCGACGTCGCCGGCGCCGCCACCCGCACCTTCACCGCCCAGCGCCCGGGCGGCGTCGCCGGCGCCACGCGCGACTTCTACTTCTTCTTCAACAATCCGGGGTCGAGCACGGACCCGTCCGGGGAGATGTCCACGACCCGGGCCACCGACAAGTTCCACCAGACCTGGACCCCGGGTCACGCCGATCCGATATCGGCCTTCGGCACGGACTTCGCAGCTCTGGGCAACGGTGTCCTGATCACCGTGCTCGGCGACGCCAGCCGTGAGCCCGGTGGCAGCGACCTGCAGTACAACACCGCCCTGGCCTACCGTCGCGCGGTAGCTGCACGCGACGCGATCCAGGCCGCCTTCGCCGGAAAGGGCTTTCACTTCACGCTCATCCCCGACCTGAGCCAGGGTGGCCCTCCCACCGCGGCCCAGCAGGCCGCTTGGCAGAGCGCGTCGGGCTGGGGCAACGCCGACCACGTGGCTCCGTTCGACCGTGACCACTGGCGTGCGGTGGTGACGTTGCCCGCCGGGAGCCCCGCCCAGAACGGCTCGGTCACGGTGCACCGCGATCCGCCGACCACGACGACGACCCCGCCCGTCGTACGCGTGATCGACCCGCCGGTGCCCGAGACCTCGCCCCCGCCGGACTGGTTCCGCTCGGCCAAGGTGCTGGTGCGCATCGTCGACAGCGCCCTGATCGCGCTGCAGCTCGACCTCGAGGTCGACATCCAGACCGCCGTCGAGGGCAGCTTCGAGCGGCGGCATGCGGAGAACTCGTCTGCGCCACTTCCACCCGCACCGATCCCACGGGGGCGCACGCTCGACGGCGGAACTCCTGTCGGCCCCGACAACCCCGCCGACGGCATCACCGCCATGCGTGTGCTCGTGCAGACCGACCCGGCAACCGGTCGGTGGGACACCCTGCTGCGTGTGGGTGCCGACCCCGCCGACACCGACGGTCTCTACCACGTCGGGTGGATCCCGCAGGTCGATCCGATGCCAGCCGGCAAGGACCTCGGCGTCACCTTCCTCGGCTCCTACGTGAGCTTCTGGCCGCTTCTCGCCGCGGCTCCGCCGGTAGATGCCGCCCGCGCCCTCTCGGAGGGCCGCGACGGGGCAGTGGGGGACGCGGCCCTGTCGGTGGCAGCGATGGCCGTTCCTGCGATCGTGGCGGCGCTGCCGTGGTTCTCGGTCGAGCGGGTGATCCTCTTCGGAGCGGAGTACTTCCACACCCAGCGCGACGGCGGGTTCACCGGCACCCTGCTCTTCGACCTCGAGGCGGACTGGTCGGTAGACCTGCTCGGCATCGTGAAGATCAAGCGCGAGAGCCCGCTGAAGGTGCGCTACAAGGCGATCGGACTGCGGCTGACCAACCGCGATGCAGACCCGCCGCTGCCACCCGGAACCACCGACCTGACCCGCTGGGACTTCCTACCGGTCTTCGACTCCAGCCGCGGCTTCACCATCGACCTGGCCAGCGGCGGCGGGGGCATGACCATCGCGGACCCGCTGGGTCAGATCCTTCGGATCGCCGGCGCCCGCCTCTCGCGCAGCAACCCGATGACGCTCGAGGTCGACATCAACCTCGGGGTCGACCTCGGGGTGGTCTCAGTCGATCAGGCCAGCGTGCGGGCCTATCTCGACGAACCCCGCATGCCCGAGCTGACCGCGCTCTCGGCGGGTGTGGACATCCCGGGTGCGCTGGTCGGCTCGGGGTACATGCGCATCGGCACTCGGGAACTGCCCGACGGCACCACCGCCAGCACGATCGGGGGCCAGATCGACCTGACCCTGCGGCCGGTGAACCTCCGGATCGCAGCAGCCCTGGAGATCGCCACCATCACCGACGGACCTCGCACCGCGACCGGGGTCTACATCGGTCTGAACGTGGTCCTCCCGGTCGGCATCCCGCTGGGCACCACCGGCCTGGGCATCTTCGGCTTCCGCGGCATCTTCGGAATGCACTACCACCGCCGTGAGATCACCGGCCCGAACGCAAGTGCGCCCGCACTGGAGTGGCTCAAGGCCGCACAAGGTCAGCCGCACCTGCTCAAGGCGCCCGGCGCTGGTGGCCAGGTGCTGTGGGAGCCCAAGATCGACAACTGGGCCTTCGGCGTCGGCATCCTGATCGGGACGATGGAGGGCGGCGTCCTGATCAACCTCGACGGCACCCTGCTGCTCGAGCTGCCCGGCCCGCGGGTGCTGATCATGATGAAGGCCAGGATCCTCTCGCCGCCGCCGAGCATGGACGCGATGGGCAACACCGGCGGCGTGCTGGCCGTTCTCGAGATCACCCCAGAGCATTTCCTGATCGGCATCATCGTGGAGTGGGAGATCGAGCGGGTCGTCAAGATCGTGATCCCGGTCGAGGCGGTCTTCCCCTTCGGGGCCAACTCCGACGCGTGGCACATCTACCTGGGTGCGCGCAGCGACTACGGGCCCTCGATCGAGGTCGACGTGCTCGGGATCGTCAAGGGCACCGGCTACCTGATGTTCCGAGGCAACGGGGTGAGCAAGTTCAACAACGGCCACGCGGAGCTGCCGGCCATCCTGGGCTTCGCGATCGCGCTCGGTGTGGCGGCCAGCTTCACCTGGGGCGACGTGGACGACGGGCTCTACCTCCGCATCGGCGGGGGGATGGACGCGGTCCTCGGCTTCGACCCGTTCATCCTGGCCGGCAACATCTACGTCGCCGGCGAGCTGCGACTCTGGTTGGTCTCGGTGGGCGCCGACGCCAGCCTCACCGTGATCGTCACCGAGCAGCCCGGCTCACCCGGCAGCGACGGGCTACCGGACCTCGCGATCTACGTTCACGGACGCGCCTGCGGTCACGTCGACCTGTTCTTCTTCGAGGTGAGCGGTTGCGTCGACATCGAGATCTCTGGACCGAAGGTGGATCCGACCCTGCCACCCCTGGTGGAGAAGGTCAGCCTGCAGTCACGCTCACCTGCGCTGGCACAGGGCAGTGGGGTCGACCGCCCCATTGACGCCAGCCTCGGCGAGGCGACAGCGGTCGCGGGCTACCCCGGTGACGGCGCCGTCCCGTGGGTGCCGATCGACGCCATCCCCGTGATCAGCATGACCGTGCCACCGGTGCCCGACGGTGCCGTCGTGGTCGCCGGGCTCGGTCCGGTGACCACAGCACCAGGCGTCGACCCCGGTGGGTGGGCAGAGCGATCCAGCGAGCGCTACCACTACGCCGTCAAGGCCGTCAGGTTCGAGCGGATCAAGGGCAACGGCCAGGTCGACCCCCAGACCTTCGTCCCCCCCTCGGACCCGGTGCCACCGGTCTGGTGGTCGCTGGCCCCGGCCGACAAGCCCAACCCGGGGGTACAGCTTGCGCTGCTCACCTGGCAGGCGACCCCTGCGACGAAGGCCATCGAGTACACCGACAAGCTCGCCGAGCAGGTCCGACACCGTTGGGAGCACGTCTGCTCCCCGGCGGCGGACCCGGCAGAGGTGCTGTGGACCTTCAAGATCGAGCCGCTGGGCCCCTCCGCCACCGGTTGGGACCTCGAGGGAATCGCCTGGCCGGACGACCCCGGGACCCGGCGCGGCGCTGCTCCCGACACCGGGTTGCGGGTGAGCGAGCCGTGGCGCTCCGGCGACGCACAGCTCGATGCCCTGCGCGGCGTCGTACCCGCGGTCGTGCTCGGTGGGGTGGTCGAGTGCGAGCGCACCAAGAAGCCGGTGCGGCTGGGCGACCTGACCCATCTCGAGCATTCGGTCGCCGACGTCGAGCACAGCTTCGAGGTGCTCCGGCCGCCCCGCGTCGTGATCGGTGGGCTGGGTCCAGTCGACGACGCTGCGCCGCAGGGCGAGATGCTCCCCGACGACGACCCTGTACGCCGACTGGTCTCACCGCTGGAGGGGTCCTCCGACGTACGCATCTCGACGTTGTTCCACGCAAAGGCGACGGCAGCTGTGCCTGGCCTGCGCGACCTCGCTGCCACCGCGAACCAACGAGCCTCGCTCGACTCAGTCTTCACGGGTGAGGCGATCACCGCTCGGCCCTTCACCCGGCTCACGATGGACCGGGGGCTGCTCTCCCTGCTCGACCTCGACGGGCTGCACGCTGGCCGGCCGGCCGCCGAGCAGCCGAGCCGGACCGACAACCCACCCGCCGCCTCGGGCTCGCGATGCCCGGTCAAGGTGCTGCAGTCGCCCTTGCTCGACAACGGATTTCTCACCACCTTTCCCGACCCAGGTCTGGAGAAGCTGCTCAAGGCGGCGAAGGTGCCCACGCACGAGGACTCCGAGCTCGTCGATCTGGTGCACCTGCACACCGACGGTTTCGAGCAGCTCTACGTGCTGCTCCTGCTGCCGCCAGACGGCCGCCGCAAGGTGGTCCAGGTGGTGGCCCGAGTCCTCGACGTCGACGGCGGTGAGCTGGACCGGGTCGAGGTGCAGAACAGCGACCTCCTCGACGCCGGAGCAGTCCTACCGGAGCACTGGACCCGCCTGAGTGGACCGTGGGGCAACGACATCGCAGACCTGCTCCGCTGGACCCAGGAGCGCAAGCTCCAAGCCGCGATCGTCAAGGTGCCGTCGTCGGCAGATGCCGCCATCGTCGAGATCGGGCGCCGCCGCAGCGAGGGCGATCGGCAGCTGCCGGCCGTCTGGTACCTCGCCGCCGCCGGCATGATCCGCACCGCCGAGGTGGTCCGGGCCGACTGGGACACCACCCAGATCGCCTCCGACCGGGAGCGGCTGGTCTCGGCGACCGGACCGGACGCCTCCAAGCACCCCCTGCTGGTGCCCGACTCGCGCTACCGGGTCAGCATCGACTGGTACGCACTGCGTCAGAGTGGCGGAACTCGGGCCTCGTCGGCGGTGCCCGAGACGCAGGTGTTCTGGTTCCACACCGACAAGATCGCAGCCGCACCGGCCGACCCGGTGCAGGACAAGGCGCTGGTCTTCACCACGACCCCTGCGCCCACCCCGGTCAACCTCGACGCCTGGCTGATGATGACCCTGCCCTCCGGCGACGAGCTGGGGGTGTTCACCGCAGACCCGTTGCGGCTGGTCTTCAACACCCACGACGTCGACCGGATGTTCGCGGCGTACGGCAAGGTCCTGCGCCTGCGTCTCGAGGCCTCCAGCGGACGCCATCCCGACGACAGCGACGCCGGACCGTTGCCGCTCACTCTCGACGCGAGCGTGGTGAAGGCGGTCTCCACGCCCCTGATCTCACCGTGGAACAAGGCGATCGACGTGGCCATCGCCAAGATCGATGCCGACTCCGCCGACGGCTCGACGTTCTGCGTCGAGGGCTCGGGCGACAACCTCGCCACCTCCGAGGTGAAGGTGCAGATCCCTCTCGAGCGACACATGGGCTACCTGCTCGACGTGGAGTGTGTCGACGCCGGGGCCGCTGCCACCGTCCGGGGCGCCAGGGTGCTGCGCCGGCACTTCACCACCGGCGGCTTCGCCAGCCTGGAGTCCCTCGCCTGGTCGGTGGCCAGCACCCAACCCGGCGCCAGGTCGGCCGAGGCCGGGACCTTTGCCTCGATGTGGGCCGCGCTCGGTGCCCGTCCTCAGGGCAACGCGGTCGACGGGCACCTGCTGGCCCACCACCTCGAGCCGCTCGGCCCACCCGAGCAACCCCGGGTCGTGGTGTTCTGGGAGCAGGTCGGATCCGCCGCGCCGCAGCCGGTGGCTGTGATGGTCGATGCCACCGAGCCGCTGGTGCGATCACGCGACTACCCCCATGAGCTGGTCGACACCACTGTCCCGGACGCGCCGACCCGCTGGGTGATGGCACCGCGCGAATGGCTCACTGTCGGCACCGGGGGCGACCCGAACGTCGTACGAGGAGTCGTCACGGCCCCGGGGACGCAACGGGTCTTCGTGGTGCTCCAGGACGGGCAGCGCGGCAAGCACCTGAAGATCGATCTCGTCGCACCCGCGATGCCGGACCTGCCGTTCCTCGACACCGGCGAGCAGCGTGCCGTGATGGTCGACGTCACTTTGGCGCACGCGCCGTGGGAGGAGGTGTAGCCGTGAGAGGACGACGGGTCGATCCCCACATGTTCATGGGTGTCGGTGCGCTCATCGACTGGGCCGCCGTGGCCAAGACCCAGGTGTTGGGCAAGGCTGAGAGCCCGGACGCGGTCGCTGAGCGGCGCAAGCTGTCTTCGACGACCTCGGTGCAGCTGCGCTGGGCCTTCAAGGCCTCGATGGGCTATCCCCGCACCCCCTTCACGGTCTGGGTCCGTGACCGCCCCCGCGAACCGAAGAAGATCAGCTGGAAGCCCACGAGTGGGTTGTACGGCGCGGCGATCCTGCTCGATGGCGCCTACGCCGAGGTCTTCGTGCAGCTCGAGGTCGGGCCTGGCGGGGTGGCACTGGCCTTCAGTGGCATGCCCTTCGCCGCCCCGATCGTCGCCTCCGCGGCCGTGGACCCCGGGACGACCACTGTGCGGCTGACCGGACCGGGCATGAGGGTGGTGACGGTGCCGGCGGGCAGTCAGGTCACCGGGGTCTACGGCTCCTTGGCGGTCCAGGACGACCCGTCGTGGAGGGAGCTGGAGATCGTCGGGCTCCCCGGCGACGGCCGCACCGCCAACGCCACGGACCTGCGCGCCGAGCAGGGCATGGTCGATGCGCTCACCGATCCCGAGTCCGCGGCGTACGACCGGTTCCGCCGGGGCGCGCCGTTCTACGGCTGGCCCGACGAGGTTGTCGCAGGGGTGCCCGCACCGACGTGGAGCCTGGCTGACCCGAGCGCGATCGTGCAGCTGTTCTGGAAGGAGATGCTCGAGGACTTCATCACCATGGTCGACGCGGGGACCTCCGCGGACCAGGCGCTGATGGAGTTCCAGCGCACCATCATCACTCCTACCGGCGAGGCGGCCAAGGCCACCTTCAACCCCCTGACCCTGCTGCTGTACGGCGGCGCCACCGACCCGCTCGACGCGCTGGTCACCGGATTCGGCACCGCCTACCCGTGGGAGGGGCGCCTGCGCGACGAGGAGTTCCGGGCGAACGTCGCGATGGTCATCAATCGAGGCAGCGCCGACTACATGGTCACCGCCACCTTCCTCGACCCTCTCGGAGGCGAGCAGGAGTGGGCCGCGCTCATCCTCAATCCCGGGCTGCCACTGCCGGTGCCGGCCCCGGCCGACCTGGTCGCCAAGGTTCAGGGGGTCTCGTCGCCCGACTCCCTCGACCGGCCCTATCGGCCCGTGGTCAACATCTCGTGGGACGCCCCGACGAACCTGCTGCCGTTCCACGTCGGCAGCCTCGCCCCGGCCCGGCGTACGACCTCACCTGCCGGGCCCGTGATGGCGCTGCTGCAGAAGCGCCCCGGCGACAGCGCCCTGCAGCCGATCGGGGCGAGCCAGAGCCTGATCCAGCCGTTGCGGCGCAGCACCTCCGACGCGACTTACCCGATCGATGCGACGGTGGTCCCGAACGCCGTGCGCTACTCGGTCGCCGCGCAGTCGATCTTCGGACTCTGGTCGGCGTGGTCGGAGACCGGGTGCGAGGTCTCCGAGCCACCAGTCTCCTCGGTTCCGCTGACCGCGTGCCGCCTCGACACCCAGGTGCAGGCGGGGCCCTGCCCCGCAACGCTCACCTGCGACGTCTCGTGGACCTGGTCCGCGCGCAGCCCGCAGCGGCTCGAGATCGTCGGCCGACGTTTCGCCCAGACCTGGGCCCAGGACATGCCCGGCCCAGCCGCCCCACCCACGGCCGACACCATGGTGGCAGCGGGTGAAGGCGTGCTGGCGACCCTCTGGTTCGGACTCGACGGCGACATCACGGCAGTCACCCATGGCACCGGACTTTCCGCGACCGCCCAGCACCTCTCCCTCGACGGGCTCAGCATCGTGCCGGGCCCATTGGGTGGCCGCGGGACGCGGCGCTACCGGGTCAGCGTCAGCAACCTGATGCTCGACTTCGACACGGCCGGTCGATGGGGACTGGCGCTGTGGGCGCGCGGTGTCGAGCAGCGACTGCCCCACCGGGTCGGGAACTTCGGCTCCCAGCCCGTGGTGGTCTCCGCCGCGGACCCGCGACCGCCGGTCCTGACCGCGGTGCACGAGGACGTCGTGCTGGCCAGCATGCGCGACGCCGACGGGATGCACCACGCCGACTTGCGGTGGCCGGGGCTGCTCGGCGCCTCGTCGTACCGCGTCTACACCTGTGCCGAGTCGACACTGCTCTCCTTCCACTCCCGTCCCCAGCCGCGCCCCGACCAGAGCCTGGCCGCCCGGCTGGTGGTGCTGCGCCAGCTCTTCGCCGACCATCCCGATCGGCGGCCTTTCACCCGCGTCGGCGCGGCGCCGCTGCCCGGCACGAGCACCCAGGTGACGCTGCCGCGGGGCACCAAGGACATCCACCTCTACCTCGTGCTCGGCGTCAGCGTCGGCGAGGTCGAGTCGGAATGGCCCTCGGCGGCGGACCCGTCTCGTGGCAAGCGGCCCTGGGCCTTCGCCGCACCGCAGGTGGTGGCCCCGGCAGCACCCCAGCTGGAGGTGACCCGGGTAGAGGGTCCCGGTGGCGTCGGCTATGCCGCCGGGGTGCGCATCGTCAACCCGAGGGGGGCTCCGGTTCAGCGCGTGGAGCTGCACCGGGTCAGGGTCCCAGAGGCCGCGATCACCCTCGACACCATGGGCCCGCCCGTGGCGGCGATCAGCGGCAGTGGCGGTGGGTACGCCGTCTCACCGACCCCCGTGGTCGTGCCCGATCCCGGCGCCGCTCCCGACCCGGCGATGGCTGGTCAGGCCCAGTCGCTGGGCCGGGTCGTCGGCATCGACCCGGTGCCGGGGTCCTGGAAGCCGGTGATCTACCGCGCAGTGGCCTGGGGGAGCGGGGATGCCACGAAGGGGCAGTACCCCGGTCGCTCGGAGCCGAGCGTCCCTCGCCAGGTGGTCGTGCCACCAGCGGGCGGGCCAGAGCTGAGCGGACCGACGTACAGCCTGCCGACCGCCGGGTCGGCGAACGCGCTGATCAGCACGGCCACGACCGCGCCGGTGAACACAACGCTGCTCGGTGACCACCGGCTCGAGGCCGAGGTGCTGCTGGTGAGCGGCGCGGTGCGCACCCCGGTGCCGCTGCTCGTCGACGGCGGGAATGCCTCGGTGGCGTCCTGGACGCTGGCCAGCCTGCCGACGAGCGCACCGACCGCGCCGTCGTCAGGCCTGTACCGCGACGTCACGAGCGGCGCAGCGACCGCCGTCCACCTGCTCGTACGGCGACCCGATGCGACCGCGTCCCTGGCCGTGCGGCTGCGCCTGACCGACCCCCTCGGCCGAATGACCGAGAAGCTGATCGACGTACCTCCTGGCGCAGCAGGGTCGCTGCCGCCGGACATCGTGCTGCCGACGGTGACGAAGGTGATCGGCGGCTGGATCCTGACCTTCAAGACCTCCGTGCCGAACTCGACCGCTGACGGGCCGTTCATGCTCGACGTGCGGTTCTCCCCGAAACCGCCTCCGAGGAAGCGCGCGACGCAGCTCTCGATGGAGCTTGCCAAGCTCCCTGGCCCGCCCAAGGGGGGTGGCATGTTCGACGCGCCCTTGAACCAACAGTTCGTCATCCCGGTCTCGCGGTCCAAGCGCGTGCACGGCTCGACCAGCATCGGGGTGGGCCTGCGCAAGCCCGGCACGGTTGTGGTCAGCATCGTCGCGCCCGACGGCACCAAGGCCACCATCACCCGCCAGGTCGGAGGTCCCTGATGCCCACACAGATCGCGTCCACGACCGTGCTCACGTCCAACGACGTGGCCAACCAGCTCACGGCAGCGGGTACGGCTGGCACCCCCCGCGGCATCGACGCGCTCGGACTGGTCGTGCCGGCCCTGGGGACGGTCTGGGGCTCGAGCACACCAGGCGTGGGCGACGTCGACGCCACCACCCTGCGCCTTGCCCTCATCGCCGTTCGAGCTCCCTTCACCGGCACCTGGGAGCCCACCGCGGCGCCCGTGACCTGCTCCAGCCCCGACGGCGCCCCCATTCCCACCCCTGCAGGGGTGCTCGCTCTGCACCCGGAGGCGCTGCACCGCCTCGAGACGTTGGTGCGCACCCGCCTGGGCTCGCTGGACCGACCCGTGCCGGCCAAGATGCTGGTGCACGGCGTGCCGCCCACGACGGGCCAGACGGCGGAGTGGCTGCGCGGGGGAGAGCTCGTGGGGGCGAGCGCGGAGGTCTCCTTCCACGACCGGCGCGGCCTGATCATCCACCCCTTGGCCGTGGCCTCCCTGCTCGCCGACCTGCTCGCTTGGCATCCCACCCTGGCCGGCTCGGGCTCAACAGATCCCGCAACGGGCGCGGGTGGTGTCGCCTCGATCGCAGGCCTCGGCTCACCCACGACCACGCTGCACGTGGTCGACCCGCACGGGCGGGCGTGGACGCGGCGTCGCGCTGGGAGCGAGGTGCAGGTCCTCACCTCCGGTGGTGCCCTGGCGCGCGAGGTCGCCGCGTCGGGAGTGGAGGTACTGGCCCCCGGCGAGCAGGTCGGCCGGGCCACCCCCACCCCTGACCAGGTGTTGTGGGGACCGTCCCCGGGCGGTGAGCTGGGCACGACGGCGTGGTCGCCGCCACCCCTGCCCGGGGGGGCAGGAGCGCCGGTCCTGCGGCACCAGTTCTTCCGTCTCGTCGCGGTCGACCTGCAGTGGCACCTGCTCGGAAACCGAGCCTTCGCGCCCGCCGACCCGGTGCCGGCCGAGGACGACATGCCTGCCAACGCACCCCTCCCGCCGGTGCGTCGAACGGTGCCCGGCTTCGACTTCCTCATCGATGGCAACGACGTGCTCGGTGCCGCCGGAGCCGCGTTCGCCGCCTGGCCCGCCTCGGCCGACCGGCTCGGGCTGCTCTGCTCCCCGCGGATCGACCCCACCCTGGCGCTGCCACCCGCCCCCGGCACCGCGTCCCACTGGCCGACCTTCCCGACGTACGCCGCTGCGCTGCCGGCCTGGCCCGGTGACGCCGCCGTGCAGTCCTATGACGCGACCGGCGCCGGCGCCCCGACGGCCAGCTGGGCCACCCCGGTCACCGGTCCGCAGCGCGACGTGATCCTCACCTTTCCGCCGGGAGGACTGCCCAAGGGCACCCATGTGCGCGCCTACCCACGCACCTTCCACGTGATCGAGGGCATCGGTGCCGACCCCTCCTTCGTGCGAGGTGACGGCGGCTCGCTCGTGGTGGGCGGGTTCGACGGCTCGCGCTCGGGGGACAGCCTGCTGCTGGTCAATCCCTTCGGTCTCGACGCGCTGGAGCCGGTGCCAGCGCCTGCCCGACTGAGCGTCGATGTGGTGGCCGTGGGTCGCGGTGGTGCCCGGCGGATGCTCTCGGGGCTCACCCTCACCGTCACCTCGCAGAGCACGTGGAACGACAACGCCGCCGACTTCGGAGGTGTGGTCCCGGCCGTGGTGGCCGCGCTGCTGGCCGGCCAGGGCTTCACCGCCGCGGCGCCGGTGAGCGCGTTCGGGATCGCCCCGACGCTGCCGCCTGTCCCGATGCCGTCCCCGACGGCCGACCTGCTGGTCTGGCTGCGTTGGCTGGCCAACGAGGGGTCGTGGCCACGTCAGGGACCACACCTGCCGACCCAGGCCCGCTTCGACACCGTGCTGTCCCTGGGCGCCGTGACGGCGCCCAGCACGACCTACGCCTGGACGGGGGTGCTCACAGGTGCGCGCTGGGAGCAGGAGTCGCGCAGCGCCTCACCCGAGCTGGGCGACCCGGGCAACCCTCCGGGGCCCGACGCACACCTGACCGGGGTGGTGGCTCAGGGCCAGCTGGCCTACGACCTGGCCTTCCACGCCATGAAGCGCTGCCAATCGGTGGTTCCCGTGACCCCGACGACCGGATGGCTGCTCACCACTGCCGGCGACAACTGGAACGAGCCGGCCGCTGACCCGGCACCGGCGGCTGGACTTCCGCACATGGCAGCGGCCGTGCTCGAGACGATCGCAGCCACGACCGACAGCCCGGAGCTCTCGTTGTTCCCGGTGCCGTCCGAGAGCGACACGGTCGACGCCCTCGGCGACACCATCGCCACCGCGCTGGGGATCGACCCGAACGCCATCACCCTCTCGGTGCACAACGAGCCCCGTCTCAGGCACCAGCTGCAGCGGGAGATCGCCACTGCCAAGCGCGGTCAACGTGACGCGATGTGGTCACTGGCCCGCGCGGTGAGCGAGGCCCGCGAGTACGTGTTGATCGAATCGCCGATGTTCAGCCGCACCGCGCGCCCCGACGGCACCCACCCCGAGACGCACCTCGTCGACCTGGTCTCGCTGCTGCACGACCGGCTCGTCGCCAACCCGCGACTGAAGGTGATGATCTGCCTGCCGCGGCTGCCCGACGTCGACCCGGCCCGGGCGACCTGGACCAGGCGGGCCTTCGCCGAGCGCACCGCCGCCCTCCAGCAGCTGACCTCGGTGACCGCGGGTGGCATGCGGGTGGCTGCCTTCCACCCGATCGGGTTCCCCGGCCGACCCACGGTCGGGCGCAGCACGGTGGTGCTGGTCGACGACGTCTACGCGCTGGTCGGTACCAGCCACTGGCGGCGGCGCGGGATGACCTTCGACGGCGGTTGCGACGTGGTCAGCCTCGACCGTCGGCTCGACGACCGGGGAGCGAGTCGGGCCGTCACGCGCTTCCGACAAGAGCTGCTCGCCTCGCGGCTAGGAGTCGCGGTGCCGGCGTCGGCGGCGTCGAGCACGTCGATGTGGACCCGTCTGGCCGAGCCCGAGTCGGCGTACGACGTGCTGGTCGACCTGCTGCGCACCGGAGGGCAGGGCCATTGCACGCCGGTGTGGGCGGGCCCGCAGGACACCACGGTCATCCCTGAGGCGGTGGACACCGTCGACCCCAATGGTCTCCTCGGGCTCTCGCCGGGGGCACTGTTGGGCGGGATGGTGCCCTGAGAACCGGCATCTCGTGCCGGCCGGTGTTGGAGCTGCTAAGCAACGCCCGTGACTGCGGGTACCAGGCTGTCGCGCAGTCGGATCAACCCGTCTCGGATGCGGGCCTTCGCGGTGCCGAGAGGGATCTGCAGCAGCCTTGATACCTCGGTATGGGTGTAGCCACCGAGGTAGGCAAGCTCGAGGGCCTGGCGCTGGGGTGGGGACAGCGTGGCCAGAGCGACTCGGACCCTGATGGCCTCGATGGACGCATGGGCCGATTCGACGGTCTGGTCGAAGGGAGTCGAGCGGCTTCGGTCGGCATCGCGGGCGTCCCGCCGGCGCCCTGACTCCGAGGATCGGACCCGGTCCACGGCTCGACTGTGGGCCAAGGTCATGATCCACGAGAGGGCGGAACCGCGAGTGGGATCGAACCGGTTGGAGGTCTCCCAGATCCGGAGGAACACCTCCTGGGTGACTTCTTCGGACTGATGTACGTCTCGCAGGATCCGGAGGACGAGCCCGTACACCCGTGGGGACACGCTTTGGTACAGCCCGGCGAACGCCACCTCATCGCCTCGACCCGCGGCCCTGAGCTGGCCTTGCAGGGTGTCGGTGGTCCAGGCGTCGGTGGCAGCAGAGCCCGAGGCGACGAGCGCGCCTGCCTCGCGTGGTGCAAGTTCCATGGCCGAACTCCCAGTGGGATCGCTGCAGAGGTCGTAAGCGGCTCTGTCAGTGCTGAACATAGGTGCGACACGCTGCTTTGTCTAGGGTTTGCCAAATGTTTGTGGGCCGCTAGTCTAGACAAACCATGTACACAATCAAACAGGCGGCCCGTCTCAGCGGCGTCACGGAAGCGTCCTTGAGGGCGTGGGAGCGGCGCTACGGCGTCGTCGTACCGCATCGGAACGACTCGGGGTACCGCGTCTACAGCCAAGAGAATCTGGCGGCTCTCGCGACGATGCGTCGACTCGTGGAGGGCGGCTGGTCCGCGGCCGAGGCCGCCGAGGCGGTGCGCAGTGGAACGGTCGCCATCGCCCTGGACTCGGTTGCTGGGACGCAGAGCCCGGACGGGATCGAATCACCGGACGCCGCCGCCTACGGTCAGCTGTTCCTTGCCTCGGCCGCCGAGCTGGACACAGCCGGCCTCGAGGAGAGCCTGGATGGCGGGTTCGCCCTCGGCTCCTTCGAGCATGTCGTCGACTCGTGGCTCTTCCCGACCCTCCTCGCGCTCGGTGAGGGGTGGGCAAGCGGAGAGATCGACGTGGCCGGAGAGCACGCGGCCAGCCACGCGGTCCATCGACGACTCTCATCGGCGTTCGAGGCGGCGGGCAGCAGGTCCAGGGGCCCCGTGGTCGTGGTGGGACTGCCCTCGGGAAGCCAGCACGACCTCGGAGCGTTGGCATTTGCCACAGCCATTCGCAGGCGTGGACTGGACGTCCTCTACCTCGGCGCCAACGTGCCGGCGGACAGCTGGGAGACGGCGGTGCAGAGCCGTGAGGCGCGCGCCGCGGTGCTGTCCGTAGTCACTCCCGAGGACCGCTCGCCGGCGCTCGACGTGGCCCGGCGACTTCTTCGTTATGACGTGGCTCCGATCGTCTGCGCCGGTGGCGCCTCCGGCGCGGGCCTCGCGGCAGGGGTCCACAGCCTCCCCCTGGGCATCGGGGCCGCCGCCTACGAGCTCGACGAGCTCCTGCACACCCTGGACGCCTAGCCCCGTCAGCCGCCGCCGTCAGCCGCTGCCGACAGCTGGGCCGACAGCTGGGCCGAGAGCCGGGCCGAGCCAGCGGCGCAGGTAGTCACGCAGGTCGTCGTGTGAGCGGGGAGTCGCCGGCGGGTGCTGGAGGAAGGAGACCATCAACCTCATCGTCAGCTCCGCGAGGGCGGCGAAGTC
>JBDSBU010000072.1:0-24663 GCA_039921445.1 Marmoricola sp. | reverse complement strand
TTGAGACGTAGGGCGACGTCGTCGCATTCGGTGTGGGTCAGGTTGCGAAGGTCGGCACCTTTGGGCCAGTACTGGGCCACCAGCCCATTGGTGTTCTAGTTGAGCCGCGCTGCCAGGGTGATTGGGGTCACAGAAGTAGATCGGGATCCCGGTCTCGATCTTGACCCGAGAGTGCTGGGCCATCTCGGAACCGCGGTCCCAAGTGATCGACTTGCGCAGACTCAACGGCAACGTTGCGATCATCTCGGCCAGGCTCATCGGGGTCAGCTCAGCGGTATGGCGCCCCGGCCACGGTGCGAGCAACACGAACCGACTCGAGCGCTCCACCAGCGTGATCACCGCACCCTTGCCGATCCCGCCCAGCAACAGGTCACCCTCCCAATGACCAGGCACCGCCCGTCGGAAACCCAGCCCGAGCTCCTCAACACCGGACACCCTTCATCGCGTGTAGGGAAGCCGCCTCGGGTGATCGCTCGTCAGCCGCGCATGCCACGACACCGCGGACGCGTCGGTGAGGCTGGCGATCTGGTCGATCACCACGCGGGTGCGGGCGTCGTCGTCCCGAGCTGTGGCGAAGTCCTCGCGCAGCGACGCGTCGAGAGCGCTCTCGCCGCGCTCCCAGAGCTCCGCGAAGAGCTCCTCGAGCACAGTGCGCTGGCGCTCCATCAGGTCGACCCGGTCCTGGGCGCGCATGACGTAGTGGGCAGCGATCCCCTTGAGCACGGCGATCTCGTGGACCGTCGCGTCGGGAACGACCAGGTCGGCCTCGTGGCGGACCAGTGGACGCGCGCCGTACTCCCCCGCCGTGGCCTCGTGCACGCTGCCGCAGAAGATCCCGATCAGGTCGCTGGTCAGGTCCTTCAGCGCTGCCAGGTGCCTTCGGCTCCCGTCGTACGCCGCTCCGGGCCATGATCCGACCGCGCGCAGCCGGCGCAGCGCCTCATCGAGCAGCGCGTCGTCCGCGTCGGGCAGGTACCAGTCGCGAACCGTCGCCCAGGTGGCCCGTCGTTGGTCGGCGTCGTGGAGCAGCGCCAGGTCGATCCGGCCCAGGACGATGCCGTCCTCGAGGTCGTGCACGGAGTAGGCCACGTCGTCGGCAAAGTCCATCACCTGCGCCTCCACGCAGCGTCGCGCTCCCTCGACACCGCGGCGCAGCCAGTCGAAGACGACCCGGTCGTCGTCATAGACCCCGAACTTGCCTGACCCATCTCCGGAGGCGCCGGCCTGGGTGGACCGCGGCCACGGGTATTTCGTGCACGCATCGAGGGTCGCCCGGGTGAGGTTGAGACCGATCGAGCGCCCGTCGGCATCGGCGGACTTGGCTTCCAGGCGGGTCAGGATCCGCAGGGTCTGGGCGTTGCCCTCGAAGCCGCCGCACGACGAGGCGAGCGCGTCGAGCGCGGTCTCCCCGTTGTGGCCGAACGGCGGGTGGCCCATGTCGTGGGCGAGTGCCGCGGTCTCGGCCAGGTCGGGGTGGCAGCCGAGCGGGTGCGCGAGGTCGCGGGCCACCTGTGCGACCTCGAGGCTGTGGGTGAGCCGGTTGCGCACGAAGTCGTCGGTCGCTGGCCCGAGCACCTGCGTCTTGGCGGCGAGACGGCGCAACGATGCCGAGTGCACGACCCTGGCTCGGTCTCGCTCGAAGGGCGTGCGCTCCGGTGCCGCGACACGCTTGACGGGCTCGTCGACCAGGCGCTCCCGAGCGGCGTCGTCGTAGAGCTGGTCCCAGGTCACGGCCAAGACGCTACTGGCTGGCTGTCTCAGAACCCCAGGCGGCGCAGCTGGCGGGGGTCGCGCTGCCACTCCTTGGCCACCTTCACCCGCAGGTCGAGGTGCACCGGGGTGCCGAGCATCGCCTGGATCTGTTGGCGGGCCTCGATCCCGACGTCGCGCAGCCGCGAGCCCTTGTGCCCGATGATGATCCCCTTCTGGGAGTCGCGCTCGACGAAGAGGTTCGCGTGGATCTGGAGCAGCGGCTTGTCGACGGGCCGGTTCTCCCGCAGGGTCATCTCCTCGACCACCACGGCGATCGAGTGCGGCAGCTCGTCGTGAACGCCCTCGAGCACGGCCTCGCGGATCAGCTCCGCGACGATCGCCTCCTCCGGGGAGTCGCTGAGCTCGCCGTCGGGGTAAAGCTGGGGTCCTTCGGGGATCATGCCCACGAGGAGGTCGGTGAGCAGGCCCACCTGGTGGCCGTTCTTGGCCGAGACCGGCACGATCTCGGCCCACTCGGTGCCGGTCTCGCGGCCCAGCGCGTCGATGGCCATCAGGTGCTGGGCAAGCGCGTCCGGGGAGACCAGGTCGGTCTTGGTCGCCACGGCGACCTTGGTCGTACGCCGGACCTTCGCGAGCTCGTTGACCAGGTAGCGGTCACCGGGGCCGGGCTTCTGGTCGGCGGGGAAGCACACCGCGACCACGTCGACCTCGGCCCAGGTGGTCTTGACGAGGTCGTTGAGCCGCTCGCCGAGCAACGTCCGCGGGCGGTGCAGCCCCGGGGTGTCGACCAGGATCAGCTGCGCGTCGGGGCGGTGCACGATGCCGCGCACGACGGTGCGGGTGGTCTGCGGCTTGGAGGAGGTGATCACGACCTTGGAGCCGACGACCGCGTTGGTCAGCGTGGACTTGCCGGCGTTGGGGCGGCCCACGAAGCAGACGAAGCCCGAACGGTGCCCCGGAGGTGTTGCCGGAATGGCCGTGCCTTGCTCAGTCATCGACCGCTCATCTCGTCGTACTCCGCCCAGATCTGCCCGTCCGAGAGACCGTGTGCCTTGCCCCGCGCATAGACCGGGCCGGGGTCGACCTTACGGGCCTGCCTGCCACGGGCTCCGCTCCAATAGCCCATCACGTCGTAGTGCCGGGTGTCCCAGCCGAGGTCGTGCCGTGCGTGCCGCCGGATCTCGCGCATCTGCGCCGACTCCCCCGCCATCCAGAAGTAGCCCGCGCCAGCTGGCCAGGTGAGGCTGCCCACGGTCTCGGCGAGGGTGCTGGTGCCCGAGCTCGCCGCATGCCAGGTCACATCGGCGTCGAGATAGTCGGGCATCGGACCGTCGGGCACCTCGGCGTGCAGCCGCACCGTCAGGTCGGTGTCCTGCTTGAGGGTCTCGGCGATGCGCGCCATCGCCGGCAGCGCCGTCAGGTCGCCGGCGAGCACCACCCAGGAGGCGTCCGCGGGGAGGACGAAGGAGCCCTTCGGGGCCGAAAGGCCGACCCGGTCGCCGATGCAGTCGGTCTGTGCCCACCCGGTGACCAGGCCCTGGTCGTGCACCACGACGTCGAGGGTCAGCCGTTGCGAGGCCAGCGAGCGCACGGTGTAGTAGCGCGTCTGGAACTGTCCGGGCACGGTCAGCGCCACCCACTCGTCGGGCACGCCCGTGGTGGCAAAGTCGTCGGAGACCTCCAGCACCAGTCGCACGAGATGGTCGCTGAGCGCGGTGCGCTCAACCACCACGGCGTCGTACGGCGTTCGGGAGGTCATCGACGCAAGGCTATCGGCCGGCTCGCGCCTCAGTGACGCTGGACCACGACGAGCGGGTCCCCGGTGCCCGGTGCCAGCGTCGCTATGTAGAGCCGTCGCTGGGCGCAACCGTCCGCCGTGCCCAGGCACTCGTCCTGGCTCGGATAGCCCACGTTGCCCGTGCGCCACGCGTGGTAGGCGAGCCGGAGGCCACCGGCGAGATCGAAGAACGGCGCAGCGCCGCCCGGGCCGGCCAGCTCGGCATCGCTCGAGAGCAACCGCCCGAGCCGCTTGCACGGGCCGGTGACGCTACGGCACACGGCGTGACCGGTGGAGTACGCCGGCGAGCCGTAGCCGTTGCCCGAGTAGAACAGGTAGAGCCGGTGGTTGTAGCGGAGCATCGCGGGGTTCTCCACCACCTGCCCCTCCCACTTGCGCTTGGGGGCGAGCAGCTTGGTGTTGCGGCTTCGTGGCGCGAACCGGCTCGCGCTGGCGTTCAGCCGCCGCACCAGGATCTTGTCGGGCTGACCTTCACGCTTGTAGAGCAGCCACACCTTGCCCCGGTCACGGAAGACCGACGGGTCGATCGCCCCGCCACCGACGCAGGTCAGTGGACTCCTCGTCGCGTCGACGTAGGGGCCCAGCGGGTTGCGGGCGCGCGCGATCGAGACGCAGCGACGACCGTCGCGGGCACGCGGCACCGAGTAGGCCGCGAGGTACTTCCCCTCCCGCATGCGCAGCACCGTGGGCGCCCAGGTCGCACCGAAGGTCCTGCCGCCGGAGGCGCGGTTCTTCCGCGCCCACACGGCCGGTTGCGGCATCGCGTCGTTGACCCGTGGCTGGTCGGGGTCCGAGGCTGGCCGCGAGGTCCACACTGACAGGTCGGTCGAGGTCGTCATCGGCAGGTTGAGTCCCGCGATCGTCGTCGAGGCGGCGTAGAAGCGCGACCCCACTCGCATCACCGAAGGGTCCGGGAAGTCACCGGTGTAGGACTCACCGGGCCGGAACGGGTCGCTCCCCACAGGTGCCGGCCGGGCTCCGTTGCGCGGCTCCCAGGTCGACCCGTCTCCCTTGTCGGTGACGGCTGACTGCGCAGGTGTCGTCATGGCGGCCAGCAGCAGGCCACCCAGGATCAGGGGTACGGCGACCCTGGTGACCCGCGAAGGCGATCTCACGAGAGCCAGGCCGGTCGCAGCGGGAAGCCACTGGTGCCGTCATCGGCGGTGCGGCCGGCCAGCACCTGGTGGAGCTGGATCTCGTTGCGCTCGAACCCCATCCGCGACCCGGCCATGTAGAGCCCCCACACCCGGGCCGTCCCCTCACCGACCTCGGCGACGCACTCGTCCCAGTGGTCCTCGAGGTTCTGGCCCCAGCCGGCGAGCGTCTTGGCGTAGTGCACGCGCAGGTTCTCCACGTGGTGCACCTCGAGACCGGCGTCCTGCATCTCGGTGACGATCTTGCCGGCTCCCGTCAGCTCCCCGTCGGGGAAGACGTAGCGGTCGATGAACTGCCCCGTCGCCAGTGGCTTGTTGTCGGGGCGGGTGATGCAGTGGTTGAGCAGCCGGCCACCGGGCGCGAGCCTGCTGCGCAGGAAGCCGAAGTAGGCGGGGTACTGGTCGACGCCGATGTGCTCGGTCAGCCCGATCGAGCTGACAGCGTCGAAGTCGGCCTCCTCCACGTCGCGGTAGTCGAGGTGCCTGACCTCGATCAGGTGGTCGAGGCCCTCCTCGATGTTCTTGGCCTGTGCCCACTCGGCCTGGGCCCGCGACAGGGTGACACCGAGGGCCTGGACGCCGTACTCCCTGGCTGCGTGGCGCACCATCCCGCCCCAGCCGCAGCCGACGTCGAGCAACCGCTGGCCGGCACGGAGGTCGAGCTTGCGAGCGACGAGGTCGTACTTGGCGAACTGCGCCTGCTCGAGGCTCTGGTCCTCGGTCTCGTAGGTCGCGCAGGTGTAGGTCATCGACGGACCGAGCACCAGCTCGTAGAAACGGTTGGAGACGTCGTAGTGGTGCTCGATCACCTTGCCGTCGCGCTCGAGCGAGTGCCGCATCCCCTCGACCAACCGACGCCACCGAGGCAGGTGCTCCTGCGGCGGCGGAGGAGGCGGCACCAGCTGGGTCAGACCGATCGCACGCATCAGGCTCATCGCCTCGGCGGCACTTGGCCGGCGGAACTTCATCGCCCGCAGCAGCAGCACCATCGCCTCGTAGGGATTGCCCGAGTGCACCCGGTGCAGGTCGAGGTCTCCGGAGACGTAGGCGCGGGCGAAGCCGAGGTCGCCGGGCGCGGTCACCAGGTAGGCGAGACCCCGCTCGTTCTTCAGCTCCAGTCCGACTGGCGCATCCTCGGGCCCGCTGACGCTGCCGTCGTACGCCGTGAAGCGGATCGGGACCGGCTCGGCCAGAAGGGACTCGAAGACCTCGGCCAGGGTGAGCCGCGAGGGCGTGAGGAACCGGCTCGGGGAGATGTCCTTCAGGATGCTCATCGTCGTCTGACCGCCTTGTCGTAGAGAGAGGTTAGTCGGTGCTCGGGGTCGTAGCGCGCCTTTACTGCGGCGAGGTTGGCCCCGTCGTAGAGGCGATCGAAGGTCTCGGGATCGTAGTAGGACTCGGAGTAGAGGGACTTGTGACCGTGGAGCTCGCTGACCTGCGCCTCGATGGCCTGGTTGCGTGGCCCGTTCGGCGCGTCCTCACCGACGTGCACCGTCCCCCAGAATCCGACGTTGACATAGGTGCGTCCGGGCTCGAGGGGGTAGCCGGGCCAGGGTCGACCGGGCGTCGCCCCGGTCTGGTCATCTGCAGGGGTCTCGCGCAGGCGCAGGGGGCACAGCCACACCGGGCGCATCCCGACCTCCTCGTCGAACCAGTCGAGGAACTCCCCGAGCCGGTCGAGAGGAACCTCCACGTCCTGGACGACTCGCTCGCGCAGCGGTCGCCCGGCCCGGCGGTCCAGTCGATCGGCCACCCCGAAGCGCCGGTCGAGCGCGAGCAGTCGCTGGTAGGTGTCCGAGCGTCGCAGTCGGCGCGGCCACAGTCGGCGTACGAGCGGGTGCTGGGCACCGAAGGCGCGTGAGCACCAGAACCAGTCGGTGTCCCAGCGCCACAGGTAGTCGTGCATCGTCAGCAGGTCGGTCTCGCGCTCCTGCACCGACCGCCAGAAGACCTGCTGACCGGTGTAGTCGGATGCAGGCGCGTCTGCGGGGGCATCGACCCACCGGGCCATGGTGAGGACCACGTCGCCGGGGGCGAAGGCAGTGCCGTCCAGGCCGTCGACTCGTTCACCGTCCCACTCGCCGGTCCCGGTGACGGTTGCGATCGCGTCCTGGAGCGAGGCCGCGTCAGCGAAACGCACGTGTCGCAGCGCGGCGTGGGAACCGACCGGTTCGAGCTCGATCCGCAGCCGGGTGGCGTAGCCCAGGGATCCGTAGGAGTTCGGGAAGCTGCGGAACAGGTCTGCGTGCTCCTCTCGGGAGCAGGTCACCACCTCCCCGGCCCCGGTGAAGACATCCATCTCGAGCACCGACTCGTGCGGCAGCCCGTTGCGAAAGGACGTCGACTCGATCCCGAGCCCGGTCACGGCGCCGCCGAGCGTGATCGTGCGCAGCTGGGGCACGACGAGCGGGATCAGGCCGTGCGGCAAGGTGGCGGCGACAAGGTCCTCATAGGTGCACATGCCTTGCACGTCGGCCGTTCGAGCCTCGAGGTCCACGGCCAGGACACCGTCGAGGCCGTCCACGTCGAGTCCACCCACGGACGACTGCTCGCGAGGGCGGAACAGGTTCGTGGTCCGCTTGGCCAACCGCACCGGGCTTCCTGGGGCGATCGCGAAGTAGGACTCCCGCAGGCGGCGTACGGCCCCCGTGTGGAGACTCTCGTCGGTGCTCGTCACCGTCGCCACTCGTGATCACCTCAGCGCTGTTCGGCGGGGCCGGCTGCTGGGAAGCCGGCCACTGTCCACGATGCTTTCACGCAGGGCGTTCGGAGACGAGTCAGGTCGCCGTGGTCTCCATGATCGTGCCTGTGCGGTCGACACGGTGGACCGGCACGCCTTCGCCGGCCAGGTCACGCAGTGCGGCGAGATCGCCCCCGTCGACCGGTGCCTTGCTGAGCACCACGACCGCTTCCGCGCCCCCTGCACCACTGGTCACGGCCATCGCCACGACGACGCCCACCGCGGAGACGTGCAGGGCGGGAAGGTCGACCGTCGAGGCGGCGTAGGTGCGGCCGTCGAGGTCGCGCAGGGCCGCACCCTCGAGGCCACCCGTGCGCGCCTGGGCGGCCCTGGCGAGTACGACGAGCTTGTGGTCCTCGGGCTGCAGTTCACTCACCTGGTCATCCTCTCAAACCTGGTCCGGTGCTCAACCCCGGGACGAGCCAGAGGCCGGGGACGGCTCGGGAACTGCTGGGACGACGGGAGCGATCAGGACCGTGAAGATGCGGTTGCGCCGGCCCTTGGCCTCCTCGGCGATGAACACCAGCCCCTCCACCTCGACTGTGGAGCCGGGGATCGGGACCTTGCCCAGGTGCTTGGCCATCAGTCCACCCACGGTGTCGACCTCGTCGTCCTCGATCTCCACCCCGACGATCTCGTCGAGCTCGTCGATCGGGAAGCGCGCCGAGACCCGCATGGAGCCGTCGGGGAGCTCCTCGACCGGCACCTCCTCGGCGTCGAACTCATCGGTGATCTCGCCGACGATCTCCTCGAGGATGTCCTCGATGGTGACGATCCCGGCGGTGCCGCCGTACTCGTCGATGGCCACCGCGATGTGGCGACGCTCGGCCTGCATCTCGCGCAACAGATCATCGACCGGCTTGGAGTCCGGGACGTGGAAGACGGGCCGCATCATCGAGTCGACCTGCTCGGTGGTCTCGGCGGCCTGTCGGTCGAAGACGCGCTTGCTGATGTCCTTGATGTAGACGAAGCCCAGGATGTCGTCGAGGTCGTCCCCGACCACCGGCAGCCGCGAGAACCCGCTGCGCAGGAACAGCGACATCGCCTGCCGAAGGGTCTTGGAACGCTCGATGTAGACCACGTCGGTGCGCGGCACCATCACCTCGCGCACCGAGGTGTCGCCCAGCTCGAAGACCGAGTGGATCATCTTGCTCTCGCCGGACTCGATCAGGCTCGAGGCCTCCGCGAGGTCGACCATCTCGCGCAGCTCGGCCTCGGAGCTGAACGGCCCTTCGGAGAAGCCCTTTCCCGGCGTGATGATGTTGCCGAAGAGGATCAGCAGGTGCGGCAACGGGCCGAGGACCCGCGCCAGCCCCATTGCCAGGCCGGCGGTCGCCAACGCGACCTGCTCGCTGTGCTGTCGGCCCAATGTGCGCGGGCCGACGCCGACCAGCACGAAGATCACCAGGAACATCACCGCGACCGAGGCGAGCAGCGGCGTCCAGCGGAACAGCCCGAAGCCGTGCATGAACATCACCGTGGTCAACGCGACCGCTGAGGTCTCGGCCAGCATCCGCACGAACAGGATCGCGTTGAGGTAGCGCGGCGAGTCGTCGAGCATCTTCATCAGCTTGATCGCGCCCGGGCGCCGCTCGTGCGCCAGCTCGACGGCGCGAGCGCGCGAGAACGCCGAGAGTGCAGCCTCGACCGTGGTCAAGAAGGCCGCAGTCAGGACGAGGCCGATCACGATCAGGACCAGGCCTGGACCGTTGCCAGTCATCTCAGGCTCACAGCTCGCCGGGGGTGTCGGTGGTGTCGGAGGTGTCGGCCGGTTCGGGGATGTCGGCGGTCTCGGGGAGCCGAGCCAGGTGGCCGAGCCACTCCCCCAGCAACCGTGCCTGGAGGCCGAACATCTCTTGGTGCTCGTCGGGCTCGGCATGGTCATAACCGAGCAGGTGCAGAATGCCGTGCACCGTCAACAGGTCGAGCTCGTCGGTGGTGGTGTGCCGCGCCTCCTGCGCCTGCCGGGCGGCGACCGCCGGACAGAGCACCAGATCGCCGAGCACACCCTCCTCCGGGTCCTCGTTGACCAGTCCAGGACGCAGCTCGTCCATCGGAAAGGCCAGCACGTCGGTCGGGCCCTCCTTCTCCATCCACTTCGCGTTCAGCTCAGCGATGGTGTCCTCGTCGACAGCGGTCACGCACAGCTCGGCCAACGGATGCACGCGCATCCGGTCCATCACGAAACGAGCCAGGCGTTGGGTGCGTAGGGCATCGAGGTCCAGGCCGGACTCGTTGAGCACCTCGATGCTCATCGTCGTCCCTCCCGTGGTGGACGTACGTCGACCAGCGACTCCTTGCGGGCGTCGAACTCCTCGTAGGCCGCGACGATCTTGCCGACCAACCGATGGCGCACGACGTCGTGGGCGGTCAGCCGGTTGAACGAGACGTCCTCGATGCCATCGAGGATGCCCTCCACGACCCGCAGACCGCTCTTGGTGCCGCTCGGGAGGTCGACCTGGGTCACGTCGCCGGTGACCACGATCCGCGAGCCGAAGCCGAGCCGGGTCAAGAACATCTTCATCTGCTCCGGGGAGGTGTTCTGGGCCTCGTCGAGAATGATGAACGCGTCGTTGAGGGTCCGACCCCGCATGTAGGCCAGCGGAGCCACCTCGATCGTCCCTGCTGCGAGCAGCTTGGGGATGGTCTCCGGGTCGAGCATGTCGTGCAGGGCGTCGTACAGCGGACGCAGGTAGGGGTCGATCTTCTCGCTCAGCGTGCCGGGCAGGAACCCGAGTCGCTCGCCGGCCTCGACGGCCGGCCGGGTCAGGATGATCCGGTTGACCTTCTTGGCCTGCAGGGCCTGGACCGCCTTGGCCATCGCCAGGTAGGTCTTGCCGGTGCCCGCAGGGCCGATGCCGAAGACGATCGTGTGCTTGTCGATCGCGTCGACATAGCGCTTCTGGTTCAGCGTCTTGGGCCTGATCGTGCGCCCACGGTTGGACAAGATGTTGAGCGAGAGCACGTCGGCCGGCCGCTCGGTGGTCTCGGCCCGGAGCATGCCGATGACGCGCTCGACGGTCTCGGTGGTCATCCCCTGGCCGGTGCGGATGATGGTGACCAGCTCTTCGAGCATCCGCTCCGCGAGAGCGACCTCGGCCGGCTCTCCGCGCAGGGTGATCTGGTTGCCGCGCACGTGCAGGTCGACGGCGAAGGCTCGTTCCATCAGCGAGAGGTGCTCGTCGCCCGGACCGAGCAGCGAGACCATGTTGATGCTGTTGGGCACTACGACGGTGTGCTGGGTCTGGTCCCGGGACTCACCGGTGCTCGACTTGCTGGTCTCAGTCATGGAGGCCCCGGCTGTGGGGCGGCCCTTCTGTCGGTTTCGCTGGCCCGCCCATGCTACGGGGTGAGCGCGCGGACGGCGGTCTGTCGGGGTTGCTAGGGCCGGGTCACCAGCAGGATGCCGAGGCACATCTCGTCGGTGGTGCCCTCACCCCACACGACGTAACGGTCGGGCTGGCCCTCGAAGGACGGCAGCCTGTCCCGCAGCTCCTGGGAGTGCGTGCAGGTCACCCGGACCGTGTCGAAGGGCTTGAGCCGGAAGGTCACCGGCCTGCTGCCCTGGTCGTCGAAGTCCCAGACCGGGATGTCGAGAAGGGTCTTGGCCCGTGGGGTTCCGGGATTCGCCTCGATCTTGATGGAGCGACCGAGCAGGTGCATGTGTCCGGCCGCCCCGCGAACGGTCTCAGGGCTGCCGATGGTCCGCGTGCACGACTGGGTGGCGCCGGGCTCGGCCTTGCCGCACAGCATGGGCAGCACATCGGCGAGCGCGCCCGGTCCCTCACCGAAGCGCTTCTTCACGTCCGCCAAGGCCGCAGGTCGCGAGCACAGAGGTCCGTCGTCGTGCTTCGGGCGGCAGGGCAGCTCGACCGGCGCGGGCAGCAACCTGGTCTGCAGCGCCTTGATCCCCTTCGAGACCGGAGCAAGTCGAATCTCGGCGGCGCTGCGATCGGGCTTCGCTCCAGCCAGCAGGTTGTAGTGCACCTGCATCACGATCTGGGAGCCCTTGCCGAGCTCCTCACCGAACCCCTTCGCGTAGACCTGCTCGGATCCCCCTGGGGCCCAAGCGCCCAGCCAGGGAGCGTCATCGACCTGCGCGCCGTTTCCGACCCCGGCACCACCGAAGCAGGTCCAGCCCTGTCCGGGTGTCGCTGCGTCCTTCTGCTCGGCCTCCGCGACCAGAGGAGCCGGGATCCGGAACATGATCACGTGGTGCACCACCTCGGGGTTCCCCGGCAGCACGTTGAACCCGGTGATGAACTGGTCCGCGCTCAGCTTCGGGTCGAGCAGGAAGCAGCGGTAGTCGTCGGTCCCGGAGCCGGTCGGTGCCGAAGGGGTGTACTCCTCGGGCATCTGCAGCTGGATCCGGTGCTCGCCCGTGCGCAACGGCTTGCGGCGCCCGGCGGCGGGGCTGCCGGTGACCTCGTGGCCGGTGTGCGCCGGAGACGGGCTGGCTTCGACGGCCGACGTGGTCTTGCTCGGCGCAGATCCGGCGCTCGGCGCAGATCCGGCGCTCGGGGTGACCTCGCTCGACGTGCCACAGGCGGCCAGGACCAGGGCCCCGAGCACCAGCCCGAGCGCCGGTGCCGTGAACGGCGTACGACGTGTGCGGGATGCTCGGCTCACCCGGGTGGCCAACCCATGTTGCGACCGCCCAGGACGTGCAGGTGTGCGTGGAAGACGGTCTGGTGCGCGGCCGCGCCGGTGTTGAACACCAGTCGGTAGCCCTCCTCGAGGCCCTCCTGCTCGGCGACGGCACGCGCCGCGAGGAGCAGGTCGACCGCCGTGTCGGGCTCCCCCGCGGCCAGCGTGGCGGCGTTGGGGTAGTGGCTGCGCGGGATCACGAGCACGTGGGTGGGCGCCTGGGGGGTGAGGTCGCGGAAGGCGATCGTGGTCGCACCCTCGTGCACCACCTCCGCGTCGATCTCGCCGGTGACGATCTTGCAGAACACGCAGTCATCCGGGGTCTCGATCTCGCTCATGAGCCCAGCATGCCTGATGGCCGGCTCGGCGTGGGAACCCACCCGAACCGGGCGACGTCCAACTACCGTGGTGGGTGCGGCACCAGGCCAACCACGACCTCACCCAGGGCTCATCCGGGCCCCGTCCTCGAGGAGGACCCATGAGCGATCCGACAGGCTCGACGCCGCTTCCGCGTCACGAGAGCAGGCTCGATGCGATGTTGGAGGATGGGGACCAGCACGAAGCGGTCGGCAGCCGCGAGCCACGAACGGGGCGTTGGATCCCGCTCACCCTGGCGGCTGCGTTGGCCACGGCAGCCGTGATCGGCGGAGCCGCCTGGCTCTCGGGCCGCCAAGAGGCCACGCCTCCTGCGGCCACCCCCGGCGGGCAGGGCAACGGGGGTGGCTCCGGCAACCCCGATGCCGACGGGCAGACCGACGTAGCCGTCTACTACGTCGGGTCCACCGCGGTGGGTCCCCGCCTGTTCCGCGAGCAGCACACCGTCTCCAGCGTGAGCGGCGACGACCTTGCGGCAGCCGTTGCCGAGGCCGCCGGGTCGGCCCCGATCGACCCTGACTACAACAGATTCACCAGTGACACCGGTCTCGAGGCCACGGCCACCCGCGACGGCGACCAGGTGACCATCGACTTCTCCAAGGAGGTCTCGCGCCCCGATGGGATGAACAAGTCGCAGGCCACGGCGGCGTTGCAGTCGCTGGTGTGGACCGCTGGCGCCGGGTCGAGTCCGGTACCCGTGCTGTTCACCGTCGCGGGCAACCCGACAACCAAGGTGCTCGGCCTCAAGACGAGCGACCCGATCGAACCGATGGGTGCCGACGACATCCTTGCGACCGTCTCGATCGCCTCCCCTGTCCAGGGCGAGACAGTCTCATCGGGCAGGTTCACCGTCAAGGGCGAGGCCGCCACCTTCGAGGCCAACGTGGTCTGGGAGCTCAAGCAGGGTGATGTCGTGGTGAAGAGCGGCTTCACGACCGCCGGGGAATGCTGCACCCTCTCGCCGTACTCCTTCGAGGTGAAGGCTCCCCCCGGCTCCTACACCCTGCACGTCTACGACACCGATGAGTCCGACGGTGAAGGCGTGGGCACCAGCGAGGACACCAAGGATCTCACCGTCGAGTGACCCGGCGCCGAGACGTCGCGAACTCACAAGGTCTTGCGAAGTTCCGACGCGGCGCAGCCTTGACCTTCAGCGAGATGCGCTCACGCCGGCTTGGACGCTCAGGGTCTCAGTGGACATGTAGGGGTTGAGAACGAAAGAACCCCGAGGAGATTCCGATGGATACCCGACTTGACCACCTATTGAACGCATCAGCGCCCCCTCTCGCGCCTCGCGGCTCAGAGCTCCAGCGGGTGCTGGACACGCTCGTTGCCGAGACCGAGTCCCTGACGGGAGCCCCGGGGCGCCGGCGAGTACGCCGCCTGAGCATCGTCGGTCTCGCCGCAGCGGGCGTGCTGGGTGTCGGTGCCGCTGCCGGCGGAGCCGGCTTGGCTCCCTGGTTCGACCAGACCCCAGCCGTCCACGACACGCAGCCGGATGCAGCGGGCAACGAGTGCCGGGTCACCTACGCAGCGCGCGAGATCGAGGACAGTGCACACCCGGTGGCGACCGCAGATCGCGCCGCCGCCCTCGCAGAGGCGCAATCCTTCCTTGGGGACCTCGACCTGAGGAGCATCTCGGAGGAGGAGGCAGTCGCGAACTACCGTCCCGCCGCGGACGAAGGGAAGCTGAGCGACGAAGACCTGACCTTCCGTGCGATGCAGGCCGAGATCGAGGCCAGGATGCTGGCCCATCTCACCGCCGCAGGCTTCTCTCCCCATGCCGTGGGAATCGCGGGCGCCCAGGACTGCTCGCCAGAGAGGAAGGACCGTTGACGACACAGCTCGGCGCCGACGAGCGCGCAGCTGTCCGACAGGCACTGCGCGACGTCTCCGCCGATCTACTCGCCTACTTCGAGCGCCGGGTGTGGCCGCGCGAGGACGCCGCCGACCTTCTCAGCGAGACCATGTTGCAGGCTTGGCGACGAGTTGATGCCTTTCCCACACACGACGTCGCGCGCCAGCGGATGTGGCTGTTCACGATCGCGGCCCACGTCCAGGCCAACCATCGGCGTTCACGACGGCGCCGAACGGCGCTGACCGAGCGGCTCCGCAGTCACCTGGGTCCTGATGAGGGCGTCGCCGACAACTCTGAGACCACGGCGGTGCGTGACGCGGTGCTCCGACTGGCCGATGCGCAGCGGGCACTGGTGATGCTGATCCATTGGGACGGCTTCACGATCGTCGAGGCGGCTGAGCTGCTCGGGTTGAACCCTTCCACGGCACGCAGCCGCTACGCCGCGGCCCGCGTCGTTCTGCGTGAGGCGCTCTCGGAGACCAGCCCCATCTGCTCCTAGACCCTGACCACCTCGCGAGGGCGGGTTTCTGGCTTTCATTTGCGACGTCTCGGCGAAAGGGAGGGTGAGGCGGGCGGGCTAGGCCCAGCGGGGGGTGCGGGCCATCAGTGCGGCGACGGCCGCCACGCCGGCGGTCGAGGTGCGCAGCACGGACTCACCCATCCGGACGACGTACGCCGCGGAGAGCAGCTCGAGCTCCTCATCGGTGATCCCACCCTCGGGGCCGACCACGACCACGACCGACCTGACGGTGCTGAGGTCCAGAGCGGCCAGCGGGGACGTCGCCGCCTCGTGCAGCACCACGGCGAGGTCCGCCTCGCCGACGAGCGAGGCCACCTGCGCCGTCGTCGCCATCGCCTCGACCTCGGGAAACCACGATCGACGGGACTGCTTGCCGGCCTCGCGCGCGGCGGCTCGCCACTTCGCCAACGACCTCTCGGCCCGCTCACCGCGCCAGACCCCGACGCATCGCGCGGCTGCCCAGGGCACGATCCGGTCCACACCGATCTCGGTGAGCATCTCCACGGCCAGCTCGCCGCGATCGCCCTTGGGGATCGCCTGGACCACGGTGAACTCCGGCGACGGTCGGTCTGCGTGGGTCACGGCATCGGCCAGCACGGTCATCGCCGACTTCGAGGTGGCGCTCACTGTTCCGGTGACCGCACAGCCGCGGCCGTCGGTGAGCACGACCCGCTCACCCACCACGGTCCGGCGTACGACGACCGCGTGCCTGGCCTCGTCACCGGAGACGACCACCTCCTCGCCCACGCGAGCAGCGGTGACCGGCCCCAGGAAGACCGGCAGGCTCATCGAGGGTTGAAGGCGTCCTTGAGCCGCCCGAACACCGACTTGTGTGCCGGTTGCATCCGCCCGTCGGGGGACTCCTCGTGCCGCAGCGCGGCCAGCTCGCGCAGGAGCTCCTGCTGTCGGTCGTCGAGCCGTGAGGGTGTCTCCACGTCGATCGTGACGATGAGATCGCCGCGCACCTGCGAGCGCAGGTGCGGGATGCCCCGGCCCCGTAGGACCTGCTCGGTGCCGGACTGCGTTCCGGGCTTGATCTCCACGTCGACCCAGAGGTCCATCTCGGAGTCCTCCTCGGCCACGTCGGCCTCGAGCAACGGCAGCTGGATCGAGGTGCCCAGCGCGGCCGCGGTCATGGGTACGGCGACCTGGCAGCGCAGGTCGGTCCCGTCACGGTTGTAGACCGCGTGCTGCGCCACGTGGATCTCGACGTAGAGGTCGCCGGCGGGGCCACCCCCAGGGCCGACCTCGCCCTCGTGCGCAAGCTGGACCCGGGTGCCGGTGTCGACGCCGGGCGGGATCTTGACCGTGATCGAGCGCCGCGAACGGACCCGCCCGTCGCCGGAGCACTCCCGGCAGGGTTCGGGGATGATCTCGCCGAACCCGCGACAGGCGGCGCAGGGGCGCAGCGTGCGGATCTCACCGAGGAAGGAGCGCTGGACCTGCTGCACCTCGCCGCGTCCGTTGCAGGTCTCGCAGATGACGGGCTGCGAGCCGGCAGCCGCACCGCTTCCGCGACACAGGGTGCACACCACGGCAGTGTCGACCTTGAGCTCGCGGGTGGCCCCGAACGCAGCCTCGGCGAGCTCGATCTCCAGGCGCACCAGCGCGTCCTGGCCGCGCCGGGTGCGTGGCCGCGGGCCGCGACCACCACCGGCAGCGCCTCCTGCGCCGGCCTGTCCGCCGAAGAAGGCGTCCATGATGTCGGTGAAGGAGAACCCAGCACCTTGCCCGGCGCCCCCGCCACCACCGGAGCGCCCGAACGGGTCTCCGCCGAGGTCGAACATCCGGCGCTTCTCCGGGTCCGAGAGCACCTCGTAGGCGGCCGAGACCTCCTTGAAGCGCTCCTGGGTCGCCGGGTCGGGGTTGACGTCCGGGTGCAGCTGGCGGGCAAGTCGGCGATAGGCCTTCTTGATGGTCTCGGCGTCGGCGTCGTGCTCGACACCGAGGATGGCGTAGGGGTCCTGGCTCACGTTTCGTCTTTCGCAGGTCGGGGTCAGGCTTGGTCGAGAATGGTGGAGACGTAGCGGGCCACGGCGCGAACCGCGGCCATCGATCCGGGGTAGTCCATCCGGGTCGGACCCACGATGCCCAGGGAGCCGACGGCCTCGACCCCCGGTCCGTAGCCGGTCGCGACCACCGAGGTGGTGGCCAGCTCCTGGTAGGGGCCCTCATGGCCGATCCGCACCGTGACGGCGCCCGAGGACGTGGTCTCCCCGAGCAGCTTGAGGAGTACGACGTGCTCCTCGAGCGCCTCGAGCATCGGTTTGATCGACTGGTCGAAACCCTCACCGAAGCGAGCCAGGTTGGCGGTACCGCCGACGACCACTCGCTCGTCGTAGCGCTCGTTGGACATCGCCTCCACGAGCGCCCCCGCGACCGCAGTCACCTGGGCACGTTCTGACGGAGGGACCTGATCGGCGAGGTTGCCCAGACCGGCTGCGGCATCGCTGATCCGTTGGCCCGCGGCTGCGCGCAGGATCTTGCTGCGCAGGTCGATCAGCGAGTCCTCGGCGAGCTCGGTGGGCAGCTCGAGCACGCGCTGCTCGACCCGGCCGGTGGACAGGATCAGCACGAGCAGCAACCGGGTGGGGCTCAGCGCCACGACCTCGACGTGGCGCACCGTGGAGCGGGCAAGCGTGGGGTACTGCACGATCGCGACCTGTTGGGTCAGCTGTGCCAGCAGCCGGACCGAGCGCTGGATGACGTCATCGAGGTCGTGCGCTCCTTCGAGGAAGGTGGAGATCGCGCGTTTCTCCGCCGACGACATCGGCTTGATCTGGGTCAATCGGTCAACGAAGAAGCGGTAGCCCTTGTCGGTGGGGATCCGCCCGGCGCTGGTGTGCGGCTGAGCGATCAGGCCCTCTTCCTCCAGTGCTGCCATGTCGTTGCGCACCGTCGCCGGTGAGACCCCGAGGTGATGGCGCTCGACGAGCGCCTTGCTGCCGACCGGTTCCCGGGTGGAGACGTAGTCCCCGACGATCGCGCGGAGCACGGCGAGCTTGCGGTCCTCCTGCATTCTCGCCTCCTGGATCTGTTGGCACTCGCTTGCTGCGAGTGCCAAGACTACAAGCCCGCCCTACGCTCGTGCGCATGTCCTGGTTCAGTGAGGTCGCCGATCGAGTCTGGGTCGCGCGTCACGAGTGGTGCGACGTCAACCTCAGCGTGATCGAGGGCACAACCGGGCTGCTCGTGGTGGACACCCTGGGATCGGGGGCCGCAGCCCGCGAGGCGATCGCCGAAGTGCGTCGACTCTCCTCCCTGCCCGTGGTCGAGATCGTCAACACCCACGCCCACTTCGACCACTTCATGGGCAACGCCGCCTTCCGGGGCTCCTGGAAGGATGTGCCGATCACTGCTCACGAGAGCGCGGCAGAGCAGATGGCGAGCGTGGGCGCGAGTGCCAAGCGATCCGCGACGCTGGAGAGCGACCCGCGGTTCGCCGACCTGGCGGCCACCCCGGTGCTCGCGGCGGAGACCACCTTCTCCTCGGTGCGGACTATCGACCTCGGCGAGCGGTCCGTGGAGCTGGTGCACCCCGGTCGGGGCCACACCGGCGGCGACCTCGTCGTACGCATCGAGGACGCGGACGTGCTCCTGGCGGGCGACCTGCTCGAGGAGGCGAGCACCCCCGTCTATGGCGAGGACTGCTATCCGATGGACTGGCCGTCCTCGCTCGACCTGGTGCTGAGCCTGACCGGCTCGGAGACCTTGATCGTGCCCGGGCACGGGGCACCCGTGAACCGCGACTTCGCCACCGAGCAGCGCTCGGCGATCGGGGTGGTGGCCGAGACCATCCGCGACCTCGCGGGGCGTGGGGTGCCGCTGTCCCAGGCCCTGGCCGCCGCCGAGTGGCCCTACCCGGCAGAGTCCCTCGCCGAGGCCGTACGCCGAGGCTACGAACAGCTTCCTCGGATGGCCCGCCAGCTGCCTTTGATCTAGGCGCGCATGCTGGTCGAGTGTCGGTCCCAGCGCCGGTCCCACTGCCGGCGGCCCACGATCCACAGCACCAGCGCGAGCAGGATGATCGGCAGGTGCGTCAGCACCGTCACCGCGACCAGCACGAGCAGCAGCGCCATCAGCGGCACCGGCACCCGTGATCGACGCCGCCGTCGCTCAGGAGGAGCCGCCCCCGCTCGACCGACCGGCAGGTCGGTGAACAGCGGCGAGAGGTCACCGCGGGTGCGGGCCGACCACGCTGCGTCGCTGCGCTCGTCGAACTCCTCCTTGGACAACCGACCCAGGGCGTACTGCTCGCTGAGCAGCGCCACGGCCGAGTCCCGCTCGGCATCGCCGATCCGGATCGTCTCCATCACTTCTCCATCACTCGTCTTCGTCCTCGAGGCCCTCGGGCCCCTCTGCCAGCAGGCCGTAGAGCTGCCGACGGGTGTCGGCCAGAATTCGTACGGCGCGCTCACGCTGCTCGGGCGTGCCGGTCGACATCACCTGCACGACCGCACCGATGGTCTGGCCGATCACCTGCTTGACCCCGACCGCCTCCTCGTCGTCGGCCTGCGCCTCGAACGGCGCCCATACGGCCGCGAGCTCCTCGGCGTGGTCTGCGACCCAGCTTCGGCCCTCGTCGGTCAGCTGGACCGCCTTGCGGCCCGTGGGGGCATCCTCGAGGAGTCCCTCATCCTGGAGCTGCGCGATCGTTGGGTAGACCGAGCCTGGGCTGGGCTTCCACACGCCCTCGGTGCGCTCGGCGATCTGCTGGATCACTTGGTAGCCGTTGACCGGTTCGGCCGCGGTGTGCAACACGTCCAGGATCGCCGTCCGCACGTCACCGCGACGCACGCGCGGCCCGTGGCGTCGGCGACTCGTCGGGCGACTACCGAAGCCCAGCCCCAGATCGGGGCCGAACAGCTGCGAGACCCATGGAGGCGCTCCGCCGGCCTGGCTCTCCCAGGGTGTGTTCCAAAGCGGGTGTCCCATGAGGCGATCTCCTTGTGGTCATCGGCTGAGGCTCGGGCAGCCGCGTCAACGAGCCCCTGCCGCACGATCTCGATACGTTTACGATATATCGCGAACGCTCGGCCTCCAAGGACGTTCTTCGATCTGCGAAGCCCCGGCGGTGCATCCCTCTCAGACCAGTGCCCGCCCGTAGCCTCTTGCGGGTGAACGCCTTCAGCGACCGCTACGGGTCCGACGTCTTGTCCAGCGACTGGCGCAAGCCGAAGAACGGTCGCGCCGTCGAGATCGACGCCGACCTCGGGCTGGTCGTCGAAGAGGTCTCCACCGACTGGTGCGGCGAGATCGTCAAGGTCGAGCGCGATCTCGGCACGCTGACCCTGGAGGACCGGCGGGCCAAGCGGCGCACCTTTCCGCTGGGACCGGGTTTTCTGCTCGAGGGCCGCCCGGTGGTGCTGGTCGCGCCCACCCGCAAGGGTCCGGTCGCGCCGACCAGGACCGCCTCCGGCTCCGTCGCGGTGCAGGGCGTCAAGGCCCGAATCGCCCGGGCCAGCCGGATCTTCGTCGAAGGCCGGCACGACGCCGAGCTGGTCGAGAAGGTGTGGGGCGACGACCTGCGCATCGAGGGCGTGGTGGTGGAGTACCTCGACGGGATCGACGACCTCGGCGAGAAGCTGCGCGACTTCGGTCCCGGACCCGAGCGGCGGGTCGGCGTACTCGTGGACCACCTGGTGCCGGGTTCCAAGGAGAGCCGGATCGCGCAGTCGGTGCGCAAGTCGACGGTCGGCAAGCACGTGCTGATCGTCGGGCACCCGTTCATCGACATCTGGGCCGCGGTCAAGCCCGATCGCCTGGGCAAGAAGGCCTGGCCGCAGGTGCCGCGGAACATCGAGTGGAAGAAGGGCGTGTGTCAGCAGTTCGGCTGGCCACACCGCGAGCAGGCCGACATCGCGCGTGCCTGGAAGCACATCCTCGGCGGTGTCCGCGGGTTCCAGGACCTCGACCCGGCACTGCTGGGCCGGGTGGAGGAGCTGATCGACTTCGTCACCCAGGAGGGCCGCTGACTGGTCATCACAACTAGTCCGCCATCAGGTCTCGCACCACGGCGTCGGCAAGGAGCCTGCCCTGGCGGGTCAGGACCAGCCGCTCCCCGTGCACGTGCCCGAGTCCGCGTGCCACGACCTCATCAACCCTCGCTCGCTCCACCAGCTCCAGTGGCAGGCCGTCGCGCAGCCGCACCTCCAGCAGCACTCGTTCCAGCTGACGCGTCGGCTGGTCGAGACGTTCCTCGTCGAGCGCCGGCGACTCCTCGGCCATGATCCGCGACGCGTAGGCGCTGGGGTGCTTGACGTTCCACCAGCGCCGACCGTCCACGTGCGAGTGCGCCCCCGGGCCCACGCCCCACCAGTTCGCGCTCCTCCAGTAGAGCTCGTTGTGCCGACAGCGAGCGCGGTCGTTGCGTGCCCAGTTCGAGACCTCGTACCAACCCAGACCGGCGGCCGTGAGGGCGTCGTCGGCCAGGACGTACTTCTCGGCGAGGTCGTCCTCGTCCGGCATCGGGATCGCTCCGGTGCGCACCTGCCGGGCCAGCTTGGTGCCTTCCTCGACGATCAAGGAGTACGCCGAGACGTGGTCCGGCTCGCAGGCCAGGGCCGCGCCGACGGAGGTCTCCCAGTCGGTGACCGACTCCCCCGGCGTCCCGTAGATCAGGTCGAGGCTGACCTGCTCGAAGCCCGCCTCGCGCGCCCACCGCACGGCGCGGGCAACGTTGGCAGGGTCGTGGGTGCGTTCGAGGACCGCGAGCACGTGCGGCACGGCGGACTGCATCCCGAAGGAGACCCGGGTGAATCCTGCGGTGCGCAGCTGAGCCAGCGAGTCCGGGGTGACGCTGTCGGGATTGGCCTCGGTCGTCACCTCGACGTCGTCGGCCAGGCCGAAGGTGGTCCCGATCGCACCGAGGATCCGGGCCAGGTCGGTCGCCGGGAGCAAGGTCGGGGTGCCCCCGCCGAAGAAGACGGTGGACACCTCTGGCCGGCTCGCTCCGAGCACCAGGTCGAGCTCCTTGCCGGCGTACTCCACCTCGCCGACGGCGTGGCCGGCGTACGCCGCCTGCGAACCACCCCCACCGAGCTCGGTCGCGGTGTAGGTGTTGAAGTCGCAGTATCCGCACCGCACCGCGCAGAACGGCACGTGCACGTAGACCCCCAAGGGCACGGCGGGCGAGGCGGCTGGCACCGAGCAAGTCTCACACTCGCGGGTGTGGCACGGTGGCCGGGTGTACGTCCCGCACTTCAACCAGATGCCCGACCCGGAGGTCGCGGAGTTCCTCGATGCCGTCGGCGCAGCCGAGCTGATCACCACCGGGCCGGACGGCTACCCGCTGGCCACCCTGCTTCCCCTGGTCCGCGACGAGGATCGACTCGTTCTGCACATGGCCCGAGCCAACCCGCACTGGCGCACGATCTCACCCGGTACTCCCGCACTGGCAGTGGTCGCCGGGCCGCAAGCCTACGTCTCGCCGTCGTGGTACGCGTCGAAGGCCGAGCACGGCCGGGTCGTACCGACCTGGAACTACTCCGCGGTGCATCTGACCGGTCGGGCGACGGTCCATGACGATCCTGAGTGGGTGCGCGACGCGGTCACCCGGCTCACCGAGCAGCATGAGCAACGCCGGTCGGACCCCTGGGCTGTCACCGATGCTCCTGCGGTGTTCGTGGACAAGCAGCTGCGCGCGATCGTCGGGATCGAGTTTGTCCTCGAGCGGGTGGAGGCCAAGGCCAAGCTCAGCCAGAACCGTTCGAGCGACGACCGGACCGGGGTGCTCGACGGCCTCGACCGTGAGGGCGGTTCCCGCGAGGCCGAGGTGGCCAGCGCGATGCGCCGAGTGACATGGTGACCTCTCAGCGTCCCTGGCCCTCGGGAGACCTCATGGATCCGATCGACCCCGGGACGGACGAGAAGACCACCCTGAAGACCTGGACCGGCATGGAGACCACGCTGGGCCCCGATGCCTTCGCCGTCGCTGCAGTGCTGTGGCCGCTGAGCGGTGCCTTGTGAGGCCCGGGCTGCAGATCGTCGTGATGGGGGTCTCCGGCACCGGCAAGACCGTCATCGGCGAGGGCGTCGCCGAGCGCCTTGGTTGCGACTTCGTGGAGGGTGACACGTTCCATCCTGCCGCCAACATCGAGAAGATGTCGGCCGGGATCCCTTTGGACGATGACGACCGGCGGCCCTGGCTCGAGGAGCTGGCCCGAGTTCTCGACGAGAAGCGCGCGGCGGGGTTGCCCACCGTGCTCGCGTGCTCGGCGCTGAAGCGCAGCTACCGCGACATCCTCCGGGGCAGGGCTCCGAGCGAGGACACGTTCTTCCTGCACCTGGACCATCCGTTCGACGTGCTCCGCGAGCGGATGGAGCAGCGCGAGCACTTCATGCCCGCGTCATTGCTGCAGTCCCAGTTCGACACCCTCGAACGTCTCGGGCCCGACGAGGCCGGACACGTGCTCGACGAGGACGCCACGATCGCGGAGGTCGTGGACAGGGCCGTCGAAGCGGTGCGCAGCCCAAAACCTTGAGTGCAGAAGGGAACATCGAGGGTCCGCAGTGACTTGGGACAGGAAAGCCACTTCCTCGATTCCCCACAGGAGCACCGCGTGAGCGAGAACCTTGCAGCACCGTCCGGCACCTTCCAGCTGGGCGGCGACCTGCCCGTCGTTCGCCTTGGCTACGGCACGATGCAGCTGCCCGGTGAGGGCGTCTGGGGTCCACCCAAGGACCACACGGAGGCGGTCCGCGTGCTCCGCCGGGCCGTTGAGATTGGCATCACCTTCTTCGACACGGCCGACTCCTACGGCCCCTACGTCGCCGAGGACCTGCTGCGCGAGGCGCTGCACCCGTACGCCGACGATGTGGTGATCGCGACCAAGGCCGGACTGACCCGCCAGGGCCCCGGGGTGTGGACACCCCTCGGCCAGCCGGCCTACCTGCGCCAGCAGGTCGAGATGGCGCTGCGCCGTCTCGACCTCGAGCAGATCGATCTCTTCCAGCTGCACCGCATCGACCCGGCCTACCCCGTCGCCGACCAGGTCGGTGAGCTCAAGCAGCTTCAGGACGAGGGCAAGATCCGCCACATCGGTCTCTCCGAGATCGGCGTCGAGGAGCTCAGGGAAGCCCAGAAGACTGCCGAGATCGTCTCGGTGCAGAACCTCTACAACCTCGCCAACCGTGATGCCGAGGAGCTGCTCGACCACTGCACGGCCGAGAACATCGGCTTCATCCCGTGGTTCCCGCTGGCCACTGGTGAGCTCTCCAAGCAGGACGGTCCGCTGGCCGCGGCTGCCAAGGACCACGACGCCACCCCCTCGCAGCTGGCGCTGGCGTGGCTGCTCAAGCGTTCACCGGTGATGCTTCCGATCCCGGGCACCAAGAGTGCCGACCACCTCGACTCCAACACCGCCGCCGCATCCATCGAGCTGACCGACGAGGAGTTCAAGGCACTAAGCGAGGCCGCCTGATGCGCTACGAGCGACTCGGCGCCACGGGCCTCCGGGTCTCGGCCGTCACCCTGGGCTGCATGAGTTGGGGCGACCCCTCCAGGGGCGGCCACTCCTGGGTCAAGGACGAGCACTTCGCCAAGGAGACGATCAAGGCCGCGCTCGAGGCTGGGGTCAACTTCTTCGACACCGCAAACGTCTACTCCGCAGGCTCCAGCGAGGAGTTCACCGGCCGGGCGCTGAAGCAGTACGCCGCCCGCGAGGACGTCGTGCTCGCGACGAAGGTGAACGGGCGGATGCGCCCAGGACCCAACGGCGCTGGCTTGTCGCGCAAGGCGATCCTGCACGAGATCGATGCGAGCCTGGCGCGTCTCGGGCTCGACCATGTCGACCTGTACCAGATCCACCGCGCGGACCCGGTGACGCCGATCGAGGAAACGATGGAGGCGCTGCACGA
>JBDSBU010000071.1:0-8358 GCA_039921445.1 Marmoricola sp. | reverse complement strand
GCTATCGCCTCGTCGTGGGAGAGAGACGCGTAGCGGGAGAAGTACGACGCCGGGTCGCGGAACGCGGTCTCGCGCAGCCGCAGGAAGCGATCGGTGTACCAGCGCCGGATGTCGCTGGTCGCCGCGTCGACGTAGACCGAGAAGTCGAAGAAGTCGCTGACGGCGAGCCCGCGGCGCCCGTCCGCCCCCAGTCCGGCTGGCTGGAGCACGTTGAGTCCCTCGATGATCACGATGTCGGGACTCGCGATCACCACCTTCTCCTCCGGCACGACGTCGTAGACCAGGTGGGAGTACGTCGGGGCCTCGACCTCGTCCTTGCCCGACTTGATGTCGATCACGAACTTCAGCAGCGCCTTGCGGTCGTAGGACTCCGGGAACCCCTTGCGGGTGAGCAGCCCCTTCTTGCGCAGCTCGGCGTTGGGCAGCAGGAAGCCGTCCGTGGTCACCAGTGAGACCCGTGGGTGCTCGGGCCAGTGCGCGAGCATCTGCTGCAGCACCCGCGCGGTGGTCGACTTGCCGACCGCCACCGACCCGGCCAGCCCGATCACGAACGGGGTGCGCGGCGGCTGCGCCCGGTGGAGGAACTGCTCCTGGCTGCGGTGCAACCGGCTCGCCGCCTCGACGTACAGGCTGAGCAGGCGCGAGAGTGGGAGGTAGACCTGTTGCACCTCGTCGAGGTCGAGCTGGTCGCCAAGACCCTTGACCCGATCGATCTCCAGGCGGCTCAGCGGCTGCCCGGTGACACGGCCCAGCGCGGCCCAGGCCTCGCGCTCCAGCTCGACGTAGGGCGAGCTCTCGCTCTGATGGCCGCCATTGGACATGCGCGTCACCCTAGTCCGGTCCCTCACCGGTCCGTGGGCGGCTCCGCACACCTAGACTGGCGTCCATGTGCGGAATCGTGGGGTACGTCGGCCAGAAGCAGGCTCGGAACGTCGTGGTCGAGGGCCTGCGCCGCCTGGAGTACCGCGGCTACGACTCGGCCGGCATCGCGCTGATCTGCGAGGGCGCGATCGTCTCGGAGAAGCGCGCGGGCAAGCTGGCCAACCTGGAGAAGGCGCTGCAGGAGAGCCCTCTCCCGCCGTCGACGACCGGCATCGGCCACACCCGATGGGCCACCCATGGCGCCCCCAACGACGCCAACGCCCATCCGCACCTGGGGCAGCAGCGCCGGGTCGCGGTGGTGCACAACGGGATCATCGAGAACTTCGCCCTGCTCCGGCGTGAGCTCAAGGAAGCCGGCCACGAGCTGCTCTCGGAGACCGACACCGAGGTGACCGCGCACCTGCTCGAGCTCGCGCTGCTCGAGGGGCTCGACCTGACCGCAGCGATGCAGACGGTCTGCCGTCGACTCGAGGGCGCCTTCACGCTGGTGGCCCTCGACGCGGAGGACACCGAACACGTGGTCGCAGCGCGCCGCAACTCCCCGCTGGTCGTCGGTCTGGGGGACGGGGAGAACTTCGTCGGCTCCGACGTGGCCGCCTTCATCGAGCACACCCGCGAGGCGCTCGAGCTCGGTCAGGACCAGGTGGTCACGATCAGTCGTGACGAGGTCCAGGTCACCAACTTCGACGGGACCCCGGCGCAGGGCACGCAGTACCACGTCGACTGGGACCTCTCGGCCGCTGAGAAGGACGGCTTCGACTGGTTCATGCGCAAGGAGATCTTCGAGCAGCCGCGGGCGGTCGGCGAGGCGCTGCTCGGACGCCACACGCCCGAAGGGCAGCTCCAGCTCGACGAGGTCCGGATCAGCGAGGCCGAGCTCCGCGAGATCGACAAGATCATCATCATCGGCTGCGGTACGGCGAACTACGCCGGCCTGGTCGCCAAGTACGCCATCGAGCACTGGACCCGGATCCCCTGCGAGGTCGAGCTCGCCCACGAGTTCCGCTACCGCGACCCGATCCTGACCCGGACCACGCTGGTGGTCGCGATCAGCCAGTCCGGCGAGACCGCCGACACCTTGATGGCGATCCGCTACGCCAAGGAGCAGCGCTCCAAGGTGCTCGCGATCTGCAACACCAACGGCTCCACGATCCCTCGCGAGTCAGACGCCGTGATCTACACCCATGCCGGCCCGGAGATCGGAGTCGCCTCCACCAAGGGCTTCTTGACCCAGCTGATGGCCTGCTACCTGCTGGGCCTCTACTTCGCGCAGGTGCGTGGCACGAAGTACGGCGACGAGATCGCCGCCGTCGTCGAGGAGCTGGCGAAGATGCCGGCCAACGTGCAGCGGCTGCTGGATGACTCCGAGAAGATCTACGAGCTGGCTCGTCGCTACGCCGGATCGAGGTCGGTGCTCTTCCTCGGGCGGCACGCCGGCTTCCCGGTGGCGCTGGAGGGTGCACTCAAGCTCAAGGAGCTCGCCTACATCCACGCGGAGGGCTTCGCGGCCGGCGAGCTCAAGCACGGTCCGATCGCGCTGATCGAGGAAGGGCTCCCGGTCTTCTGCGTGGTGCCACCGCGAGGTCGCGACCAGCTGCACGACAAGATGCTCAGCGCCATCCAGGAGATCCGGGCCCGCGGCGCCCGCACGCTGGTGCTCGCCGAGGAGGGCGACGAGGAGGCCGCCGCCTACGCCGACGAGCTGATCACCCTGCCCGTCGTACCCACGCTGCTGCAGCCGATCGTGGCCACCGTGCCGCTCCAGCTGTTCGCTTGCGAGCTGGCCACGGCGCTGGGCCACGACGTCGACCAGCCCCGCAACCTGGCGAAGTCCGTCACGGTCGAGTAGCCGCGTGATCGTCGGTGTCGGGACCGACCTGGTCGAGGTCGCCCGGCTGGCTGAGGCCCTGGAGCGCACGCCTACCCTGCGCGCGAGGTTGTTCACCCCTGCCGAGGCCGTCCTGCCTCTGGATTCCCTGGCGGCGAGGTTCGCGGCCAAGGAGGCACTGTCCAAGGCGCTCAGTGCGCCCGGTGGCCTGTCCTGGCAGGACGCGGAGGTCGTTCTCGCCGAGTCGGGTCGGCCATCCTTCGTCCTGCGCGGCACCGTCGCCGCCGTGGCCACCGGGCTGGGCGTGGACCGCGTGCAGCTCTCGCTCTCGCACGACGGTGGCTTCGCGCTGGCGTTCGTGGTCCTCGAGTCGAGTGCCTGAGCGGCTGCCAGGGCGACCACCTCAGCACTCGACCGTGATACTGGGGCGATGCGCAGCGCACACACCGTCGAGCAGGTCCGGAGCGCCGAGGCGGCGCTGATGTCACGCCTGCCCGAGGGGGCACTGATGCAGCAGGCCGCGGTCGGACTGGCGGTGGCGGTGGCCGACCTCCTGGGCCGGGTGTACGCCGCTCGGGTGCTCCTGCTCGTAGGCCCCGGTGACAACGGCGGCGACGCGCTCTGGGCCGGCGCGATGCTGGCACGCCGGGGAGCCCACGTCGAGGCGGTGCTGCTGGCGGACGTGGCGCATGCCAGTGGTCTCGCGGCCCTACGTGCGAGCGGGGGGCGGGTCGTGGAGGTGGCGGACGCTCAGCGCCCGGAGGTCGTGGTGGACGGCATCGTCGGCATCGGCGGCCGCCCGGGCCTGCGCCCGAACGCAGTGGCTGCGCTGGAGCGCTTCGCCGACGCGACGGTGGTCGCGGTCGACGTGCCTTCCGGGGTCAACGTCGACACCGGACACCTCGAGGGGCCGCACGTGCGCGCCGAGCTGACCGTCACCTTCGGCACCCACAAGGTCGCCCACCTCGTCGACCCGGCGGCGAGTGCGTGCGGCGTGGTGCACCTCGTCGATCTCGGCTTGGAGCTGCCGCCCGCCGAGGTCGAGGCGTTGCAGCCCGATGACGTCGCAGCACTTCTGCCAGTGCCCGGCGGGTTCGACCACAAGTACACCCGTGGCGTCGTCGGTGTGCGAGCCGGCTCAGAGACCTATCCGGGCGCGGCGGTGCTGTGCACGTCCGCCGCCGTGTCGGGTCTGGTCGGGATGGTGCGCTACCTCGGCTCTGCGGCGGACGCGGTGCGTGCCCGTCATCCCGAGGTGGTCGTCTCGGACGGCCGGGTGCAGGCCTGGGTGGTGGGCTCAGGTGGTGGTGCCGACGCCGAGCAGGCTCTCGCGGACGCGGTCGCCGACGAGGTGCCGCTGGTCGTCGACGCCGACGCTCTCGTCCACGTCGAGCCCGGTCTGCGCGACGCCGTACTCACCCCGCACGCTGGAGAGCTGGCCCGGATGCTCGGTGTGGACAGGGTGCAGGTGGAGTCGGACCAGCTTGGTTTCGCTCGCCGCGCCGCTCGGGAGTACGACGCCGTGGTGGTCCTCAAGGGGCGACACACGCTGGTCGCCCGACCGGACGGCCGGGTGCGGGTGACCACGAGCGGGGTGCCCTGGCTGGCCGTGGCGGGTGCTGGCGACGTGCTTGCGGGGGTGATCGGCTCGCTGCTCGCGGCTGGATTGGATCCCTTCGATGCCGCCTCAGCGGGGTCGTGGCTGCACGGGGCCGCGGCGACCCTTGCGAGCGACGGTGGTCCGCTCACGGCCAGTGCAGTCGCCGACGCGCTGCCGGGCGTCGTACGGGGCCTCTTGGCCTGATCGGACCGGTGCGAGTGGGAAGATGAGTCCGCCATGACTCGTCCCCATCTGAGCACGCCCCCGAGCACGCTCGCCGAGGTCGTCGTCGACCTCGGCGCCGTCCGGCACAACGTCGCGCGGCTGCGTGACCTGATGGCGACCGGGCTGGCGGAGGGTCAGGAGCCACCGGCACTGATGGTCGTGGTCAAGGCCGACGGCTACGGCCACGGCATGGTCCAGGTCGCGCGAGCAGCCCGTGGTGCCGGAGCCGAGTGGCTCGGAGTCGCTACCGGCGAGGAGGCACTGGCGCTGCGTGCCTCGGGTGACACCGGCCCCCTGCTGTGCTGGTTGGCCGGGCCCGGCACCGACTTCGGTCCGCTCCTGTCCGCAGACGTCGAGGTCGCCGCCTACTCCGTGCGCCAGCTGGAGGAGATCGTGGTTGCCGCCCGTTCGGTGGGTGGGCCGGCGCGGGTGCAGCTGAAGTTCGACACCGGCCTCGCGCGCGGCGGTGCGGCTCGCGACGAGTGGGGTCCTCTGGTCGCGGCGGCCCGTTCGGCCGAGGAGTCCGGCGAGGTCGTGGTGACCGGACTGTGGTCACACCTGGCCTGTGCCGACGAGCCCGAGCATCCCGTCAACGCTGCCCAGCACGCAGCCTTCGAGGAGGCGTGCGCCCTGGCTTCCGAGGCTGGTCTGACACAGGCGCTTCGGCACCTGGCCAACTCCGCGGGCGCGGTCCTGACACCGGGCGTCCGCCATGACCTCGTCCGGCTCGGCATCGCGGTCTATGGGTTCAGTCCGGCGCCCGAGATCGTCAGCGGCGAGACGCTCGGGCTGGTCCCGGCGATGACGGTCCGCGGTCGCGTCGTACTCACCAGGCAGCTTGCTGCCGGCGACGGCGTCTCCTACGGCCACACCTACATCGCCGAGCAGTCGCAGCAGGTGGCGCTCGTCCCGCTCGGGTACGCCGACGGGGTGCCTCGCCATGCCTCCTCGCGCGCCGAGGTCAGCATCGGAGGCAGCAGGGAGCAGATCCTGGGGCGCGTGTGCATGGACCAGTTCGTGGTCTCCGCCGCGAACGCGCGGCCGGGAGACGAGGTCGTGCTGTTCGGCCCTGGCACCCAGGGTGAGCCCACGGCGCAGGAATGGGCGAGCTGGTGCGGCACGATCAGCTACGAGATCGTCACCCGGATGGGCGGGCGCCCGGCCCGGGTCTGGGTGGGCGAAGCCGACGACGAAGCGAGCTACGGAGAGGGGGAGGGCCGATGAGCGCACGCCGGTCGTTCGCCTACGCCGCTGGCGGCCTCGGTGCCGCAGCCCTGGCTGCTCTCGCGACCGGTGTCGTCGTCGAGCGCAAGGTGGTCCGCTCCCGTCGAGCAGGTGCCGCCTCTGCCGACCGGCTCGGGACCCTGCGGTCCGAGGCGATCGAGGTGGTCGCCGACGACGGGGTGGTCCTGCACGCTGAGGTCGATGAGTTGTCGCCGTACGGCGGAGAGGGTCGGCGAGAACACGCGGCCCCCGAGGTCACCGTGGTGTTCGTGCACGGCTACGCGCTCAACCTCGACTGCTGGCACTTCCAGCGCGAGGCGATGCGAGGCAAGCACCGGATGGTCTTCTTCGACCAGCGCTCACACGGTCGCTCTGCGCGGTCCTCCGGCGAGAACGCCACCATCGCCCAGCTGGGCGACGACCTCGCCCGCGTGATCGAGCAGCTCGCACCCACCGGTGCGGTCGTGCTCGTCGGGCACTCCATGGGAGGGATGGCAATCATGGCCTTCGCCGAGCAGCACCCAGAGCTGTTCGCCGACCGGGTCCGCGGCGTCGCCCTAGTGGCAACCACGGCGGGCGGTCTGCGGCCCCATCGCGTGCTGAGCCGGTGGATCCCCAACGGTGTCGGCGAGCTGATGGCGCCGCGCGTCATCGCCGCCCTCGCGAAGGCTCCGGAGCTGGTCGACTCCGCCCGTCGCTCAGGCTCCAACATCGGCTTCATCGTGGCCGACCTGTTCGCCTTCGGAGGAGACGTGCCCGCCGCCGAGGTCGAGTTCCTCGACGAGATGCTGGCCAGCACCTCCTTCGACGTCCTCGCTGAGTTCTTCCCGAACTTCTCCGAGCTCGACAAGTTCGAGTCCCTTGCGGTGCTCGGTGAGGTCGAGACGATCATCGTGTGCGGCACCAAGGACAAGCTGACCTCGATCGGGCACAGCCGCAAGATGGCGGCACGGCTGCCGCACGCGCACCTCGTGGAGTGCCCCGGCGCAGGCCACATGGTGATCTTCGAGGCTCGCGACCAGGTCAACGCCGCCCTCGAGAACCTGGTGGCGGCGGCCACGCGATGAACGACCAGACCACGATCGAGACCGTCGACGGCTCCCGTGCCACCGACGTGCTCAGCGTGGTTCACGAGGCCTTCGCCAACCGCCCCGAGCTCGACCCACCGGCCACTGCGTTGCAGGAGACCGTGGAGACGATCCGCGAGGCTCTGGATGCCCACGGTGGTCTGGTCGTCGAGTACGACGGCCGGCCCGTCGGGGCTCTGCTCTTCGAGCCTCGTGGTCGGATGCTCGGCCTGCGCCGGGTCGGCGTACTCGCGGCTGTTCGCGGCCTTGGTGTCGCTGCCCAGATGGCCTCCCGTGCGCGTGAGATCGCCGAGGAGCTCGGTTTCACCGGCCTCGAGCTCGAGGCCCGGGTGGAACTGCCGGGGACGATCAACTTCTGGCGCAACCTCGGGTACGTCGAGTCCGGCCGGATCGGCAACCGGATCACGATGCTGCGGATGCTTCCACGCACGTTCACCCTGCCGACTCCCGAGGACACCACCGGATTCGGCCGCCGCGTCGCCGGTCTGCTGGGCCCCGGTGACCTGGTCATCCTCACCGGCGACCTCGGGGCGGGGAAGACGACTCTGACCCGCGGGCTCGGGGATGCGCTCGGCGTGCGCGGCGACGTCACCTCACCGACCTTCGTGATCTCGCGGGTTCATCCGTCGTTGAGCTCAGGCCCGGCTCTCGTGCATGTCGACGCCTACCGTCTCGGAGACTCCGCCGAGCTCGACGACCTCGACCTCGACACCGACTTCGACGAGGCGGTCACGGTCGTCGAGTGGGGCGAGGGACTGGCCGAGGCGCTGTCTGAGGACCGGCTCGAGATCGACCTGCGCCGCGGGGATGACGACGTGCGCACCTTGATCCTGACCCCGGTCGGTCCGCGGTGGCGGGAGATCGAGTTCTAGCCCCCTTGGCTGCGTCCGGGGGGGCTTACGGGTGAAGCTGGGTGGTGACCGGTCACCGCATGCGCTGGGCCTACCCTGAGCCGCTGCAGGCGAGGACTGGCGCGTCAGATCGCCAGCCTTTTCCTGGTCTGCCTGGGCCTCCTCGTCACCGTGTTCGGGATGATGATGCTGATCGCAAGTCTTCTTGCGATCGATCCGGAAGACGAGGTCCCTCTGACTTGGTGGGTTATCCCGCTCTCGTTGGGAGTTTTGGCCGCCACCATCGGCGTCGTCGTGTCATCACGCAGTCCGGTCCAGGCATCAGCAGGTGTCTGGACCGGCCGTGCGAGACGCTGATCCTTCGTCGACGGCACCACTGGCAGGGCCTATGCGCACCCACGCTGCCGTAGGTAGCGCGCGCCATAGGTCTGGGCGCGTGGCAGATGGCGCGATGCTTGGCGCTGCGGTACGCCACCGCCCCATCGCGCCGATCGGTAGTCCGATGCATTCGCGAGTAGAGCGGACAGAGGGCGGGAATCGCCTGTGTGAGCTGGGGTTTCTGAGTCCGTTGGGTTGTCAGACCTCGGTGCTTGAATGGATTCATGACGACGACCGGGCAGGAGCAGTTGCTGGACAGTGCTGCTGATGTGCTCGGGTTCG
>JBDSBU010000070.1:0-5436 GCA_039921445.1 Marmoricola sp. | reverse complement strand
TGGGAAGGTGATCCTGCGCCCGGTCCTCGATCTGGCTGCCGATCGGGTCGTCGACCAGCACGACCCACCGGCAGCGATGCGTGAGCAGGTGGTCCTGCGAGATGCGCACTGTGTCTTCCCCGGCTGCCACCGTGACTCCCGGTCCTGCGACCTGGACCACATCGTCCCCTACATCCAGGCGGACGACGGTGGGCCGCCTGGCCAGACCCACCCTTCGAATCTGGCGCCGCTGTGCAGACACCATCACCGCGTCAAAACGCATACGGCTTGGAACTACAACCGCCTCGACGACGGCAGCTACAGCTGGACCTCGCCCACCGGCCACCAGTACGAGACACATCCGAGAAGTCGACGGCCACCCACACGGACTCGTCCAGCTCCGGTGCTCGTTCCGCCTCAACGCCGACGAACCTGACCGCTCAGCACCCCGACCCCAGCCCGGTCGGGGAGTTCGGCACGCCCAGGAGCGGTCACTGGGCTTCGTGAGGGTTGGTTTCGAGACGATCGCTGCGCGAGCTCCTCAACCACCCGGGGAAAGGCATGGCGCGAGCGGACCCGATGACACGCGCTGACCGCTGCCGCTGCCGCTGCCGTTGCCGTCTCCGCCGCCACCACTGGACACGCCATGCGACCCACAGTCAGACGGGGCCGGTCAACCGCTCCAGCCGCGCTTCCAGGCCGGCCTGACGGTGAGCGTTGCCACTGAGACCGACGTACTGGGAGCCGTAGGCCGCGAGCAGCGCGTCATCGAGCCGGCGCACCGCACCGGGTGGGTAGCGGTAGTCCATCCGCTCCTGGATGCTCCGCTCGTCGCCGGCGCGGAGCACCTCGCCGAGCTCGACCAGGGAAGTGATCCCCAGCTCGAGCAGCAGTCCGGAGATCCAGCTGTAGTGATCGGTGCGCGACCAGCCCGACTCGGCGTACTGCCCGGCCAGGAACGCAGCCAGCTCGCGGGCGTCGATGCGGGGGTCCTCGTCGCCCGGGCCGCCTTGCTCGCCGGCGTCGGCGGAAGCGGCGCGCAGGGTGTCGCGGATCGTGGAGAACTCACGGTCCGCAAGCTCGAGCAGGCCGGCGGCGAGGGTGAAACGGCGGTCGAAGTCGGCCGCGTGCTCGTCGGGCATCGTGCCCTTGTAGCGGATGTCGTGCTCGAACTCCGCCCACGCGTGCTGCAGCACCGTGCGCACCTGCACCTGGGCTTGGCGACCCTGGAGCAGCTCGTAGCCGGCATGGCCCTCGCGGGCGGCGTCCAGCCCGATCAGCAGGTGTCGGCTGGCATAACCGAAGCGACCCTCCTGAGCGGTCTCGCGGCCCATGTCGCGATCGTCGTGGACGACCACCTGGTCGCGTAGCAGCTCCGCGACCGCGGAGACATCGCTGTGCACGTAGGTGATCACCCGCATGCCGATGGTGTCGGTGATCTCGCGCAGCGGGTCGGGATAGAGCAGTGACCCGTCCCGCGTGCGGCGGGCCTTCTCCGCGAACGAGGCGACCGTCTTGGTCCGCCCGGTGACGCTGAGGTAGTTGATGCCCGCGTCGTCGAGGATCGAGGTGACCAGCGCCAGGAACTGCTCCCCGGCGGCGACCAGCGTGGGGTGGGCCAGCGCGTAGTCGCGGACCGGGTCGGCCGGCGGCTTGGGCGGTCGAGGGCTCGGCTCGTGGTCGGTCGGCAGGGTCGGGGTGACGATGTAGCCCAGCTCGAAGTCGCCGTACGTCGTGATGTCCGCGGGTCTGGTCGCGGCGAAGAGCGCGACGTAGGCGCAGACCACCGCGTCGACCTGGTCCTCGACCACCCGCAGCTCGCTCTTGCGGGTCGCGGTCTCGGCGTGCCTGCGCAGCTCGGACCACTCGTTCCCGGTCCCTGCGCCGAGGTCCAGCGGCGGGTCGGCGGTGGCCAGCCCCTCGAGGAATCCCATCAGGGCAAGCAGCTCGGCGCGCAGCAGGTCGAGGTCGCGACCGGGCTTGTTCTTGTACTTCAGCGTCCGCCCCAGGCGGAACAAGGCGACGGTCGCGGGATGCGGGTACACCTCGATCGCTCGACGAGGCCGACCCGAGCGCGGGTTCATGTCCAACCCCAGGGTCTGGGCGATCAACGCCCCGCGAGGAGTTCCGGCGAGCTCGGGCTTGCCGGTGTTCGAGGGGTGTGCGCCGGCATCGAAACGGGCGAAGTCACGGTTCAGCGCAGCCTCGGCGGGACGGTTGCCGGTGGCGTTCCGCACGATCAGGGGTGCGTCCAGCGCGACCAGGCACGGACCCTCGACGTAGGGGGCGAGCGCTTCCAGGATCTGCTCGTCGGTGAGCGCAGCGCAGACGTGCACGAGCCGCCCCGACTCGTCGAGCACCGCTACGCCGGTGGGTCGCTTGAGACCCCAGGCGAGGTCGACACCGATGTGGAACATGGGGTCAGCCTGCCGCATCACACGGCCAGGTTGCGCAGGCGCCGGGCCGCCGTGCCCTCGATCGCGCGGATCAACGGCGCAGGGTGGCGCCAAACCAGCTCGACGTCCAAGGGCGGTCGCGACGCACGCGCTTGCCGGTGCTCGGGGCGCTCAGCATCACGACCTTGCCGTGGCTCCGGCGCAAGAAGATGCCTGCGTGGTAGACCCGCCCGCGGTTGGTGAAGAACATCAGATCGCCGCGGCGCAGCCTGCTCTTCTTGATCCGCTTGGCGTAGCGCGCCTGCGCCGAGGAGGTGCGTGGCACGCTGCGCATGCCGGCTCGGTCGAAGCTGTACTTGATCAGCCCGGAGCAGTCGAAGGCCCGTGGACCGGCGGCGCCGTACTTGTAGGGGTCGCCGATCTGTTGGACGGCCACCCGGGTGGCTTGCCGGATCTTGTGCTCACGGCTCGCGGCGGAGGCACTCGAGACCGGTCCGAGGGTGAAGCTGGCCGCTGCGATGGCGAAGGCCAGCAGTGGCAGGGCGATCAGGCGTTGGACGCGCTTGGAGACAGAGATGACGGAGCCCTTTCCCACGCCTGTGAGGTGAGCTGTCGGGTTTGAGCGAGAAAGTGCTCCGCCGCCTGTTCGACCAGGCAGCTTCACCCCAAGTGCGATTGCTCGCACGCGGAACCTGTGGGTCCCCCACTCCTGCCCTCGGAGTCATCGGGCACCCCGGGGTGGGCAGGACTCGGCGTCCTCGGGGCGGTTTACGAACCCGATGACGGTAAAGGCGACTCGCAGATCTGTCCAACGCGACCGGCGAGCCAGCCTCACCTCAGAGGTCGACGGCCTCGTTCTCGCCTGGCGGACGTCCGCCGGTGATCCGGGTCTTGACGAAGGCGATCGCCGAGGCAACGCGACCGCCGGGGGTGTCCCAGTACTCCGCGGAGTCGGCCTCGACGTGCAGGAGCGCAAGGTTCTCGGAGTCCTTCCCGTCGGGGAACCAGGCGGCGACCATCGGGTTCCACAGCTCCTCGATCTTCGCGCGGTCGTGCGCGAGCGAGCCGTGACCGGCGATGGAGAGCCAGGTCGAGCCGTCGGAGAAGGCGAGGTTGACCCGCTTCTGGGCGGTGATGTTGGCTGCCTGGCCGCTGGAGGAGTCGAGAAAGAACCAGACGTCGCCGTCATCGGTGACCTCCTGCGGGGTCATCGGGTGTGCGTGCAACCGGCCCTCCTCGCCGACCGAGGTCAGCATGCAGAACCGGTCGCTGCGCATGATCTCGACGACCTTGTCGCTGGCCACCTCTTCGGCCCTTGGCTCCTGGTCGGGGTTCTGCTCGGTCACGTCACTTCTCCCTTGCTCTATCCGTCGTCGTCGCCACGCTAGCCAGACGGCCCCAAGTGCACGAGGGTGAACGGGAAGGCAACGACACGAGGGAGAAACCGATGGGCACCAAGCTGAACCCCTACCTGAACTTCGCCGGCGAGACCCGCGAGGCGATGCAGTTCTACGCCGACGTCCTGGGTGGCGAGCTCGCGATCCACACCTTCGGCGAGTACGGCGACCCCGGGGCCGAGAACGCCGACGGCATCATGCACGCCTCCCTGGAGACCCCCGACGGCAACACCCTGATGGCCTCGGACACCCCGCCCGGGATCGAGATGGCAAGCGGCACGCCGTACATCAGCCTCAGCGGGGACGACGCCGAGGCCCTGCGCGGCTACTGGGCACGCCTCAGCGACGGGGGCCAGGTGATGATGGCGCTGGAGAAGCAGATGTGGGGCGATGAGTACGGCCTGTGCGTGGATCGCTTCGGCGTCGGCTGGCACATCAGCATCGCCGGACAACCCGGTTAGCCCGGACAGTCCGGTTAGCAAAGGGCGACGGAGGGGAACCCCTCCCGCATGAGCGCACCCCTTTCCGAGCACCAGCGACCCGTCGGCGTCAGCGACGAGACCGTCTCCGCCCTCGGCAAGCTCTCCGAGGCCCTGGAGGCGGTGGAGGTCGCGCGTGGACACCTCTACACCTTCCACCGGCTCTCCGGCACCGCCGACCTCACCCTGGGGGAGGCGGTCGAGGAGCTCCGTGAGGCCGGGCACCCCGAGCTCGCGGACCGCGTCGAGCGCGAGCTGGTCGGTCGCAACGTGATCGAGGGCAGGTGGACCTTCCAGATCATGGAGGAGTACGACGACACCTACTACTCGGTCTTCAAGGAGCTCGAGCAGCTCGCGCGACAAGAGCTGGTGCAGGGACGCCGGCACCTCTTCGAGGCCGAGATGAAGGAGGACCGGCGTACCCGCGGCGCCCGGCACCACGAGGCCGTGCCCGTCGACGACGGTCCGCAGGGCAGCGGGAGCTGACCGCCCCGGATTGTGGGTGCCTCCTAGGCTGGTTCCGATTCCCACAAACTCAGCAGGACCAGTCACCCACCGAAAGGCCGCCATGAAGATCGAGCGCACCGTGGAGACCACGGCGTCCCCGGCCGTCGTTTTCGCCTACCTCAGCGACTTCACCAACACCGACGAGTGGGACCCCGGCACCGTCAAGACCGTGCTGGTCTCCGGCGACGGGGGCCTGGGCACGGTCTACGACAACACCTCGAAGTTCATGGGCAAGGAGACCAAGCTGGACTACAAGGTCGTCGAGCACCGCCCCGACACCGTCTTCGCGCTGCGCGGTGAGAACTCCTCGGTGATCGCCCACGACACGATGCGGATCACCCCCACCTCGGCCGGCGGCAGCCGGCTCACCTACACCGCGGACTTCACCTTCAAGGGCATCGGGAAGTACGTCGCTCCGCTGCTCGCTCCTGCCCTGAAGAAGCTCGGCGACGAGGCCGAGAAGGGCCTGGCCGACGCCTTCAAGAAGCTCGAAGGATGAGCGCGCTGTCACTGTCGTTCGCCCGCGGCGTGGACACACTGATGGACCGCCTGGTGGCTCCCGGCTTCTCCAAGGTCGGTCCCGCCGTCCGCAGCCGGCTCCCCGGCTGGCCCGCCGACCCCGAGCCCGGATCGCTGGCGGGCAAGGTGGCCGCGGTCACCGGCGCCAGCTCCGGTCTG
>JBDSBU010000069.1:0-22621 GCA_039921445.1 Marmoricola sp. | reverse complement strand
CGAACGGGCGCAGCGAGCAGGCGAGCACACGCTCGTGCTGCCCGGACCCAGCGTGCCCGGACCCAGCATGCTCGGCCAGCGTGGCGGGCCCGCAGACCACGAGCGAGCCGGCCGAGGTGCGGTCGGTGGTCACCACGAGACCAGCAGTCCAGGCGGCCCCGAGGAAGACCGGCACCAGCCAGTGGGGCGGGAGGTCGAGCAGCACGGTGTCACCGGGCTCGAGGTCGAGCTCCTCGGTGAACAGGTTGGCGGTCTTGTTGACCCAGTTCGCGTAGGTGGTCACCGAGAGCTCGGTGCGCTCACCCGTGTCGTCGTCGTACGCCGTCACCAGGGGTTGTCCCGGGTCGGTGCGGAGCCGGTGGGCGAGCAGGTCGGGGAAGGTGCGTGGCGGGTTCACCCGAGGCACGCTAGCGCCGGCCGCGACTGGCAGGATGCCCGCCATGGCAGCCAACCTTGAAACCGACGGCATCGACCGGCTCTGGGCCGTGGTCCCGGCGGGAGGCGCTGGCACGCGGCTGTGGCCGCTGTCGCGAGCCGGAGCGCCCAAGTTCCTGCACGACCTGTCGGGCAGTGGGCGTTCGCTGATCCAGGACACCCTGGACCGGCTCACCCCGCTCGTCGGAGACCGGGTCGTCGTGGTGACCGGCGCAGCGCACGAGGCCGCTGTGCGTGACCAGCTGGGCCAGACCGTCCGGGTGGTGGCCGAGCCCTCCCCGCGCGACTCCATGGCCGCGATCGGGCTCGCCGCTGCTCAGCTGGAGCGTGAGGATCCCGAGGCGTTGATCGGCTCGTTCGCGGCCGACCACGTGATCACCGACCAGGATGGCTTCGCCCGCTGCGTTCGTGAGGCGGCCGCGGTGGCCGCCACCGGCCTGCTGGTGACCATCGGCATCGAGCCCACCGGACCTGCGACGGGCTTCGGCTACATCCGCAGCGCCGACCTCCTGGACGGGTTCGCGACCGCTCGTGCCGTCACCGAGTTCGTGGAGAAGCCCGACGCCGAGCGTGCGCGCGCCTACGTCGCATCGGGTGACTACCGCTGGAACGGCGGCATGTTCGTGGTCCGGGCCTCCACCCTTCTGGACCTGCTGGCCCTCGAGCACCCCGACCTGGCCGCGGGGCTGCGGTCCATCGCCCGGGAGCCTGAGACTCTCGCGGAGCGGTGGCCGGGACTGACCCGGATCGCCATCGACCATGCCGTGGCCGAGCCAGCGGCAGCGGCCGGCAAGGTGGCGATGGTGCCGGGCAGCTTCGGCTGGGAGGACATCGGCGACTTCGCCTCCCTCGGCGCGCTGAGCGCTGCCTCGGGAGAGCTCGGCGTGATCGGTGACCCCGTGCTGGTGACTGCCCTGGACGCGAGCGGTCTGGTGGTCGCTGCGGGCGGACGCCAGGTGGTCGTGGTCGGGCTCCACGACGTGGTCGTCGTCGACACCGGCGACGCGCTGCTCGTGACGACCTACGACCGTGCCCAGGACGTGAAGGCGATGGTCGAGGAGCTCAAGCGCGTCGGCCGGGCCGACCTGACCTGACCTGCGCTGGCGCGGTTACGCCGCTCCGGGCTCGGGTGCGTCGGAGGCCGGGTAGGCCTTCATGAAGTCCGAGAGCACGGACCCGCTTGGCGCGGCGCAGTACTGCGTGACGCCCTGCTGGTCCTCGGGGCCGGTCCAGTGCGTGAGTGCGACGTGCTTGCCGGAGGGGAACGCGGCGCCGTCGGCAGACTGCCACGGTGCGGCCATGAAGTAGCTGTCCAGCTTTGCGGCCATCGCCTTGATGTCGGTGTAGGCCTTCGTGCCGGGCTTCACGGTGTCGTCGTACCAGAGGATCGTGTGGCCGTGCTCGAGGCTGTGCACCATGCGTTCGAGCTCGGGGCGGTCCTGGACGGTGTAGAAGGGCCGGATCTCCGAGCCCTGCAAGAAGTTGCCCCAGTGCGGGCCAGAGGCTGGCGGGGCGTCGGGGTAGGTGATCTTCTCGGGCGGAGTGAGGTGCTGGTTGTTGCCGGTCGCCTTCTTCTTCGAGACCGGGTCGCAGCTGGCAGCCGAGGCAGAGACTCCCATGTCCGCGACGGGCGTGCCCGCAAGCCGGTCGTTCTCGCGGCTCTGCTTGACGTAGGGGATGATCGCCGCAGCCAGCAGACCGACCACGACCGCGAGGCTCGCCCCGAGGATCAGCAGCCCGCGTTGGCGTTCCTTGCGCTTCTGCTGCTTGCGCAGCTGCTCGACGACCGCTCGTCGCTCGTTGTCGCGCGCTTTGATCTTGGCCACTCATCCGCCTTCATGTCGGGTCGCTGCTGGGGGAAGTCTACGGAGCCGGGGGGAAGAGCGTGACGGTGCCGCCCGGCGTCGTGTCGCTGTGCGGACGCCAGCCCAGTGCGTGGGCGACCAGGCGGGCACGCTCGACGTGGGCGACCTGGTCGCGCGGCTCCCCGTCGAGGTGCACCACGACCGAGGCGCCGAGGACCGCGCCCTCGAGCCCGCATCGCCGCAGGGCGGCCACCATCTCGTTCGGCTGGGCGGGGGCGCCGAAACAGTCCGGATCGCTCCCCGCGACGGCGGCGAGCACCGCCTCTCGCGCGCCGAGGGCGAACATGTCCTGCTCGCGTGGTCGGAGCAGCACCCGGGCGCCGGGCCCATGGTCGCCCGCCGGGAGCACCCGCGCGCCGAGACCGCGCACCACGCTGACCGGTCGCGCACCCAGCTTGCCGGTGACCAGCTCGGCGAGGCCGGCGATCTCGTCAGCCACGGCCGGTGCGGTGACGGCCAGGGGGTTGCCGTAGGAGTCGGTGGTCCCAGCGAAGTCTTCGAGCGGGTGCAGGCCTGCCACACCGATGGCCAGGTCGGTCTGCCCCGTGCGCCAGGCCCGGCCCGCGGTGTCGCTGATCACGAGGGCCACGTTGCGGCCGGTGCCGGCGTACACCTGCTCCCGGAGGGTGCGAGCCGAGGCGTCGGGGTCCTTGGGCAGGAGTACGACGCTCCCGGCGGCCACGTTGGAGGCATCGACGCCCGCCGCAGCCATCACCAGGCCGAGGTGGTTCTCCACGATCGAGGTCGGGCCGCGGCGGGCGACCACGCGCACCGTCTCCTCTGCGATGACCTGGTCGCGCTCGGCCTCCCGGACCCGGCCCTCGGCCTTGCTGATGATCTTGCTCGTCACCACGACGACGTCCCCGTCGGCGAGGTCGAGATCGCAGAGCAGCGCCGCGAGGTCGGTCGAGGCGCTCACCTCTCCGATGCCGTCGACCGCCCAAGCTTCCAAGCGGGCTTCCAAGCGGGCTTCCAGGCGGGCTTCCAACCGGCTCAGCGCACCAGGTCGAGCGCCGCCGCGGCGATGTCGGCAGTGGCGTCCGGGTCGCTCATCCACAAGGGGACCGCGCGGCAGCGCATCCCGGTGGCCTCGACGCGGGAGACCAGCGCCTCGTCACTGCTGTCGATCAGCCACCCGTCGAGCAGACCGCCGGCCGAGCGGGCCCCGTAGTGCTCAGCGACACCTGCCGCCGAGACCTCGACACCGATCACCTCGAGCAGCTGCCTGGCCATGCCGTGCACGTGGTCGCGGCCGATGATGCCGGAGACGCCGACCACGGGCGCGGTCGTCGCGCTGAGTGCCTCGCGGATGCCGGGGACGCCCAGGATCGTGCCGACCGAGACCACCGGGTTGGACGGGGGCACGATCACCACGTCGGCGCCGGTGATCGCCTCCACCACGCCGGGACCAGCCGTCGACTCGGGCATCCCGATCGGGACGACGGCATGCGCCGGCACCGAGGCCCGGTGGCGGATCCAGTACTCCTGGAAGTGCACGGCACGACGTTCGCCGGTCTCGGGGTCGTCGATCACCACATGGGTCTCGACCCGGTCGTCGGTCATCGGGAGCAGCTCGACCCCGGGCTCCCACCGCTTGCACAGGGCAGCAGTCACCGCGCTCAACGGGTAGCCGGCCTCCAGCATCTGGGTGCGGACCAGGTGGGTGGCGAGGTCACGATCGCCGAGGCCGAACCAGGTCGGCTCCACGCCGTACGCCGCGAGCTCGTCCTTGGCATTCCAGGTCTCCTCGACCCGACCCCAGCCACGCTCGGGGTCGATGCCCTCGCCCAGGGTGTACATCACGGTGTCGAGGTCAGGACAGACCTTGAGCCCGTGCACCCAGATGTCGTCCGCGGTGTTGGCCACGACCGTGACCTGCGTCGGTTCCGCAGCGGCGGCGGTGCGCTCGACCAGATGCAGCAGGCCCTGCAGGAATCGGGCGCCGCCGACGCCTCCGGAGAGCACTGTGATCCGGCGGGGGATCGCGTCGGGCATGGCCTGCGTCCTGTCCAGATCGGGAAATTCATGAGAATCGGGGCGAAGCGTAAGGGAACAAAAGTGTGTACCAGTGCGGTCCAATACCAGACTTCGGCTTGACGAAGCGGGTGCGACAGGCATGTAATCACACCAGTGTGATTAGCAACTCGGTCCGTCAGGATCGAAGGGTCGAAGAGGGGCGAAACACTGTGCGCGAACTGTATCTGCTGGATGACCAGCCCGAGGATCCCGCCTGGGCTGAGCGCGGACTGTGCGCTCAGACCGATCCGGAAGCATTCTTTCCGGAGAAGGGTGGCTCCACGCGGGAGGCCAAGAAGGTCTGCCTGACCTGCGACGTGCGCCAGGAGTGCCTGGAGTACGCCCTGGAGAACGACGAGCGCTTCGGCATCTGGGGTGGTCTCTCGGAGAGAGAGCGTCGCAAGCTGAAGAAGCGCGCGGTCTGAGACTTCCGCTGCATCGCCCCGGTCGCCCCGGTCTCACCGACCGGGGCGCGGCGGGCGCCTCGTAGGGTGTCCCCTCGTGAAGGTCACCGCCCTGCTCATCAGCCACAACGGCGCCCGCTGGCTGCCTGCGGTGCTGGCCGGTCTCGAGCAGTCCACGGTCCTGCCCCACGAGATCGTCTCCGTGGACACCGGCTCGGTCGACCAGAGTCCGGCCCTGATCCGCGACGCCCTCGGTATCGACCCGATCACCTTGCCGCCGGAGACCGGGTTCGGCGCCGCCGTCCGCGCCGGCCTTGCCCAGCAGCCGCCGGCCGAGCCTGAGGAATGGGTCTGGCTGCTGCACGACGACGCCAACCCCGCTCCCACCTGCCTCGAGGAGCTCCTCGCCGCTGCCGCTGACGCGGGCGAGGAGTACGCCGTGATCGGCCCCAAGCTCTGCGAGTGGCCCTCGTTGCGCCGGTTGCTGGAGGTGGGTGTGACCCTCTCGGGCACAGGGCGTCGCGAGACCGGTCTGGAACCGGGGGAGTACGACCAGGGTCAGCACGACCGGATCCACCCGGTGCTCGCGGTCAACACCGCAGGCATGCTTGTGCGTCGCGAGGTCCTGGAGCAGGTCGGCTTCGACGACCTGTTGCCGATCATGGGCAACGATCTCGATTTCGGCTGGCGGGCAGCACTCGCCGGTCACCGCGCGGTCGTGCTGCCACAGGCGGTGATGTACCACGTGGAGGCCGCTCACCGGGGCCAGCGCGAGACCACCCTGGTCCGCCACCCGCGCCAGTCCGAACGGGCCGCCGCGATCAGCACGCTGTTGCTGAACAGCCGTGCCGCGCTGTTGCCGTGGCGAGTGGTGCGGCTGTTCTTCGGCGGCCTGCTTCGAGTGATCGGGTTCCTGCTCGTCCGCGCCAGCGAGGAGGCGCGCGACGAGCTTGCCGCCCTGGTCTGGGTCTACCTGCGCCCCCGACGCATCCTCTCCGGCCGTCGTGCCCGCCGGGGCACGGTGACGGTGGACCGCGCCGAGGTCCGTGATCTCCTCGCTCCGGCCTGGTTGCCCTACCGGCACGGGCTGGACTTCTTCAGCGACGTCGCCGCCCTGCTGGTCGACTCCGGTCGTGAGCGGCTGACCCGTCACGACGAGCACGGACGCTCACCTGTCCGTCGCATCCTCACCAGCCCGGCACTGTGGACCGCCCTCGTGCTGGTGGTGCTCTCTGTGCTGGCCAACCGCGAGCTGCTCTCGGGAAGTCCGCTGCACGGCGGTGCGCTGCTGAGCCCACCCGACGGTGTCGGCCACTGGTGGAGCCTGTGGGCCAACGGCTGGCACGCGCTGGGCACCGGATCATCCGACCCGGCGCCGTCCTACGTGCTCGTGCTCGCCGTTCTCGGCACCCTGCTGCTCGGTGCGACCTCGTGGTTGATCTGGCTGCTGTTCGTGATGGCGGTGCCGCTCTGCCTGCTCTCCGCTCACCGCTTCACCCGCCGAGTGATGCCGGGTCGCTGGGCCCCGCTGTGGGCGGCGGTGGCCTACGCGCTCGTCCCGACGCTCTCGGGATCGGTGCAGCAGGGTCGCCTCGGGACGGTCGCGGCCGCGATCCTGCTGCCGATTGCCGCGACCTCGGCTCTCGCGATGGCCTCGGAGGATCCCGAGCGCCGCGAACGCGCCCGCTGGCGTACGGCGATCGGGGTCGGCCTGCTCGTCGCGTTCGTGCCGGTCGCGCTGCCGCTGGTGCTGCTGCTCCTCGCGCTCGCGCCCTACCTCCTGGGACGCAAGGTCGACTGGCGCCGGGTGCTGATGATCCCGGTCGTCGCGCTGCTGCTCGTGCTCCCCTGGGCGATCGCCACCCTGAGCGAGCCCGGGGCCTGGCTCTTCGAGGCCGGGCGGGCCGACGTACTCCCGCTCCGACCGATGTGGTGGGAGCTGTTGCTCGGTCGCAGTGGCGGTCCCGGCTCGGCGCCGTGGTGGATGGCGGTCGGTCTGCCCTTTGCTGCTCTGGCTGCCTTGGTCCGACCCGACACTCGGCACCGCGTGGCACGTGCCTGGGTCGTCGTGGCTGCCGCGGCACTCGTGCTCCTCGGCCTCTCCTACGCCCCCGTCGAGCTCCCGGGAATCGCAGGGGCGGTTCGGCCGTGGATCGGCTTCCCGCTCCTGGTCCTCCAGGCAGGCCTTGTCGTCGCTGCCGGCATCGGTGCGGCCGGGGTGGTCCGGATCGCCTCCGAGGCCAGCTTCGGCTGGCGCCAGGTCGTGGGCGCGATCGCCGCCCTCGGTGCCGTGGCGGCACCAGCGCTGGGCGGAGCGTGGTGGCTCACCCAGGACGAGTCCGGGCCGCTCACCCGTGGAACGGCGGCGAGCCTGCCGGCGTACATGACCGAGCTCACGGGCGCCACGAACGCTCAGGCAGTTCTCGTGCTGCGCGGTGGCGCGCGTGGCACCGACGTGCGCTACCGCGTGCTTCGCCGAGGCACCCTGCGCATCGGTGACGACGCCGTGCTCGCCCTGACTCCCGAGCGCACCGACCTGACGACCGCGCTGGGCAGCCTGTTGGCAGGCTCCGACCCCGGGGTGAGCAAGAAGCTGTCCTCGTTCGGGATCACCTACGTCTACGCCCCGCCCCGGGTCAGCGCGGCGGTCACGGGTGCCTTCGACGCGGCTGAGGGCTTCACCGGTGCCAGCGCTCCCACCCCGGACTCGCGGGCGTGGCGGCTCGAGGGTCCGGCGACCCTGACCGCGATCGGGAGCACCTCGAACCTGCCACACCTGATCGCCCTGGGAATCCAGCTGGTCACGGTGCTGGCCGCCGTTGTGCTCGCACTCCCCGGCAGGAGACGGCGATGAGCGTCCAGGAGGTCGTCGTGCGCCGGCAGCGCTCGTGGCCGGCCCTGTTGGCGGTCCTGGTCACCGCAGCGGCGCTGGTCCTGGCCGGACGGGCCGGTGTGCCGGCGAAGGTGGCTCCCGGAGTCGGCGCCCCGCAGCAGGTCGGTCGCACCCTGGTCTGTCCGGGCGGACTGCCCGGCTCGACGGTGCAGTCGGGTGGTTCGGCCCTCGATGCCGGCCGGGGTGGTCGGGTCGAGGTCGCCCCGCTGGATCCGTCGGGCAAGACGGCCAGCGAGGTCGTCGTACCCCCAGCGGAGGCAGAAGGAGTCTTCGCCAACCAGGTGGCGCGCAGCGGGCGCTGGTTGGCGCTGGCCACCTGTCCCGAGGCGCGTGCCGAGTGGTGGTTCGTCGGGGTCGGCGGCAGCCAGGCGCACTCCACCACGTTGCTGATCGCCAACCCGCGCGACGGTGACGCCGTGATCGACGTCGACGTCTACGGCCCCAAGGGGCTGGTGGAGACTCCTGGGCTGCGGGGGCTGTTCGTGCCTGCGGGCACCACCAAGACCTTCGACCTCGCGGAGGTGGCTCCCGCGGTCGGCGATCTCGCCGTGCACGTGACCACTGCCCGCGGTCTGGTCGCGGTCGTCGCCGCCGACTCCTACGCACGCGACCTCGTCGGGACCCCGGTCCGCGAATGGGTGGCGCCCCAACCCCCGGCGGCGCGCAGCCTGTTGCTCACCGGGTTGCCACGCAAGCCGTCTCAGGCCATCTTGCTGGTCGCCAACGCGGGTGAGGTGGAGGCGTTGGCAAAGATCGAGGTGCTCGGCGCAGAGGGCACCTTCGACCCCCCTCGCGACGACACCGTGCGAGTGCCTCCCGGCTCGGTGCTCGCCGTGCCGGTGACCGCGATCTTCGACGGTCAGCCGTTGGCGCTGCGGATCAGCTCGGCACAGCGGATCGTCGCCACGGTGCGCTCGATCGTCGCCGGTGACGAGGCGTACGCCGGCGCAGCCGGCGCGGTCGCCGACGGCTCGGCGCTCGGTGTCCCGGAGGGCGTCGAGGCCGAGCTGCGGGTCTCCGCCACTGGTGCTGCCGGAGTGGTGGAGGTGCTGTCCTTCGACCGCACCGGGAAGCGCCTCGAGACCAAACGGGTCTCGGTGAAGCAGGCGGCCACGGCCGGCTACTCGCTGCCCGGGGGCACCCGGCACATCGTGCTCAGGTCGGCCACGCAGGGTCTGGTTGCCGGCGTGGTGGTCACGGTGGACAGGGGCTCGGAGAAGGGAGTGGGCTCCGCGGTCTTCGACGCAGCGGCCCGCACGGCCCGCACACCGGAGGTCCGGCGCGAGTGACCCGGACGGGCCTGGGGCGACGTGGCGTGCTCAGTCCTCGTAGTCGGGGTGCACGTCCTCGGGGGGCACCCCGAGGTGGCCGGCGAGCTGCTCGGCCACCACGGTGAGCACCAGCGCAGCCAGGTCGGTCTGACTCTGCGCGCGGTGCTCGATCGGCCGTCGGAACAGCACCAGCCTGGGGGGCGTGGTCGGTGTCGCGGCCACGAACGAGGCCAGCGGTACCCGCGGTGCGACCCAGGTCCCGGGGAGCACCGGAATGTCCTCCACCGCCAGCTCCACCAGCGCGAGCTCGTCTGCCCAGAGCTCCTCGACCTCGCTCATCACCTCGACGGCGATCCGGTCGAAGCGCTCTCGTGCACTGAGATCGGCAGGCACTCGGCCGCCGAGGGCCCCTTCGCCGTAGGCAGGGCCGCGCATGCCGCGCCCGCGCCGGTCCCGGTGGCCGGCGGAGCGGGGGGCCCCGGCAGGGTGTGGGGGCGGGGAGAAGCTCACGCCGCGAGCCTAAGGGTGCATGGCCCCGAGAGGTTGTAGCGTCCTGGGCGTGGGCCTCCTCCGTCGTTGTTCGCGCACCGCCTGCGGGCGGCCGGCCACGACCACGCTCACCTACGTCTACGCCGACCAGACCGCCGTGGTCGGTCCCTTGGCCACCTATGCCGAGCCGCACGCCTACGACTTGTGCGACGCGCACAGCGAGCGGCTCTCGGCACCGCGTGGGTGGGAGGTGCTGCGTCTCTCCCGCGAGCACGAGCAGGGTCCGACCTCCGACGACCTGCTGGCCCTGGCCGACGCCGTCCGCGAAGCTGCTCAGCCGCGCCCGGTTGAGGTGCAGGTGCCGCTCCACGGCGCCCCGCCCGCCGAAGGCGTACGCCGCGGGCACCTCCGGTCCCTGCGCTCGGAGTAGTCCCCGGGGCTGGCGAGAGCCAGGTCGATATGGTCCAACCATGTCCACCAGCGACCCTGCCAGCCTCGGCAAGACCTTCAAGGCCTACGACGTCCGAGGAACCGTTCCCGACCAGATCGACGACGACCTCGCGCGTCGCGTGGGCAACGCCTTCGTCGCGGTGACCGGCGCCGCCAGCGTGGTCGTCGGCTACGACATGCGGCCGTCCTCGCCCGGGATGGCCCAGGCCTTCGCCGAGGGTGCCGCGCTGGCCGGCGCCGACGTCACCGTGATCGGGCTTGCCAGCACCGACGAGCTCTACTTCGCCTCCGGTCGCCTCGAGCGTCCCGGAGCCATGTTCACCGCGAGTCACAACCCTGCTCGCTACAACGGCATCAAGATGTGCCGAGCGTTCGCCGCGCCCATCGGCATGGAGACCGGGCTGGCCGACATCCGCGACCACGTCGCCGCAGGTGAGCTGCAGGTGGCGGCGCGACCTGGCCTCGTCGATGAGCAGGACCTGCTCGCCGACTACGCGACCCACCTGCTCTCCCTCGCGCCGGTGGCCGGCCGCCGCCTGAAGGTGGTCGTCGACGCCGGCAACGGCATGGCTGGGCTGACTGCACCTGCCGTGCTCGGGCAGGTGGATGTCGAGGTCGAGCCGCTCTTCTTCGAGCTCGACGGCAGCTTCCCCAACCACGAGGCGAACCCGATCGAGCCGGCCAACCTCGTCGACCTCCAGGCTCGGGTGCGGGAGACCGGCGCCGACATCGGCCTCGCCTTCGACGGGGACGCCGATCGTTGCTTCCTGGTCGACGAGCGCGGTGAGCTGGTCAGCCCCAGCGTGCTGACGGCACTGATCGCCAAGCGCGAGCTGGCCAAGTCGCCCGGAGACACCATCATCCACAACCTGATCACCTCACGGGGTGTGCCCGAGGTCGTGCTGGAGGAGGGCGGGGTCCCGGTGCGTACTCGGGTGGGGCACTCGTTCATCAAGGCAGAGATGGCCCGCACCGGCGCCGTCTTCGGTGGCGAGCACTCCGGTCACTTCTACTTCCGGGACTTCTGGCGCGCCGACTCCGGGATGCTGGCAGCCCTGCACGCGCTGGCGGCCCTGGCGGAATCGGGCCAGGCGCTCTCGGAGCTCTTGGCTCCCTACGTCCGGCACTTCGCGAGCGGAGAGATCAACTCCGAGGTCGAGGACCAGGCGGCCGTGACCGATGAGCTGGAACGGCAGTGGTCCGGTCGGGAGGGTGTGGTGGTCGACCACCTCGATGGCCTCAGCGTCACGCACGCCGACTGGTGGTTCAATGTGCGAGCGTCCAACACCGAGCCGCTGCTCCGCCTCAACGCGGAGGGCGCCGACGAAGCCACCATGGTCAGGCTTCGCGACGACGTCCTGACCGTGATCAGAAGGAGCGACCGATGAACCTCGACAGCCTGCTGCTCGACCTCGTTGTCTGCCCGGCGTGTCACCAGTCCCTGGCGGTCGACGAGGCGGCCGAGGAGCTGGTCTGCGTCGGTTGCGGGCTGGCCTACCCCGTGCGCGACGACATCCCGGTGCTGCTCGTCGACGAGGCCCGCAAGCCGGCCTGAGCGCTCGGCCGACCACGATGACCTTCGACGACGGTCTGCTCGACGACGAGGTGGCGCTCGGCCGGGCCGACGTACGCCTGCGCTATCTGGCCGAGAGTGGCGCGCGCGTACGCCGCGAGGCCGGCGCTGCCGCGGAGGGCGTCAGCGAGGCGGTGCAGCGACTCAGTGACAGCCCGTCGCGCGCAGTGGTGGCTGCCGGTCCCGACTCCCGCCTGCTGCGAGCGGTCCTGGAGCCGGTCTGCCCGGTGCCGTTCGTGGCGTGGCCCGGATCAGGGCTGCCCGGCTGGGTCGGAAGCCTCGACCTCGTCGTGGTGCTGGCGCCCGAGGGCCGTGACCCCGCCACCGCCCGTGCCGTTGCCGAAGCCGTACGCCGGGGCTGCCAGCTCGTCGTGGCCGCACCGGCGGGCTCCCTGGTGGCCGAGCACGCGCAGGGCCGCTACGTGACCCTGCTGCCGACCCAGACCGGGGACCAGCTGGCCGTGGCCGTGGTGGTCCTCGACCTCCTCGACCGGCTGCATCTCGGTCCTCAGACCGACCCCGACGTGGTGGCCGACGCGCTTGACGAGGTGGCGCTGGCCTGCAGCCCGCACAAGGACATCGCCATCAACCCGGCCAAGATCCTGGCCATCGGGATCGCCGACTCCGACCCGGTGATCTGGGGCGGGACCGTGCTCGCGGCCCGTGCCGGTCGTCGGATCGCGGAGTCGATCCGCCGGGCGACCGGTCGCACCGCGCTCGCAGCCGACGCCGAGCACCTGTTGCCGGTGCTCGAGGCCGCAGCCCCAGTCGACGTCTTCGCCGACCCCTTCTCCGACGACGGGGACCAGCGCCGTCCGGCGCTGGTGGTGCTGGACGACGGGTCGCAGGACGACGCGGTGCGCCAGACCCGTGCGCAGCTCGAGGAGTCCGCCACTCGCCAGGGCGTCCGCATCGAAGAGATCGGTTCCGAGGCCGAGGGCGACGTGGCTCGCTACGCCGCGATGCTGCTGGCCGGGACCTATGCCGCGGCCTACCTCCAGGTGGGCCAGGCGCAACGGTAACCTCGCGCCATGTCAACTGATGGCGGTACCCGGGCGGTGGTCGCAGCCCTGCTCGCGAACACCGGCATCGCGGTGACCAAGTTCGTGGCGTTCGCGCTGACCCAGTCCTCATCGATGCTGGCAGAGGCGATCCACTCGGTTGCCGATGCGGGCAACCAGCTCCTGCTGCTCGTCGGCGGCCGCAGTGCGAAGAAGGATGCGACCCCGGAACACCCCTTCGGCTTCGGACGCGAGCGCTACATCTACTCCTTCATCGTGGCGATCGTGCTGTTCAGCGTCGGTGGCCTGTTCGCGCTCTACGAGGCCTACCACAAGTGGCACGAGGTCCAGGCCAGCCCCGGAGACCTCGGCCAGCTCGACGGTCGCTGGTGGTGGGTGCCGCTGGTGGTCCTCGGTGTGGCGATCGTGATGGAGGGCTTCAGCTTCCGCACGGCCATCGCCGAGAGCAACAAGGTCCGCGGCAGGACCCCCTGGGTGCAGTTCGTACGCCGTGCCAAGGCACCCGAGCTCCCGGTGATCCTGCTGGAGGACTTCGCGGCACTGACGGGTCTCACCTTCGCGCTCTTCGGCGTCGGCCTGACCCTGATCACCCGCAACCCGGTCTTCGACGTTCTCGGCACCGCTCTGATCGGTGTGCTCCTCGTGGTCGTGGCCGTGATCCTCGCCATCGAGACCAAGAGCCTGCTGCTGGGTGAGTCGGCCACTCCCGATTCGCGTCGCCGGATCCACGCCGCGCTCACCGGCACCGACGGGATCGAGGGCGTCATCCACATGAAGACGCTGCACCTGGGTCCCGAGGAGCTCCTCGTCGCGGCGAAGATCGCCGTACCCGGATCGACCACGGCCGCGGGAGTGGCCCAGGCCATCGATGCGGCCGAGAGGGCCATCCGCGAGGCCGAGCCGCTTGCCCAGGTGATCTACCTCGAGCCCGACCTTCGGCGCTGACCCCGCTCCGTCTGCGGCGTCTTGGCGGTGGTTGGGCAGCGCGGTCGGGTTGAGTACCATGACTGGGCGCGCCTTTCGCACGAGATCGTGGTCAGACGCAGCCGCACGCTTCGTCGTGCGCTGACCATCTGACCCCACTGCACTCAAGGACACCCTCATTGACTTCAAGGTCGCTGACCTTTCCCTGGCCGATTTCGGTCGCACCGAGATCGCTCTCGCCGAGCACGAGATGCCCGGTCTGATGGCGATGCGTGAGCGCTACGGCGCCGACAAGCCCCTCGCCGGGGCGCGCATCGCCGGCTCGCTGCACATGACCATCCAGACCGCCGTACTCATCGAGACCCTCGTCGACCTCGGCGCCGAGGTCCGTTGGGCCTCGTGCAACATCTTCTCCACCCAGGACCACGCCGCTGCCGCGGTCGTCGTCGGGCGCGAGGGCACCGCCGAGAACCCGCAGGGCGTCCCGGTCTTCGCCTGGAAGGGTGAGAGCCTCGAGGAGTACTGGTGGTGCACCCAGCAGATCCTCGACTGGGCAGAGGGCACACCCAACATGATCCTCGACGACGGCGGTGACGCCACGATGCTGCTGCACCTCGGCGTCCAGGCCGAGAAGACGGGCGAGGCGCCCGACCCGGCCACCGCAGCGAGCACCGAGCAGCGGATCGTCTTCGAGGTCCTCCAGGCCCAGATCGCCAAGAGCACCACCCACTGGACCCCGATCGCCAACTCGGTCAAGGGCGTCACCGAGGAGACCACCACCGGGGTGCACCGTCTCTACGAGATGCTGCGCGAGGGCTCGCTGCTCTTTCCGGCCATCAACGTCAACGACTCGGTGACCAAGTCGAAGTTCGACAACAAGTACGGCTGTCGCCACTCCCTGATCGATGGTCTCAACCGGGCCACCGACGTGCTGATCGGCGGCAAGGTCGCAGTCGTGGCCGGCTACGGCGACGTGGGCAAGGGTTGCGCGGAGTCGCTGCGCGGCCAGGGCGCCCGGGTCATCGTCACCGAGATCGACCCGATCTGCGCGCTGCAGGCGGCGATGGACGGCTACCAGGTCGACACCCTCGAGAACGCGCTCGCAACGGCCGACATCATCATCACCTCCACTGGCAACAAGGACGTCGTCACCGTCGACCACATGCGCCAGATGCGGCACAACGCGATCGTGGCCAACATCGGTCACTTCGACAATGAGATCGACATGGCTGGTCTCGAGGCGGACGGCGTCGCCGAGCGCAAGACCGTCAAGCCGCAGGTCGACCTGTGGACCTTCCCGACGGGCAAGGCGATCATCGTCTTGTCCGAGGGTCGCCTGATGAACCTCGGCAACGCGACCGGCCACCCGTCGTTCGTGATGTCGAACTCGTTCACCAACCAGGTGCTGGCCCAGATCGAGATCTTCACCAAGACCGAGGAGTACCCCGTGGGCGTCTACGTGCTGCCCAAGCACCTGGACGAGGAGGTCGCCCGGCTGCACCTGTCCGCACTGGGCGTCAACCTGACCACCCTCACCGACGACCAGGCCTCCTACCTGGGCATCCCGGCCGAGGGTCCCTACAAGTCCGACCACTACCGGTACTGAGACGGACCGGGGCTCTCACGCGTGGCACAACCTGATGCGGCTGACCGGCCAAGGGTCCTCGTCGTCGACGACGACGCGGCCCTGGCCGAGATGCTCATGCTCGTGCTGCGCCAAGAGGGCTTCGACAGCGAGATCGTGATGCGTGGGGACGCCGCCATGGCGGCGTTCCGCACGTTCCGTCCCGACGTGGTGCTGCTCGACCTGATGCTGCCCGGCAAGGACGGCATCGCGATCTGCCGCGAGATCCGGGCCGAGTCCGGCGTGCCCATCGTGATGCTGACTGCGCGCAGCGACACCATCGACGTCGTCGTCGGCCTCGAGTCCGGGGCCGACGACTACGTCGCGAAGCCGTTCAAGCCCAGGGAGCTGGTGGCACGCATCCGGGCCCGCGTACGCCGCTTCGAGGTGCCCACGCCCGAGGACCTGCACCTCGGCGATCTCGTCATCGACGTCGTGGGCCACTCCGTCAGCCGGCACGGTGCGCCGATCGCCCTGACCCCGCTGGAGTTCGACCTGTTGGTGTGCCTGGCGCAGAACCCTCGCAAGGTGTTCACCCGCGAGGTCCTGCTCGAGCAGGTGTGGGGCTACCGGCACGCGGCCGACACCAGGCTGGTCAACGTGCACGTGCAGCGTCTGCGAGCCAAGATCGAGGCCGACCCGGAGAACCCGACGCTCGTGGTGACTGTGCGCGGCGTCGGCTACAAGGCGGGCACGGCGGATGAGCCAGCTGCGACTGGCTGAAGCCCTCGCCTCGGTTCGCCACCTGCCGGGGAGCACCCTGAGCTTCTGGAGGCGCTCACTGCGGACCCGCGTGGTGAGTGCGATCGTGGTGCTCAGTGCCCTGGTCGTGGGGTCGGTCGGAGTGTTGGTGATCCGGCAGATCACCGACGGGCTGGTCAAGAGCCGGGTCGACGCCTCCCTCGCGGAGGCACGCAGCGAGACCGCCACTGCGCGTGAGCGGCTCAGCTCTGCCGGCGGCAACGACTTCGATCCCGACACCCAGCTGCGGCTGCTCGTCGAGAGCCTGGTGGCGCGCGGTGAGGTGAAGGGGTTCGAGGTGATCGTCCTCGGCCCGGTCGGGAAGGGCACCACCTCCGGCGGCGTACGCACCACGCCCGCGGTGGACTCGCGAAGCGTCCCGGACACGATGCGCGACGGGATGGACGGCGCGGACGACGTCCTGGTGTGGGCGTTCACCCGGATCCGCTATCTCGATGCCCGCAGCGCCGAGCCCGGCGTCGCGGTCGGCTCCACGGTGGTGCTGCCCTCGGACGGCGGCACCTACGCCCTCTACTACCTGTTCCCGATGGGGCAGGAGCAGCAGACCCTGCTCCTGCTGCGTCGGGTGCTCCTCACCGCCGGCGTGCTGCTCCTGGTCGCGGTCGCCGGGGTGGCGCTCCTGGTCACCCGTCAGGTGATCACCCCGGTCCGGCTCGCCCGTCGGGTCGCGGAGCGGATCGCCTCGGGGCGTCTCGAGGAGCGGATGCACGTCAAGGGCGAGGACGACATCGCGCGGCTGGCCACGTCGTTCAACCAGATGGCCGAGGCGCTGCAGTCGCAGATTCGCCAGCTGGTCGAGCTCTCGCGTGTCCAACGGACCTTCGTCTCCGACGTCTCCCACGAGCTGCGTACGCCGCTCACGACCGTCCGCATGGCCGGGGACGTGCTCTTCGACGCCCGGGCAGGCTTCGACCCGGTGACCGCGCGCTCGGCCGAGCTGCTTCAAAACGAGCTCGACCGCTTCGAGAACCTGCTGGCGGACCTGCTCGAGATCAGCCGCTTCGACGCAGGCGCCGCGGTGCTGGACCTCGAGGACACCAACCTCGCCGACATCGTGCACCGCGTGGTCGCCGCCACCTCGCCGATGGCACGGCAGCGCAGTGTCCAGGTGGAGATCGAGGACCCGGGCGTCTCCCTGGCCGAGGTCGACCCACGACGGGTCGAGCGGATCGTCCGAAACCTGGTGACCAACGCGATCGACCACGCCGACGGCTCCGTGGTGACCGTGCGGCTGGCCTCCGAAGGCACGGCGGTCGCACTGACCGTTCGTGACCACGGCGTGGGATTGCAGCCTGGCCAGTCAGCGATGGTCTTCAACCGGTTCTGGCGCGCCGACCAGGCCCGGGCGCGCACCACCGGAGGCACCGGCCTCGGACTCGCGATCGCCCTCGAGGACGCCCGACTGCACGGCGGCTGGCTGCAGGCATGGGGATCACCCGGTGAAGGTGCCCAGTTCCGGCTCACCGTTCCGCGCCGCGCGGGAGACGTCATCGCGCACAGCCCACTGCCTCTGATCCCTGCCGATGTGACGGGTCTGCGCCCAGGCACGGTCGACGCGACCGGCGGTGTCTCATGAGGACTCCGGGCCAGATTCCACGGGCCCTTCGTCTCGTGCTCGTGGCAGCGGTCCTCCTCGTCGGCGGCTGTGCCACGTTGCCCGAGTCGGGCGGAGTGCACCGTGAGTCCATCGACCCGCCGGGACAGCTTGCGGACGCGCCGTACTTCACTCCGTCCGGGCCGGCCAAGGACGGCACGCCCGCGGCCATCGTCTCCGGGTTCCTGGTGGCGATGCGGGCGAACCCGTTGAGCATGTCGGTGGCTCGGACCTTCCTCAGCGCCCGCGCGCGGACCACCTGGGAGCCGAACAGGGGAACGCTCATCTACGAGACTCCCAACGTGGAGACCACGGCCTTCGGCGCCAGGGTCAGGCTCACCGACACCAGACGGCTGGATCCTCGCGGTGGCTGGCTCGGCGGGCGAACCGGTGGCTCCGAGACGCTGGCGCTGAAGCTGGTCTCCGAGAGCGGACAGTGGCGCATCGACAACCCTCCTGACGCACTGGTGGTGCCGACCTCGTACTTCGAGCGCAACTTCGCCCGGTTCAACCTCTACTTCTTCGATCAGACCGGTGAGGTGCTGCTTCCGGACCCGATCTTCATCCCGCGAGGAGAACAGACGGCCACGAACCTCGTGCGCGGGCTTCTGGCAGGCCCGGGCAGCACGCTCGGACAGGTGACCCGTTCGGCGATCCCCTCCCGGACGACCCTGGACCTCTCTGTCGTGGTCACGGTGAGTGGCGTGGCCGAGGTCCCGGTCTCCCGCGACGTGCTCGGAGCGTCCCCCGGCGAGCTCGGTCGAATGATGGACCAGCTGGCCTGGACCCTGCGCCAGGTCCCGGGGATCAGCAGGATCCGGCTGACGGTCGACGGCGCCCCGGTGCCGCTCCCGGCCGGAAGGCTCGACGTCTCGGTCTCCAGCGGTGAGCAGTACGACGCGGGAGGGCAGTCCGAGAGCTCGCGGTTGTGGGGACTGCGCGGTGGCAAGGTGGTCCAGGCAGACGCCGCCGCGGGCACGGCGGCGCCGGGGCCGCTGGGGCGTGCCGGCTACTCCCTGAGAAGCCTGGCCGTGGGCGGTACGCCGCGGCGGTTCGCTGCGGTCTCACAGAACGGGTCGTCGCTCTTCTTGGCACCCGGTGGGGAGGGCGCCGACGACGCCCGGGCCGCTCGGGCCTTGCGCGGCACCGACCTGCTGCGGCCCTCCTTCGACCTGTTCGGTGACGTCTGGGTGGTGGATCGGACTCGCTCGGGGGCCCAAGTGTGGGTCCTCCGCGACGGCAAGGCCACCCAGCTGCGGGTGCCGGGTGTCACCGGTGCCACCGTGGCAGCGTTCTCGATGGCCCGCGACGGCAGCCGCATCGTCTTCGGGCTCGCCGGCGACGCCAACCCGACGTTGCGGATCGCTGACATCCTGCGGGGCGACGAGGGTGCTGTCTCCGGGGTCGGTCAGGTGCGCTCGGTGCCGTCCGGTCTGGTCGACGGCGCTCGGGTCGCAGACATCGGCTGGCGCGACCCTGCCACTCTGGCCCTGCTGAGCCGCCCCACGGCGGAGACCAGTGCGGTCTCGTTCGTCTCCGTCGACGGGTCGCCGATCTCCCAGGGGCTGGTCGAGCCCGGTCTCTTCCGCGAGGTGGCGTCCTCGCTCGTCGTGTCCCCCGACGTCGACCTCCCCCTGCTCATCGTGACTCCGGACCAACGGCTCTTCCGGCTCACGAGCAGCGGTCAGTGGGCCCGGTCGACCGAACGGTTCCTGTCTGCGGCGTACGGTCGCTGAACGGCCTGTTCGGCGCACAGCCCGGATGCCTGGACTCGTGCTCCACAGTCGTGGCGCCGTGCCCAGTCGGCCAGCCCAAGTCCGGGCCAGGATCCGGGGGTGCTCGATGCGTGGCTCGACCTGGTTCACGGGGGACGCTGCGTCGGCTGCGCTGCCCCTGGAAGGGCGCTGTGTCAGGGGTGTGTCGGCGAGCTGCCCGCTTCGGCACGCCCCGTTCGGCCGACGCCGTGCCCTCCGGGTCTGGCAGCCTGCTTCGCCGGCGGGGAGTACGACGGGCTGCTGCGTGCCATGGTCCTCGCGCACAAGGAGCACGCCGCGCTGAGCCTGGCCGGGCCGCTGGGTCGGGTGCTGTCGGTGGCCGTCGAGTCGGTCCTGGGCGCGACCAGCTCGGCGCCAGTCGTGGTCCTGGTGCCGGTGCCCTCCCGACCGGAGGTGGTCCGACGACGCGGGCACGACCCGATGCTGCGGGTGACGCGCTCCGCTGCCCGGGCGCTGGGTCGAGACGGGCACGAGGCGTTGGTCGGGCGCGTGCTGGTCGAGCGCAGCGTGGTGGCTGACCAGGCGGGGTTGAGCTCCTCGGAGAGGGCGGCCAACCTGCGGGACACGATGTCGGTGCGCCCCGCCGCTCGTTCCGCCTTGGCGCGCCAGGGCCGCCCGATGGCCATCGTGGTCTGCGACGACGTGCTCACGACAGGTGCCACGGCACGGGAGGCCCAGCGAGCACTGGAGGACGCCGGCGTACCGGTGACGGCGATCTCGACGGTCGCGGCAACCCGCCGTCGGCTCCCGCCCCCGCCGATGGTCGCAGGTGTCGTTTCGTGAGGCCCTACCACTTTCGGGTGGGGCGGACTAGCGTCTGAACATGGAGTACATCCGGTTCCGCGACTTCATCGGGGAGCCGAGGCCTGCGTCCGAATTCGGGCGTAGCGCGCAGTCTGGTGCGGTGAGGATCTGACCGGGCACCGCCACGTCGTGGCCCTGACTCCGGCAGCAGTCCGCCCCGGGGTGCTCCGTCCCGCCTGGCCGGACGGGAGTCTCCGGCCAGCAGCACGCAAGGTAGTCGAACAAACTGGAGGTCTGCGGTGGATGTCGTAGTCAGCAGCCGGCACTGTGAGGTGTCGGAGCGGTTCCGTCAGCACGTCGAGGACAAGCTCGCTCGACTCGAGAAGCACGATCACCGGATCATCCGGGTCGAGGTGCTGATCGAGAAGGAAGTGCGGGCCCGAGAGCCCGAACGAGCGGTGCGTGTCGAGCTCACGGCCCATTCCAAGGGCCCCATCGTGCGCGCCGAGGCGGCCGCCGAGGACAAGATGGCCGCACTGGACCTCGCTCTGGACAAGATGGCCTCGCAGATGCGGCGCGCCGCCGATCGCCGCAAGGTCCATCGCGGCATGCACACCCCGGAGTCGGTGGCCCAGGCGATGGCCCGGAGCCTGCCACCCGCCGAGGTGGAGGAAGAGGACCCCGGCACCTCCGAGCGCAAGGTCGGTCCCGTGACCGTGACCGGCGACGGTCCTCTCGTGGTCCGCGAGAAGTCCCACCCCGCCAGCAAGATGACCCTGGAGCAGGCGCTCTATGAGATGGAGCTCGTCGGGCATGACTTCTACCTGTTCGTCGACAAGGAGAGTGAGAAGCCCTCGGTGGTCTACCGCCGACGTGGTTATGACTATGGAGTGATCTCCCTCGAGCTGACCTGATCTGGTCACGTGTGTGGTGGTCACGATGATCCGTTGTGACCACCACACCTAGTTCATCGATGTTCACGGACCCCCCACCTCTGCCATAGTTGCGCCATGGGCCTCACGGCAGAACGCCCCGCGGCGACCGCAGCGGAGATCAGGGTCGTCGTCGTCGACGACCAGGAGCTGTTCCGGCGCGGACTGGTGATGCTGTTGGGTGTCGAGCCGGGCATCGAGGTCGTGGGCGAGGCCGGTGACGGGATCAGTGCCGCCGACCTCGTCGTTGCGACCATGCCCGACGTGGTCCTGCTCGACGTACGCATGCCCAAAGGCTCAGGGCTGCAGGCCTGCGTTCGGATCAAGGAGCTGGCGCCGAGCGTTCGGATCATCATGCTCACGGTGAGCGACGAGGAGGGCGACCTCTACGACGCTGTCAAGAACGGCGCGTCCGGTTACCTGCTCAAGGACTCCTCGATCGAGGAGGTGGCGCAGGCTATCCGTGTGGTCTCCGACGGCCAGTCCCTGATCAGCCCTTCGATGGCGATCAAACTGCTCGATGAGTTCAAGCAGATGTCTCGGTCGGACCGTCATCAGATGCCCGGTCCGCGTCTCACCGAGCGTGAGCTCGAAGTCCTCAAACTGGTCGCACAGGGACTGAACAACCGCGAGATCGCCAAGCGGCTGTTCATCAGTGAGAACACCGTCAAGAACCACGTGCGCAACATCTTGGAGAAGCTCCAGCTGCACTCCCGGATGGAAGCCGTCATGTACGCCGTACGAGAGAAGCTGCTCGACATTCCGTGACCGCAACCCACTCTCGGGACCACACGCTCAGCCGATCTCAAGCGCGGCGGATAGCACTTGCGGCGCAGGGCTTCCTTGACCCGCGCCACGCCACGCCTACGATGCGTACGCTCGCGCGGACTGTCGCACGCACGGGCGTGCTCCAGATCGACTCGGTCAATGTGTTGGCGCGCGCCCACTTCATGCCGCTGTTCAGTCGAATGGGTCCCTATGACCCCGCGTTGCTACATCGGGCCGCCGGGACGCGCCCACGCAGGCTGGTGGAGTACTGGGCTCACGAGGCGGCCTTTATGCCCGTCGAGCTGTGGCCTTACATGGCGCACAGGATGGGGCGCGCGCGGGCCGAGGCATGGGGTGGTCCACGCCAGATTTTCGCTGAGAAGCCGGAGCTCGTCGGCTGGGTGCTTGACGAGGTACGCCGCTGCGGGCCGGTCACCGCGCGCGGGATCGAGGGCGACCTCCCGCGTCCGGACAAGGACAACTGGGGCTGGAACTGGTCGGAAACGAAGCAGGCACTTGAGTTCCTGTTCTTCGCCGGCGAAGTCACAGTCTCGGGCAGGAACACACAGTTCGAGCGGCTGTACGACGTACCCGAGCACGTGCTTCCGGCCCACATCCTTGCGATGCCGATCCCCACTGACGAGGAGGCTCACGTCGAGCTCATCCGGCGAGCCGCGATTTCACACGGGGTGGCGACCGAACGCTGCCTGCGCGACTACTACCGGATGGGACCCGAGGGCTCACGCCGGGCAGTCGCCACACTCGTCGAGGGTGGAGAGCTGCTCCCGGTCTCGATCGAGGGGTGGCGACGTCCGGCGTACCTCCACCGCGACGCCCGGCTGCCTCGGCGGGTGAACGCCAAAGCGCTGCTGAGCCCCTTCGACCCGCTGGTGTGGGAGCGCACCCGCACCGAGCAGCTGTTCGGGTTCCGCTACCGCATCGAGATCTACGTCCCCGAGCACCTGCGTGTGCACGGCTACTACGTGCTCCCGTTCCTGCTGGGGGAGAACCTCGTCGCCCGGGTCGACCTCAAGGCGGACCGCAAAGCGGGACTGCTCTTCGTGAAGGGCGCGTACGCCG
>JBDSBU010000068.1:0-4962 GCA_039921445.1 Marmoricola sp. | reverse complement strand
CGGCCAGAAGGCCGTGAAGGTCGCGGTAGAGGAGCTGGTCGAGGCCGGCGAGCTGCAGCCTGCCCGGATCGAGGGCTGGGCCAGGCCGGCGTACCTGCACCGCGATGCGGAGCTGCCGCGCCGGGTGCACGCCCGCGCTCTGCTGAGCCCGTTCGACCCGCTGGTGTGGGAGCGGGAGCGCACCGAGCAGATCTTCGGATTCCACTACCGGATAGAGATCTACGTGCCGGAGCCCAAGCGCCAGTTCGGCTACTACGTGCTGCCGTTCCTGCTCGGCGACCGGATCGTCGGTCGCGTCGACCTGAAGGCCGATCGCTCTGCCGGCGTACTCCAGGTGAAGGCGGCGTACGCCGAGCCCGGCGCGTCCGAGGAGACCGCAGCGGAGCTCGCCGAGGAGCTCCACGAGCTCGCGGGTTGGCTGGGGCTGCACGCGGTCGTGGTGCACGACCGGGGTGGACTCGCCCCCTCGCTTGCTGCCACTCTCGCCCGATGAGTGCTCCGATGGTCACGCATCCGCTGTTCGCCCGCATCTACAGCCATCTGGTGGTTCCGATGATGGCCAAAGGCGGTGGGGACGACCTGCGCCGACGCAACCTCGAGGAGCTCAGCGGCACGATCGTCGAGGTGGGAGCAGGGGAAGGTGCCAACTTCGCCTTCTACCCCGACGCCGTGAGCCAAGTGGTCGCGGTCGAGCCGGAGTCCTATCTGCGCGAGCGGGCCGCGGTCCGCACGACCGAGCGGGTCAGGCTGGTCGACGGGACCGCGGAGCGGCTGCCGGTCGCAGACGCCGAGGCGGACGCGGTCGTCTTCTCGCTCGTGCTGTGCTCGATCGACCAGGCGCAAGCCCTTGCGGAGGCTCGCCGGGTGCTGCGGCCCGGTGGGGAGATCCGTTTCCTGGAGCACGTGGCAGCCGGTCCCGGCACCCTGCGACGCGTGCAGTCCGCGCTGGACGCGACCGTGTGGCCGCTCCTGGCCGGAGGCTGCCATTGCGCTCGCGAGACCGAGCAGGCGATCGTGGACGCCGGCTTCGAGATCACCCGGATCGAGCGGTTCGTCTTCCCCCGCGGCGCGCGCAGCCCCGTGTCACCGGTGATCCTCGGCCGCGCAGCAATTCGCTGACGCACACCGAAACTGTGCCGGGATCTGCGCAGGGGGGCACTTCGCTGCCGCGCCGCCCGTTACGATGGTCGACGGGCTCACAGCGCGACCGGGCCCCGCCATACCTTCGTCCATCTCATGGGAGTACTCCGCGTGTCGATCATCGACAAGGTCCTGCGCATCGGCGAGGGCAAGATCATTCGCCAGCTCGAGGCGATCGCCAAGGCCATCAACGCCATCGAGGACGACTTCGTGGCGATGTCGGATGAGGAGCTCCGGGCGCAGACCGACGACTTCAAGCAGCGCTACCTCGACGGTGAGGACCTGGACTCGATGATGCCGGAGGCCTTCGCCACGGTTCGCGAGGCAGCCAGGCGGGTCCTGGGTCAGCGGCACTTCGACGTCCAGCTGATGGGCGGCGCCGCGCTGCACCTCGGCAACATCGCCGAGATGAAGACCGGTGAGGGCAAGACCCTGGTCTCGACCCTGCCGGCGTACCTCAACGCCATCACCGGCAAGGGCGTCCACGTGGTCACCGTCAACGACTACCTGGCGCGCTACCACGCCGAGTGGATGGGTCGGGTGCACCAGTTCCTCGGCCTGAACGTCGGCGTGATCATGCCCGACATGCGCCCCGACGAGCGGCGCGAGGCCTACTTGGCCGACATCACCTACGCCACGAACAACGAGCTCGGGTTCGACTACCTGCGCGACAACATGGCCAACTCCCTCGAGGAGTGCGTGCAACGTCCTCCGCACTTCGCGATCGTGGACGAGGTCGACTCGATCCTGATCGACGAGGCCAGGACCCCGCTGATCATCTCCGGTCCCACGCAGGACGAGGTGCACTGGTACGCCGAGTTCGCCAAGGTCGCCGCCCGCCTGAACAAGGACACCGACTACGAGGTCGACGAGAAGAAGCGGACCATCTCCATCCTCGAGCCCGGCATCACCAAGGTCGAGGACTACCTCGGCATCGAGAACCTCTACGAGTCGGCCAACACCCCGCTGATCTCCTTCCTGAACAACTCGATCAAGGCCAAGGAGCTGTTCCGCAACGACAAGGAGTACGTCGTCCTCGACGGCGAGGTCCTGATCGTCGACGAGCACACCGGCCGGATCCTGTCCGGGCGTCGCTACAACGACGGTCTGCACCAGGCCATCGAGGCCAAGGAGGGCGTGACCGTCCGCGAGGAGTACCAGACCCTGGCCACGATCACCCTGCAGAACTACTTCCGGCTCTACGAGAAGCTCTCGGGGATGACCGGTACGGCGATGACCGAGGCCTCGGAGTTCAGCAAGATCTACAAGCTCGGCGTGACGCCGATCCCCACCAACCGTCCGATGGCACGCGCCGACGAGAAGGACCTGGTCTTCCGGACCGAGGAGGCCAAGTTCGCCGCGGTCGTCGAGGACATCGCCGAACGCAGCCGCAAGGGACAGCCGATCCTCGTCGGTACCACCTCGGTGGAGAAGTCCGAGCTGCTCTCCGGGCTGCTGCGTGACAAGCGCGTCCCGCACTCGGTCCTCAACGCCAAGCAGCACGCCGACGAGGCCAAGGTCGTCGCCATGGCCGGTCACAAGGGCGCGGTCACCGTGGCCACCAACATGGCCGGTCGAGGCACCGACATCATGCTCGGCGGGTCCACGGAGTTCCTTGCCGACCAGGAGCTGCGTGCGCGGGGTCTCGACCCGGTCGAGGACGCCGACGAGTACAACGCCGAGTGGCCCTCGACCCTGGAGCGGGTGACCGCCCAGGTCAAGGCCGAGCACGACGAGGTCAAGGAGCTCGGCGGGCTTTACGTCCTGGGCACCGAGCGCCACGAGTCGCGCCGCATCGACAACCAGCTGCGTGGTCGTTCCGGCCGACAGGGCGACCCCGGCGAGTCCCGGTTCTACCTCTCGCTCGGCGACGACCTGATGCGTCTGTTCAAGTCCGACTGGGTCGAGCGCGTCCTGCTCGCGCTCAAGGTGCCCGACGACGTCCCGATCGAGAACAAGTCCGTGACGCGGTCGATCGCCTCCGCTCAGGGACAGGTCGAGTCGATGAACTTCGAGTCCCGCAAGAACGTCTTGAAGTACGACGACGTGATGAGCCGTCAGCGTGAGGTGATCTACGGCGAGCGCCGCGAGGTGCTCGAGGGCAAGGACCTCACCGAGCAGATCAACCAGATGATCGACGAGGCCGTCGCCACCTACGTCACCGCCGCGACCGAGAGCTTCCCCGAGGAGTGGGACCTGCCCGCGCTGTGGACCGCGCTGGGCACCTTCTACCCGATCTCGCTGCGTCACGCCGACCTCGAGCGTGAGGCCGGGGGTCGTGACGGCATGGACCGCGAGACCCTGCTCGCCGACCTGCAGGCCGACGCGCACAAGGCCTATGCCGAGCGCGAGGCGGAGATCGGCACCGAGGTGATGCGTGAGCTCGAACGCCGCGTGCTGCTCTCCGTGCTCGACCGCAAGTGGCGTGAGCACCTCTACGAGATGGACTACCTGCGCGAGGGCATCGGGCTGCGGGCCTACTCCCAGCGTGACCCGCTGGTGGAGTACCAGCGTGAGGGCTTCGACATGTTCAACGCCATGAAGGAAGGCATCCGCGAGGAGACCGTGGGTTACCTGTTCAACCTCGAGGTGCAGGTCGACGAGGAGGCCGCGCCGCTGGAGGAGGTGGGGGCCCACGACCACACCGACCACGCCGACCACGCCGACCACGACCACACCGGCCACACGCACGACCACGAGCACCACGCTCCGGTGATCCACGCGAAGGGTCTCGACGCGCCGCGAGCGCCACGCAACCTGACCTACTCCGCGCCCACCGAGGACGGGGAGGTCGAGGTTCATGCCGAGCCGGTCTCCAATGCCGATGACCCCTACGCCGGGGTGAGCCGCAACGCTGACTGTCCCTGCGGGTCGGGCAAGAAGTACAAGCGTTGCCACGGGGCACCCGGGGGACCGACCGGGCTGACCGCTCGCGCGAACGGCTGAGCGCCGCCCGAGACCAGCTCAACCGAACTCGAGGGCCGTACAGATCCAGCGGCCCTCGACCAGGTCCAGCCGGGCGGCGATCGCACGGGACCGCTCGCCCTGACGCACGTGCACGCTCAGCTCCGCGGCGTCGGGGGAGGGGCAGAAGACGTGCACGCTGCGCACCCGACTGCGCAGGCGGCGTACGCGTCGATCACCAGGAGTGACGCGCTGCAGCAGTGCGGTGCGCTCCTGGAGCGAGAGGTAGACCTTCTCGCTGGTCCACCGCAGCAGCTGGTTGGGGCCGCGGTCGCCCCCGACCACCTCGACCACGACCCGGGCGAACCCGCGAGCGAACGCCTCGAGCTCGAGCCGGCCCCCGGGGACCACGTGTAGGTCCGGTCCCGAGTCGGTGCGATGTCGCACCGGTGGTCCGTACTGCAGGGCCAGGGTGCCCTGGACGCTGGCCATCGGCACCGGCGCGGTGTGGTGGCGCTGCAGGGCGTAGGTCATGGTTGCTCCTTCTCGTGGTGGTGGCGGTCGTTCTGGTTCGTTCCGGTCCCCGGTGGGTCTGGACGCGAGTGAGCCCTTGGCCAGGGCAGGTGCAGACGTTGCCCGGGCTCGATGTGGTCCGGGTCCGGTCCGAGGACCGAGCGGTTGGTGTGATGCACCCGGTGGACCAGGCGGAGGACGGTGGCGGGCGGCGGCGGATTGCCCGCGCTGGTCGGAGCCGCCGAGGCGACGATGGTCCACAGGCTGTCGCCCGCTCGCACGGTGACCATCCCCGAGCCCGGCACGTCGTCGGTCCAGGACCCCGGGTCGGGGCGACCGGTCGCGCGGTCCGGAGCCGGCACCGAGACCGCACCTTCTGGGCCACCCGAGGTGGAGTCGCTGACC
>JBDSBU010000067.1:0-9197 GCA_039921445.1 Marmoricola sp. | reverse complement strand
CAGGACTACATCGAGGGCGCGCTGCGCAACAACGTCGACATCACCCGCAACCTGGTCGACCTCTTCGAGGCGCGCTTCGACCCCGGCCGCCCTGACCGCGCGGGTGGCGACATCTCCGCGGACAGCGAGGCACGGGCGGCCAAGTGCAACGAAATCGAGGAGCGCATCCTCCGGTTGTTGGACGACGTCTCGAGCCTGGACCACGACCGGATCCTGCGCTCCTACCTGACGAACATGAAGGCCACCCTGCGGACCAACTACTTCCAGACCGGCGAGGATGGCCAGCCGCTGCAACGGCTGTCGCTGAAGTTCGACCCGGCCTCGATCCCCGAGCTGCCCGAGCCGCGGCCGAAGTTCGAGATCTTCGTCTACTCGCCGCGGGTCGAAGGCGTGCACCTCCGCTTCGGTGCCGTCGCACGCGGTGGGCTGCGCTGGTCGGACCGACGCGACGACTTCCGCACCGAGGTGCTCGGGTTGGTCAAGGCACAGATGGTGAAGAACACCGTGATCGTGCCCGTCGGCGCCAAGGGTGGCTTCTTCTGCAAGCAGCTTCCAGACCCCCACGACGACCGTGACGCCTGGATGACCGAGGGCAAGGCGTGCTACACGACCTTCATCTCGGGCCTGCTCGACATCACCGACAACCTCGTTGACGGCGAGGTCGTGCCACCGAGCTCAGTGGTGCGTCACGACGGTGACGACCCCTACCTGGTGGTCGCAGCAGACAAGGGCACGGCCACCTTCAGCGACATCGCCAATGGGGTCTCGGCCGACTACGGGTTCTGGATGGGGGACGCCTTCGCGTCCGGTGGTTCGGTCGGCTACGACCACAAGGCCATGGGCATCACCGCTCGCGGTGCCTGGGTCTCGGTGCGAAGGCACTTCCGCGAGATGGGTGTCGACTGCCAGAACGAGGACTTCACCAGCGCCGGTGTGGGTGACATGTCCGGTGACGTCTTCGGCAACGGCATGCTCTGTTCGGAGCACATCCGACTGGTGGCCGCCTTCGATCACCGCGACATCTTCATCGACCCCGATCCGGAGGCGGCTTCGTCGTACGCCGAGCGTCGCCGGCTCTTCGACCTGCCGCGCTCGTCCTGGCAGGACTACGACACCTCGCTGATCTCCGAGGGTGGCGGGATCTGGCCGCGCAGCGCCAAGTCGATCCCGGTCAGCCCGCAGATGCGCGTGGCCCTGGGACTCCCGGACGCCGGTGCCAAGGGCAACCGGATCACGCCTGCTGAGCTGATGCGGGCGATCCTGGTCGCACCGGTCGACCTGCTCTGGAACGGCGGCATCGGCACCTACGTCAAGGGCCGCGACGAGACCCACCCCGAGGCCGGCGACAAGGCCAACGACGCCATTCGCGTCGACGGTCACGAGCTGCGAGCCAAGTGCGTCGGGGAGGGCGGCAACCTCGGGTTCACCCAGCACGGCAGGATCGAGTACGCCGCCAACGGCGGCCGCATCAACACCGACTTCATCGACAACTCCGCGGGCGTGGACACCTCCGACCACGAGGTCAACATCAAGATCCTGCTCGACCGGGTCGTCCGGGACGGTGACCTGACCCAGAAGCAACGCAACGAGCTGCTCGCCTCGATGACCCATGAGGTCGCCGACCTGGTGCTGGCCGACAACTACGACCAGAACCTGGCGCTGGCCAACGCCGAGTCGCTGGCACCGGCGCTCCTGCACGTGCACGAGGACTGGATGCGCACCCTGGAGCGCAGCGGTTCGCTCAACCGGGAGCTGGAGGGGTTGCCGACGCGGCGACAGGTCGCCGGGCTGCTGGAACGCAGGAAGGGGCTGACCGGGCCGGAGATCGCCGTGCTGATGTCCTACACCAAGATCGTGCTGGCCGAGGACCTGCTCCGCAGCGACCTGCCCGATGACCCGTTCCTGCGCTCGGAGCTGTTCGCCTACTTCCCCGGCAAGATGCGTCAGGGGTACCGCGGCCCGATGGAGCAGCACCAGCTGCGTCGCGAGATCGTGGTCACCCAGCTGGTCAACCAGCTGGTGAACAACGCCGGCATCACCTACTTCCACCGGCTTGCGGGGGAGACCTCGGCGACGACCGCCGAGCTCACCCGAGCGAACTTCGTGGCCCGTGAGATCTTCGGAGCCGCTCGGATCAACCGCCAGATCGCATCGTTCGACAACCAGATCGACGCCAAGGTGCAGACGCACATGCGCATCGAGATCCGAACGCTGGTCGAGCGGGCGTCGCGTTGGTTGCTCAACAACCGCACCCTGACCGCCGACACCGAGGCGGTGGTGACGCGCTTCGAGGTGGTTGTGGAGAGGGTGATGGCCGAGCTGCCCTCGTTGCTGACCGGACGCGAGCTGGCCGCCTTCGAGTCCCGTCGAGACACCCTGGTGGGCAGGGGGGTTCCCGAAGAGCTGGCCGAGCGGGTAGCCGTCTTCCCGCCGGCATACATGATTCTGGGGATCGTGGAGACGGCCGCGCGCGACGAGCGCGACCCGATGGACGTGGCACGCAAGCACTTCGAGGTGGGCGAGCGTCTCGGACTGCCGCTGCTGGTCTCGCGGATCCTGGCCCTGCCCCGAACCGACCGCTGGCAGACGATGGCGCGAGCGGCGCTGCGCGACGACCTGCACGGCGTGCACGCCCAGATGACGGCCGAGGAGCTTGGCGGTCACGTGCCGGCCGAGAAGGACATCGCGCAGGCGGTCAAGACATTGGAGGAGATCTGCAGCGACAACGACAGCGACCTGGCCAGGCTCTCGGTGGCCCTCCGGGTCGTGCGCACGTTGTTGTGAGCGACTCCGAGCGCGCGAAGCGTTCGCGGCCCTTAGTGCACGGACCTGCCGGGATGCCGGAGGACCGGCTGAGCGGTCAGGCCTTGCGGTCTGGGACGCCGAGCGGAGCGGCGTACACCACGATGTTCTGCTTGTAGTAGCTGCCGGTCCACCCACTGCAGGTGATCAGCACCAACCGTGCGCCGGGCCGCTCCTGTCCGAAGATCTCAACCGAGTGCTTGGCCAGCTCTTCCTTGGTGTAGACCACGATCTTGGTGGTGCGGTAGACCATCGTCCCCTTCGGCGTGACCACCTTGACGATCTGGCCACGTCGCAGGTCACCGAGGTTGTCCAGGGCGCCGCCGCCGGTGTGCACGGTGTGACCGGTCAGGACGGTCTGGCCGGTGGTGGAGCCCGGCTTGGCGCTGCGCTGCCACCACCCCACGTCCCTCGGATTGCGCGGCGGGTCGAGGGACAGGTCCGGGGTGACCGAGATCGGCAGGATCGGCGCCTTCACCTTCAGCGACGGCACCACCAGGCGCACCGGCGGGGCCGGTGCGCCCATGGCGCGATATCCCGGGGTCGGCTCGGTCACGGTCGGTGACGGGAGCACGAACCCGAAGCCGATCATGAACGAGCAGAGCACGAGCAGGAACGTGGTGAAGCCGGCGATCTTGGCGTCGAGCTTGACTCCGGTCATGGCTGGACTCCTGGGTGTCTAGAGACTCAGGCGCGGAGTCGGAAGCCGACCAGGGCGGTGCCACCGACGACCATGATGGCCAAGGCAGCCAGCACGATCTCGTTGGCCGAGCCGTCGCCGCCTGCACCACTACCGGGAGCCTGGGCGTAACCGGCCGGGACGTTGGTCGGCAGGTCGGTGGGGTTGTGGGTCGGCTTCGGCTTCGGCTTGGGGTTCGGCGCGGACACCCGGTCGTTCGGACCGCAGGCCACGTTGGCGATCTGCAGGCCGACCAGGGCGGCACCGAGCTGCTCCTTGGCCGCCGGAAGGACTTCCAGGTCCAGCGCGCGCACCTTGATCGAATCGGGGCCGGTGCGGATCTGCTTGTTCAAGATCAGCTTCAAGACGTTGTCGCTCAGCGGCGTGAGCAACTGCTCGCGGGTGGCCTCGACCAGGGCGTTGATGACCTGCTTCTGGAGCGCGTCGGGAAGCGCGGCCAGGGGGGCAAGCGGGCCGCCGGCGCCGTCCGGACCGAGCATGGTCTCCAGCTGGGTCTTCACCGCGTTGGTGATGACCGTGCTCGCAGCGTCCAGGTTGATCAGCAGGTCGGTGTTCGGGGCCGGGTGGGCCGGGAGGTTGGCCAGCACGACCTCTTGGCCGGCGACGTTGAGGAGCAGCTTGGAGTCGACGATGTTGGCGTCACCGTCGGCGGTGCCGGGGCGGGCGGTGCAGAAGGCTTCGACCGCACCGAAGGTGCCGCGGATGCCTGTGGGCCCGAGCGGCGTGTCGCGCACACCGTCGGCGAGCGGCTTGGTGATGCTGCCCAGGATCAGGGCGAGCGGCTCGTTGGCCGCAGCCAGCGGACCGAGAGCCGAGTTCGGGTCGATCACCAGCACGCTGCTGAGGTCGAGGTTGGTCAGCGCGAGGCCCACCGGGCTGCCGGGTGTCAGGCACCCCGAGTCGCCGATCTGCGCCACCGAACCGCCGTTGCCCGCCACACCTGCACAGGCGGCCGAGTTGCCGACACCGTTCACCTTCTTGGCGGTGGCCTCCTGGGCCAGCACGCCGACGTCGAGGAGCTTTTGGCCCTTCAGCACCGAGATCGGCGGGTTGGAGCTCCCGGTCACGGTCTCCTCGGTGCCGTTGTGGGTGGCGGTGACCGTCCCGGTCCCGTTGGCGTTTCCGGCGATCGACAGCGTCAGCGCGTTGGCGCCCGCCACCGCGATGTTGCCAGCGGCCAGGGCCGGCGCCATGGCGACGGCGCTGAGGGAGACGGCCCCAAGGCCGGCTGCGATGCGCAAGTATGAACGGTTCAACGGAGGTTCCTCCCCAGGAAACCGAGACTGGGCAGTCTCGGATAGAGCAGATGGACTGCACTGTGAAACGAGGTGTCCCGAGAAGAGTTACGGCGTCAGCATGACAGGAAAATATCTGTCTTGTACCCATAAGTTAGGGTTCGGGCGGTCAGCTGGCCTTCTTCGCCCTCGACTTGGCTGGTTTCTTGGCCGTTGTCTTCTTGCCCGTTGTCTTCTTGGCCGTCGTCCTGCTGCCGGGCGACTTCGTGGCGGTCTTCTTCGCAACGGTTTCCGTCGGACTCTCCTCCGGGTCCTCTCCGCGCGCAGCCTTGGCCGCATCGACGCTGCGCTGCAGTGCGGCCAGCAGGTCGACGACCTCGCCGGAGGACTTCTTCGCTGCGGGGGTGCGCTTGACCTCGCCGCCCTCGATCTTGGCCTTGACCATCTCCTCGACCGCGCCGCGGTAATCGTCCTCGAACTCGGAGGCATCGAAGTCGCCGGCCAGGGTCTCGACCAGCATCGTGGCCATCTTCACCTCGGCAGGCTTGGCCTCGCTGGTGTCGACGGAGCCGAAGTCGGGGGAGCGGATCTCGTCGGGCCACATCATCGTCTGCATCACGATCACGTCGTCGCGCACGCGCAGCACCGCCAGCGACATCCGGTTGCGCAGTGCGACCGTCACCAGGGCCATCCGGTCGGCGGCCTCCAGCGCCTCGCGCAGCAACGCATAGGCCTTGGCGCCGGTCTTCTCGGGCTCGAGGTAGTAGCTCTTCTCGAACAGCATCGGATCGATCTGGTCGCTCGGGACGAACTTCTCCACGCTGATCTCGCGGCTGCTGCTGGAGGGGAGGTCGGCGAGGTCCTCGTCGGTGAGGATGACCATCTCGCCGTCCTCGGTCTCGTAGCCCTTGGCGATGTCGGCGTACTCGATCTCTTCGCCGTCGATGCTGCACACCCGCTGATAGCGAATCCGGCCACCGTCCTTGGCGTGGACCTGACGAAAGGAGATGTCCTTGCTCTCGGTGGCGGAGTAGAGCTTCACCGGCACCGAGACCAGGCCGAAGGAGACGCTGCCCTTCCAGATTGCACGCATGTGATCAGGATGCCCGCTGACTGGTCGGATGCGCCACCCGCCAGGCGTCGAAAGCCTCCGCACTGGTGTACGCCGGGATATATCCGAACACCTCGCGCAGCCTGGTGTTGTCGAGCACGGGGCGAAACTGGAGGAACTTCGTCTGCTCCGGGCCGTACGCCGTCACGCCGAGCCGTTTCCCCAGCGCCAGCGCAGCCCGCAGGAACGGCTCGGGGAGCGTCAGGGTGGGCTTGCCGAGAGACGCTGCGATCTCCCCGACGGTCATGGCACCGTCGCCGGCGACGTTGAAGACACCGGTCACCGAACCGGTCACGGCCAGCTGGATGATCGCGGTGACGTCGGTGTCCCAGACGAAGACGAAGGGTGACTTGGCGCCGCGGATCCTCAGCAGGCGTGGCCGCATGAACAGCGCGGTGATCTGGTTGTCCACGGTCTCGCCCAGGATCGTGCCGATGCGCAGCACGACCTGCTCCAGATCGGGGCGGCTCCCGCGCAGCTCGGCCAGCATCTCCTCGACCTGTCGCTTGTGGTCGGAGTAGGCGAACTCAGCGTTCCCGCGCAACGGGTCGTCCTCGCTCAACCGTTCCGGATTGTCGGCGTGGTAGCCGTAGGCAGCGCCGCTGGAGGAGACCACGATGCGGCGTACGCCCTGGGCCAGGCAGGCGTCGAGCACGTGCCGGGTCCCGTCGACATCGACGGTCCGCTCGAGCTGTCGCGACGAACCCTTGCCGGGGGTGACGATCGAGGCCAGGTGCACCACCACCTCGGGGGCGGCCTCGCGAAAGACCCGGGTGACGGTCTCGGCGTCGCGGACGTCCATGACGACGTGGTCCACGCGTGCCGTCGGGTGGCCGGGCAGGCTCAGGTCGGCACTGGTGACCGCGTGCCCGGCGGCAGCGAGCCCGGCGACCACCGAGGTGCCGAGAAAGCCGTTGCCGCCGGTGACCAGGACCTTCATGCGACTGCTCCGGCCAGTGGCTGCGCCGCCTCGGAGGTGCGCCGACGCCACACGGTGGCGACGGTGAGGCCGGCGATGATGTCCCAGATGCCCCACCAGGCGGCGACAAGGGCCATCCCACCCAGCCCGTCGAAGTAGGTGAACACCAACAGCAGGCCGAGCCCGGCGTTGCGGATGCCGACCTCGAAGGTCATCGCCTTGGTGCTGGCCAGTGGAAGGCGGGCCGTGCGGCCGATCACGTAGCCGAGCAGCAGCGCGAGCGCGTCGTGCAGGAACACCGCGATCAGGACGACGCCGATGTAGCTGACGAAGATGTCCCAGTTCTTGGCCACCCCGAACACGATGATCACAGCCAGGCCGAGGAACGAGACCGGTCCGACCACGCGGTGCGCGCCGGCAGCGAACCTCGGGGCCAGCCTGGCGAGGGTCACCCCGAGGACGAACGGCACCGCGATCACCAGCCCGATCTCGAGAAGCATGTCTACCGGGCTCAGCGCGATGTCCTCGAGCAGCTTGCTGCCCGAGGGGTGCAGCCCGCCCCAGAAGGCCATGTTCAACGGCATCAGGAAGATCGCTAGGAGGTTGCCGACCGCTGTCATCGACACCGAGAGCGCGACGTCGCCACCCGCACGGTGGGTCAGGATGTTCGAGACGTTGCCCGGTGGGCAGCAGGCCACCAGGATCAGCCCGAGCGCGACCGAGCCGCGCAGGCCCAGGACCAGGGTCAGCAGGAAGGTGATCGCCGGCAGCACGATGAACTGCGCAGCGACTCCGATACCGATGGTCACGGGGCGACGCGCGGCGGCGCGGAAGTCCTCCACGTCGGTGTCGAGCGCGATCCCGAACAGGATCAGGCCGATCACCACCTTCAGGGTGGTCAGGGAGGACTCGTTGAAGACGATCTTGATGTCGTCGACGTCAGTCATCAGCACGGTCAGCAGGGGGCTCACAACTGCACCTCCAGGCGCTCGGTCTCACGGCGTACGGCGTTGCGGTAGGCGTCCTTGTTGACGTAGTAGGCCATCCGTTCCAGCCCGAGGTAGGCGTAGCCGCCCGAGAGGTCCGGTGGCGGGCCGTGCAGGTGCTCATCGAAGACGTCGGCGCGCGGAGATCCCGACATGCGTGCGCTGATCACGCTCGCGACCAGCTCGGCCTGCTCATAGCGGCCCTGCCAGCCGATGCCCGAGGCCTCGATCATGCCGAGGACGAACAGGTTGGGATCTTGGCGGCTGAACACGTTGAGGTAGAGATCGGGCGCCATCGCGGACCAGTCGAGCAGCGAGCGGTCGACGAAGGGATAGTGCAACCGGTATCCCGTGGCGAGCACGATCAGGTCGTAGTCGCTGCGCGATCCGTCGACGAAGACCACGCCACTGCCGTCGAGGCGGTCGATGTCCTTGCGCACGTGGATGTCACCGTGACCGATGTGGTGGAGGACGAGGGTGTTCACGATCGGGTGGGACTCATAGATCTTGTGGTCGGGCTCCGGGAAGCCGAACTTCGTCGGGTCCCCGGTGAACATTCGCAACACGCGGCTGTCGATCGCCTGTTTGATCCGCGCCGGGAACGGCTTGCCCTGGTTGAGGGTGTCCGAGGGCCTGCCGAATAGGTACTTGGGCACGAAGTGGTAGCCGCGACGCACGCTCAGGTCGACCGCGGCAGCATGGTGGGCGGCGTCGACCGCGATGTCACAGCCAGAGTTGCCGGCGCCGATGACGAGCACCCGCTTGCCGGCGAAGACCCGTGGGCTCTTGTAGGCGCTGGTGTGCAGCACCTCACCATCGAAGTGCCCGGCGAAGGCAGGCAGGTTCGGCTCACTCAGGGTGCCGTTGGCCACGATCACTCCAGCGTGCCTGGCGGTTCGGCGTCCCTCGGGTCCGTTCGAGGTGACCTCCCAGGCGCCGTCGACCGGTGTGATGCTCTCGACCTCCGTGCCGAACCGAAACCCCTCGCGGAGCCCGAAGTGGTCGGCGAAGTCGCGGAAGTAGTCGAGCAGCTCGCGGTGGCTCGGATAGTCGGCCACCGTGTCCTTCATCGGGAACTCGGTGAACTGCGTCGTCGTCCGCGACGAGATCAGGTGCGCCGACTCATAGACGGTGCTCCGCGGCCCGTCGATGTTCCACAGCCCACCGACTTCGTTCCCGAGCTCGTAGCCCACCCAGGGGATCGCGAAGCGCTGCAGGTTGCGGGCCCCTGCGAGCCCCGAGGGCCCGGCCCCGATGACGGCGTACGACGACGAGGTGTCCTCCACGTCGCGCAGTCTGCCTCATTCAGCACCGGCTGGTCGCGGCTGCAAGGATGGCGTGGTGCTGCCGATGCTCGCCACCACTGGGGACCGCGTGCCCGGCGAGGGCTGGGTGCATGAGGTCAAGTGGGACGGCATGCGCGTGCTCGTCGATCGCGACGCCA
>JBDSBU010000066.1:0-13250 GCA_039921445.1 Marmoricola sp. | reverse complement strand
GGGGTACGCCGCAGGTAGGCGATCATCTCGGCGTGCCGGTCAACGGGCTTGCCGAGGAACTTCAGCTTGTCGACGGTCGGGGTGGAGTTGCCAACCAGGTCCATCCGGGTGCAGTGCCCGCAGTACTGGGGGCACGTGGGCAGAAGCTCGGCGAGGACCTTGGTCGGGTAGCGATGGGTCAGGCCCTCGGCGGCCCACATGTCGTGCTCGTGCAGCGAGTCACGACTGGAGTGTGGGTGCGATGACCAGTCGGTCCGGCGGTCGGAGAACACCGGGATCATGTAGTGGCGCACCGGGTCGGCGTAGAAGGCCTCGGTCAGCGAGCCCGGGCCGGCCGGGACGGCATGGGGCGCCATCGTGTTCATCATCTGCGGCGGGACCAGCATCGACATCGTGGCGCGCTCGGCCTGGTCGCGCTCGAGGTCGGCGTAGAACCGGTCGTCGACCAGGTCGCCGAGCAGCGCGCGCATCTGCCGCACGTTCTTCACGCAGTGCGAGCGCTGCCACTGAGCGCTCTCCCACTCGGCGGTCGTGACGTCCTTCCACCCTGGGAAGCGGGTCCAGTCGGGCTCGACGAGCTCCACTCGACGGTAGGGGTAGGGCTGCCCCGTCTCACCCTCGACGATCGCCGCGATCGAGGTCTCGATGCTCATGGTTCCTCCTGAGGGCCCAAGCCCTCGATCTCCGCGAGTCGTTTGTGTGTCTCGCACTCCACCTGACACAGTATGAGCATTGATCTTGCGGTTGACCAAACACATCGCCGGAAGATCTTCGGTCTGTTTCCATCTCGACAGGAAGGCGCGTGGCAGCGTGGAGAGCAAGACGGGGGATCCGGTGGGTCTGAACCGGGTGCTGGAACCAGCGGGGGTGCTGCCGCAGGCGGCTCTGCGGCTCGACACCGACCCGGTCCTGCATGCCGACGAGGTCCGGATCAGGGTGGAGCGGCTCAATCTTGATGCGGCGTCGTTCCGCCAGCTCGAGGGCAAGCACGACGGCAACGGCGACGCGGTCCGGGCCGAGGTGCTCGAGATCGTGCGCACGCGCGGCAAGATGCACAACCCGGTCACCGGCTCGGGCGGGATGCTCGTGGGCACGGTCGAGGAGGTGGGGGAGGGCTCCCCGCTCGGCCTTGCCGTGGGGGACCGGGTCGCCACCCTGGTCTCGCTGACCCTGACCCCCCTCGTGATCGAGGACGAACTCACTGCGTGGGACGGCCTCAGCGAGCAGGTTCCAGCGGACGGCTTCGCGATCCTGTTCGGGCGCAGCATTGCCGCCCGGCTGCCCGACGACCTCCCTGTTCCCTTGGCTCTTGCAGTGATGGACGTCTGCGGGGCACCGGCGCTGACCGAACGGCACGTACGTCGATACGCGGACCCCGTCGTCGTGGTGATCGGCGGCGCCGGCAAGTCCGGCTCCCTGTGCCTGGCCGCGGCCCGCCGGTCCGGCGCACGGCGCACCGTGGCCGTCGTACCCCACCAGGCGGAGGCCGAGCTCCTGGAGCCCACCGGCCTGGCCGATGAGGTCGTGGTCTGCGACGCACGTGACCCTGTTGCCCTGCTCGAGGCGGTCACCGCGGCCGGAGGTCCGGCGGACCTGACCATCGTGTGCGTCGACGTGCCTGGTTGCGAAGGAGGCGCGATCCTGAGCACGACCGACGGAGGCACCGTGATCTTCTTCTCGATGGCCACCTCGTTCAGCGCCGCAGCCCTGGGCGCCGAAGGCCTCGCCGCCGATGTCACCATGATCGTGGGCAACGGCTACGTCCCCGGTCACGCCGACCTCGCACTCGATCTCGTGCGCCGCACACCTTCGGTGCGAGCCCTCTTCGAAAGGCGGCTGTGATGGCTCAGACAGGCTCGAGCACCGGACCGCGGATCGAGAAGAAGCTCGACCTGGACCCAGCCACCGTGCGCAAGGCGCGCAGTCTCGCGCGCAAGGTCGGGCAACCCATCGTGGAGCTCGCGCGCGCTCACACCACGGTCTCGGTGGAGCGCGCGACCTTGCGCATGGCTGGGCTGGCCGGCGCCGACCCCGACGGCACCCCCTGGGTGAACCGGCTCGCCGATGCGGTGCGCGCCGACGTCGGGCTCGAGCACGGCCTTGCCCTGCCGGTCTGGGACGCGTTGGTCCGCGGCGAGGCCGAGGACCTTCTCACCCTGGCCCAGAAGGCGTCCGCGGGATCCGCGCGGTTCCAGCTGCCCGAGGGCGCCGATGCGCGCAAGGCCCGCACCTCGTCGCGCAAGCAGGTCGGTGCCGGCGTACGCCGCATCGACGCTCGGCGACGCGAGCGGGAGCGAATGATCAAGAAGGTCGGTGACGCCCCGCGGCAGCCATGGATCTATCTGATCGTGGCCACCGGCGACATCTACGAGGACATCCCCCAGGCCCAGCAGGCGGCCCGGGAGGGTGCCGACGTGATCGCGGTGATCCGTTCCACAGGCCAGTCGTTGCTCGACTACGTGCCCGAGGGTGCCACTCGTGAAGGCTTCGCGGGCACCTACGCCACCCAGGAGAACTTCCGGCTGATGCGGGAGGCGCTCGACGAGTCCAGCAGGCAGCTGGGTCGCTACGTCAGGTTGACGAACTACGCCAGCGGGCTGTGCATGCCGGAGATCGCGGCGCTCGCGGGCCTCGAGCGGCTCGACATGATGCTGAACGACTCGATGTACGGCATCTTGTTCCGCGACATCAACCCGGTGCGCACCTTCGTCGACCAGAGGTTCAGCCGCCAGGTGCACGCCCGCGCAGGCATCATCATCAACACCGGTGAGGACAACTACCTCACCACCGACGACGCCGTGGAGGCCGCCCACACGGTCACCACCAGCCAGCTGCTGAACGAGTTCTTCGCCAAGGAGGCCGGGCTCGAGGATTGGCAGCTCGGCCTCGGACACGCCTTCGAGATCAACCCCGAGGTGCCTGACTCCTTCAGGATGGAGCTCGCGCACGCCCTGCTGGCCAGGGAGCTGTTCCCCGACGCGCCGCTGAAGTGGATGCCACCGACGCGCCACATGACCGGGGACGTGTTCCGCGGCTACCTGCTGGACGGGTTCTTCAACCTTGCCGGCGCTCTGACCGGCCAGGGCATCCTGCTGGTCGGGATGATGACCGAAGCCGTCGTCACCCCGTGGTTGAGCGACCGCGACCTGGCCCTGCAGAACGTCCGCTACGTGATGGAGGCCGCCGGTGCGTTGCACGAAGACTTCCGGCCGCGCCCCGACGGGTTCATCGCCAACCGCGCCCGGCAGGTGCTGGGGGAGACGATCGACCTGCTGGACCGGATCGCGAGTGACCGCGCACCAGGGGGGCACGCGCCGCTCCTGGCAGCCATCGCCGACGGAACCTTCGGCCTGATGAAGCGCCCACCCGATGCCGGGCGTGGCCTGGATGGAGTGGCCCGCAAGGCCGAGGATTACTACAACCCGGCCAGCGAGATCCTGGAGGGGGAGTCATGAGCGGTCTCGAGACGCCGGGTTCCTCGGCTCCTCAACCACCAGAGCAGCCGGGGGAGCCGAAGCGGCTGCTCAGGCCCTACGGCGACACCACGGGCGATGGGATGGTCCAGATCTCCTTCACCCTGCCGATGGAGCACAGCAAGCTCGCCGAGGGCGCAGCGACCCAGCTGGCCAACAAGATGGGCATGGACCCCGCGCTGGTCGTGCATGCCAAGGCGATGGGACCGGACTTCACCTTCTTCGTCGTCTACGGGAGGGTCAGCCACCTCGTCGACCCGGCTGCCGTCGTGGTCGTCGAGCGCGACTATGAGCTGCTCACCCCCAAGGAGGTCAACGCGGCCGTGAAGGCGGCGCTGCGACGTCGCCTGGTGGTGGTGGGTGGTTGCATCGGTACCGATGCCCACACGGTGGGCATCGACGCGATCTTGAACATCAAGGGCTTCGCGGTGGAGAAGGGATTGGAGTACTACCGGGAGCTGAAGGTCGTGAACCTCGGGGCCCAGGTCTCGGTGCCCCAACTGATCGAGCAGGCCCTGGCAGAGAAGGCAGACGCTGTCCTGGTCTCGCAGGTGGTCAGCCAGCGCGACGCACACCTGCTCAACACCCGAGAGATGTCTGCGGCCTTCCGGGAGGCGTTCCCACCCTCGCGGCGTCCCCTGCTCGTGGTCGGTGGTCCGCGCTTCGACGAGAGCATGGCCACCGAGCTCGGGGTGGACCGGGTCTTCACCCGTGGGACCACTCCGGGGGAGGTGGCCAGCTATCTGGTGCACCGCCTCGCGACGGGAAGGAAGATCGCCTGATGACCGACCCAAGAACCGGACACCAGGTCGTCCAGCGCCGCTATGTGTCCTACGCGCACGCCCACTACGCGGGCGACCTGGTCGACGGCGCCTGGGGGCTCGGCTTGTTCGGTGACGTTGCGACCGAGATGTGCCTGGCCACCGATGGCGACGAAGGTCTGTTCGCGTCGTACGCCGGTGTGCAGTTCCTCGCACCGGTGCGGGCGGGCGACGTCGTGGAGGCCCGGGCCACGTTGGTCCGGGTCGGCCGGCGCTCGCGCGAGATGACCTTCGAGCTCCTGGTGGTGGCGCGCAGCGAGGAGGGCGCACGCGCATCCGCGGGACGGCTCCTGGACGAGCCGATCCTCGCCACCACTGCGACCGGCACGGTAGTGATACCAGCAGTGGACCAGTAGTCGGCGTGTCCGAGCAGACACGCCGATCCACAAAAATCTTGTTCGCTCACACTTTGCGCCCGTTCGCCGCGCTGAGCAGGGGAAATGCCGTTTTTCGGGCTTGGAACCCTGCCTTGACACACGGGTGCGAAGCGGCGAAGGTGCGGTTGTTACTCCGGGCAGAACGTCAGCCGCGAGCTCGACGGATGTGACCGGGGACCACTCCGCCAGCGTGGTCGCCCCCGGTCTCACTTGGCGGGTCGAGCAGAGCGGATCCGACGGGAGGACACGGGGGGAGTGCGGCGTCCAGTAGACAACGTCAGCGGTCTCGGCATCCAGCCAGGTCGCAGGCGGTCCGAAGGTCACCACTCTCCCCCCGCCCTGCCGGCCCCGTTGGGCAGCGTCGATAGTTTGGTTCCATGAGCGCACAGCGAGTTCTGCCCGGTTTGGGCCGGGTCGTGATGGTGGTGCCCACCTACAACGAGGTGGACAACCTCGCCGAGGTCGTGGCACGGCTGGACCGCGCGCAGCCCCTCGTGGACGTCCTCGTCGTCGACGACGCCTCCCCGGACGGCACCGGCGTCCTGGCCGACACGCTCGCCCAGACGCACGAGCACGTGCACGTGCTGCACCGCACGACCAAGGAAGGGCTCGGCGCCGCCTACCTGCACGGCTTCGCGGTGGCTCGGGGCATGGGCTACGACGTGATCGGGGAGATGGACGCCGACGGCTCCCACCAGCCCGAGCAGCTTGGTCGGCTCTTGGGCGCGTTGGCCGACGCAGACCTCGTGATCGGCTCGCGATGGGTGCCAGGCGGCAGCATCGTTAACTGGCCGGTGCGCCGCCAGTTGCTCTCCCGTGGCGGCAACCTCTACACCCGACTGCTCTTGGGCATGTCCGTGCGTGACGCCACCGCTGGCTACCGCTTGTTCCGGCGTACGACGCTGGAGCAGATCGCGCTCGACGAGGTGCTCTCGCTCGGCTACGTCTTCCAGGTCGACCTGGCCTACCGCACCCTGCAGGCCGGCCTGCGAGTCGTCGAGGTCCCGATCGAGTTCGTCGAGCGGGTGCGCGGGGAGTCGAAGATGAGTGGGCGGGTCGCGTCCGAGTCTTTGCGTCGGATCACCCGGTGGGGTTTGCAGGAGCGGCGTCAGAAGCTGCGATCCAGGCTCGGCAAGGACAGCAGGCGTGAGGCCGGGACCGGAACCGGAGCCGGGGACGGGGCGTTGAGCAGGTCATGAAGAGACGTTTTCCCTGGTGGTTGCTGCCGATCGCGTTCGTGCTGGTGCCGCTGATCGAGATCTACGCGATCATCCAGGTCGGTCAGGTGATCGGTGCCGGGTGGACCATCGCGCTGCTGGTCGCCGACAGCATCGTGGGTGCCTGGCTGGTCAAGCGTGAGGGCGGGCGCGCATGGCGAGCGCTGCGCACGGCGCTCCAGGAGCGGCGGATGCCGGCGGGCGAGCTCGCCGACGGCGTGCTGATCCTGGTCGGCGGCACCTTGATGCTGACCCCCGGCTTCGTCACCGACATCCTCGGCGTGCTGTGCGTCCTGCCACTGACCCGCCCCGTGGGACGCAGGCTGCTCTCCGGCTTCATCTCCCGACGGCTGCTGACCGGTACCCCCGCCGCCCCTCGGACACGACCTCGCCCCGGACCTGGTGACGACGTGGTCCGGGGCGAGGTCGTCGACTAGCGCTCGGAACGGCTGGTCGAGAGGGCTGAGGTCAGGTCCTCAGACCCTCGCCTTCTTCTTGCGGGCGCTGGCGCGGTGCAGGTGGGCGGGGCCGATCTCGCCACCGCGCAACAGCTCCAGACGCTCGGTGAGGATGTCCTCGAGCTCCTTGATCGAGCGCCTTTCGAGCAACATGTCCCAGTGCGTCCGGACCGGCTTCTCGGCCTTGAGCTGCGGCTCGATCCCTGACAGGGCGCGAGCCTCGGCACCGCAGCGCGGGCACTCCCAGATCGCGGGCACGTCCGCCTCGACCGACATCGTGATCTCGAACTCGTGGCCCTGCGAGCAGCCGTAGCCGACCTGCTGCCGCGCGGCGAACTCGATCCCGCGCTCGTCCTCGAAGCTCTGACCGCCGAGACGGGCACCTCGTAGCGTTCGGTCTCCCATGGCACCTCCACTGCATCTGCATCCTGACCGGTGGGCCTCGGATGTCTGACATACATGCGTACCGCCGTTGGGGCGGATGAGCAAATCGAGACGACGTCGAAATAGCACTGTCCCGACGCCTGCTCAACGATCACGCCTCGACAAGGATTCCCACCGAGACCCGATTCACATCTACCTCCACAGTGGCAGGTCTGACCAACTAGTCGCTACACGCGCGTCGGGACCCGGTTCCCGGCCTCACGGATCCCGCGCTCGGGGTCCAGCCGCAGCAGGAAGAAGGCGCCAAGGACGAAGAAGACGATCAACGCGAGGATCGCAGGGCGGTAGGACCCGCTGAGCTGGAAGACCACGCCGAAGAGCAGCGTGCCGAACCACGAGGTCCCGCGCTCAGCAGCCTGGTACAGGCTGAAGTACTCACCCTCGCGGCCACGGGGGATCAGCAGGCTGAAGAAGGACCTGGACAGGGCTTGGGTGCCCCCCATCACCACCCCGATCGCCACCGCTACCGCGAGGAACGCAGGGACGTTGCCCTTGGGCAGGAAGAGTGCCGCCACGACGATGCCCATCCACGCGAAGGTGCCCCACAGAATCGGCTTGTACGAACCGTGCCGGGCCGCGAGCCGACCGAAGAACAGTGCACCGCCGAAGGCGACGAACTGGATCAGCAGGATCGTGGCGATCAGCACCGAGGTCTCGAAGCCGAGCTGCTTCTCGCCGTACGTCGAGGCGGCGAAGATGACTGTCTGGATCCCGTCGTTGTAGAACAGGTAGGCGAGCAGGAAGGTCATCGTCATCGGGTAGTTGCGCATGTCCCGCACGGTCACGATCAGTTGGCCGAAGCTGCGCTGGAAGAGCCCACCCTCCTCCCGGACCATGTTGATCGGCGCGTGGTTGCGCAGCCGGACGAAGGGGATCACCGTGAAGGCCGCCCACCACACGGCAGCCGAGAGCAGTGAGATCCGCACCGACATGGCCTTGTCCACACCGAGCAGGCCGGGATTGAGCACGATCACGAGGTTGATCAGCAGCAGCACGCCGCCGCCGAGGTAGCCCCAGGCCCACCCGTGCGAGGAGGCTCGGTCGCGCTCGTCCTCGGTGGAGATGTCGACCAGGATCGCGTAGTAGCTCACCAGCGAGCATCCCGCGAGGATGCTGCTGCCGATCACGGCCACGGCCCCGATCTGCCAGTTGTCGTCCTTGAGGAAGAACAGCAGTGAGGCGAAGCCGGCCCCGGCCCACGCGTAGACCGCCATGTGTACCTTCTTGCGCGGCGAGCGGTCCACGAAGGCGCCGACCATCGGCAGGACGAAGGCGCTGCTGATCGTGGCGAAGCTGGTCAGGTAGCTCGGCAGCGAACCAGCCGCCAGGTGCAGACCGAGCACGTTGAGGGTGCGGGTGCAGGTGTCGTCGGTGGAGGCGCAGCCGGCGGCCTTGCTGGCCACGGTGATCATGTAGGGACCGAAGAGCACGCTCAGCACGGTCGTGTAGTAGGCCGAGTTGGCCCAGTCGTACCAGTTCCAGGCCTTCTGTTGCTTGAGGCGTTCGACGGGCGAGAGGTCGGCGATCCCGACCGGGCGCATGGATGTCATGGGTGGTCCCTCCATTGTCCGCGGCTGATCAGGACGTCCTTGAGTACGTCGGTGCGGTCGGTGATCAATCCGTCCACGCCCAGGTCGAGCAGCTGCTCCATCTCCGCCGGCTCGTCGACGGTCCAGACGTGCACATGGGCGCCGGCCGCGTGTGCTCGGCGTACGAGTCCAGCGGTGACCACTGGCATCGGTCCGCGCCGGTGCGGCACCTGAAGTGCCGCCACCCTTCCGCGGGTGGCCAGACCCGCCAGCCTGCCCGAGGGCAGAGCCACGAACGCCCCCACCTCGCCGGGTGCGGCCGAGGTGGCGACGCGGCCTCCGGTGGCGGCTCTGAAGGCGTCCAGGCGACGTTGGGAGAACGAGCCGATGCAGACGCGGTCCGTCGCCCCCGTGCGCTCCAGCAGGTCCGCCAGCGGTTGCACCGCTCCGGCCGCCTTGATGTCGATGTTGAAGCGTGCCCGAGGAAACTCCTCAAGCAGGCCAGCCATCGTGGGGATGCCGTGGAGCCCGTCGATCCTGGCCCGATCGACCTCCACTGCGCGCAGCTCACCGATCAGTCCAGCCGTGTCGGTGACGCGTCCCAGCTCCGCGTCGTGAAAGGCCAGCAGCACCCCGTCGCGGGTGGCCTGCACATCGGTCTCGAGGTAGTGGTAGCCCAAGGAGACCGCGTGCCGAAAAGCGTGCAGGGTGTTCTCGACGCCCGGGATCGCGGGGTGCAGGGCACCGCCGCGGTGGGCCATGGCCAGCACGGAGCCAGGCTGGTCGAGGATCGCGTCGAGGTAGGCGAAGCCGGTCCTCGGACGAGCTCGGCACAGACGGCGATCCTCCACGCGTGCAGTATGAACGGGCATGGGCTCATCGTGCGCCCGAATCGCTGGTCGACGCATGCGCGCTGCTACTCAGACAGGGCGACTCTGGGAGTACCGTCGCAACATGGACCAGATGACCTGCCCCACCTGTGCCGGGATCATGGCCGAACGCGTCCAGGGGCCTGCCCGGTACCACCAGTGCGAGTCCTGCCGGGGCGTGTTCCTCGGTCTGGCCGAGCTCGGCGCCCTGATCGAGGGTGAGCACGACTGGCACACCCACCGATCGACCGACACATCGAGGCTGCCGCGGATCACCTCGGAGATGACCGCGCCGCCACCGTCGCTGCGTGCCCGCTCCTATCTCGACTCGCTCTTCACCAGAAGCTGACCCACCGGCTCAGAGATCGTGGAAGGTCTCGATCTGGGCGCCCAGCTCGTTGAGGCGCTCGGCGAGCCCTTCGTAGCCGCGGTGGATGACGTAGGTGGAGCGCAGCACCGAGGTGCCCTTGGAGGCGAGCATCGCGAGCAGGATCACCACGGCCGGGCGCAGCGCAGGCGGGCACACCACCTCGGCGCCAGACCAACGGGTCGGCCCCTCGATCATCACGCGGTGCGGGTCCATCAAGGTGACCCGTCCGCCCAGCTTGTTCAGCTCGGTGAGGTAGATGGCGCGGTTCTCATAGACCCAGTCGTGCAGCAAGGTCTGCCCCTGCGCGACGGCTGCGATCACTGCGAAGAACGGCAGGTTGTCGATGTTGAGACCTGGGAACGGCATCGGGTGGATCTTGTCGATGGGGGAGTGCAGCACCGAGTGCTGGGTGGTGAGGTCGACCAGCCGGGTGCGTCCGTTGGCAGCGACGTACTCGACGGAAAGGCTGTAGCGAAAGCCCATCTCCTCCAGCACCGCGAGCTCGATCTCCAGGAACTCGATCGGCACCCGCCGGATGGTGATCTCGGAGTCGGTGACGATCGCCGCAGCGAGCAAGGACATCGCTTCGATCGGGTCCTCACTGGGTGAGTAGTCGACGTCGACGGAGATCTCGCTGCAGCCGGTGATGGTCAGCGTGGTGGTCCCGATGCCCTCGACTCCGACCCCGAGCTTCTGCAGGAAGAAGCACAGGTCCTGGACCATGTAGTTGGAGCTGGCGTTGCGGATCACGGTGGTGCTCGGGCACATCGCTGCAGCCATCAGGGCGTTCTCTGTGACGGTGTCACCACGCTCGGTCAGCACGATGGGACGCGAGGGGGTGATGCCCGGGTGGATCGTCGCGTGGTAGCTGCCCTCAGTCGCCTTGACCTCCAGACCGAAGGGTCGCAGGGCGGTCATATGGGGCTCAACCGTGCGGGTGCCGAGGTCACAGCCCCCGGCGTACGGCAGGTCGAACTCGCTCATCCGGTGCATCAACGGGCCCAGGAACATGATGATGGAGCGGGTACGCCGGGCAGCGGTCGCATCGATGCTGTCGAGGTCGAGATTCGGCGGGGGAGTGATCTCCAGGTCGTTCTCGGCGTTGAGCCAGCGCGACTTCACCCCGATGCTCTCCAGCACCTCGAGCAGCCGGTTGACCTCCTCGATGCGCGCGACCCGCCGCAGCGTCGTACGCCCCCGGTTGAGCAGCGAGGCGCACAGCAGCGCAACCCCGGCGTTCTTCGAGGTCTTGACCTCGATCGAGCCCTGCAACGTGGTGGGACCAGTGACGCGCAGATGGGTCGGGCCCTGGCCGATGCTGACCAGGGGAGCCTCGAGTGCCTCACCGATGCGGGCCAGCATGTCCAGGGAGAGGTTCTGGTGGCCGCGTTCGATCCGGTTCACCGCGCTCTGGCTGGTACCGAGCTCGTCAGCGAGCTGTTGCTGGGTCCAACCTCGATGCTTGCGGGCGTCGCGGATCAGGTTCCCGATCCGGGCCAGGTAGTCCTCAGTCATCGGGGGATCGTATCTCAGATATGAGATAGACCCCCGTCTGTCAGTATGCGAGTCATGCGAGTGACAACAATCCACGCCCCCCGCGACATCCGCCTCGAGGAACGACCCGAGCCCTCCATAGACGCCCCGACCGACGCGGTCATCAAGGTCTCCGCGGGGTGCATCTGCGGCTCGGACCTGTGGCCCTACCGCGGGGAGAACGACATCACACCCGGCGACACGATCGGCCACGAGATGGTCGGCGTCGTCGAGGAGGTCGGCACCGAGGTCACCTCGTTCAAGCCCGGAGACTTCGTCGTCGTGCCGTTCTGCCACAGCGACAACACCTGCGCCAACTGCACCTACGGCATGACCTCGGCGTGCGTGAACGGTGGCATGACGACCGGCGGCCAGGGCGAGTACGCCAAGGTGACCCAAGCTGAGGGCAGCCTGGTCAAGACCGACGACATGCCCGATCCCGATCTGATTCCCGCCCTGCTCGCTCTCTCCGACGTCTTCCCGACCGGCTGGCACTGTGCCGTCGCAGCCGGGGTCAAGCAGGGCGACACCGTCGTCGTCGTGGGTGACGGTGCCGTCGGCCTCTGCGGCGTGCTCGCGGCCAAGCAGATGGGTGCCGAACGGATCATCGCGATGTCGCGCCACGAGTCGCGCCAGCGCATCGCCACGCTCTTCGGGGCCACCCACATCGTCGCCGAGCGCGGCAAGGAGGGGGCGGCCCGGATCAAGGAGCTCACCGACGGCGTCGGCGCGGACGCGGTCCTGGAGTGTGTCGGCACCGGCGACTCGATGCGACAGGCGTTCTCCGTGGCCCGTGCCGGATCCATGGTCGGGTTCGTGGGTGTGCCGCACGGCGTCGAGCTCCCGGTCGGCCGGATGTTCAGCAAGAACGTCGGCCTCGCCGGCGGGATGGCACCTGTGCGGACCTACCTGCCGCACCTGCTCGATCTCGTGCTGAGCCGCACCGTGGACCCGGGTCCGGTCTTCGACCTGACGCTGCCGCTGGACCAGGTGGCCGAGGGATACCGGGCCATGGACGAGCGCCGGGCGATCAAGGTGCTTCTCGAGACCTGAGCACCTGTCTAGTCGTTCCTCTGCGGCGGCTGCGTTTAAGTCCTAGTGTCGAGTAGTTCACTCTTCGTCTGCCCTGGGAGCGCAACCTGCATGGACACGACCATCCACGAAGGGCAGCTGATCGGGCTGGCTGGACTGAGCGCCAGCGCCGCTGACCCCGGCAGGCTCATCTCCGGCGCGCTGCCCGTGCTCGCGGCCCTCGCCGGCGCCGACAGCCTGCTGGTCGTCCAGGATGAGGGAGACACGCTGCTCCCTGAGCACCACCTGGGCACTGCCCTCGACACCTCTGAGCTCGTGCTGGACGCTGCCGGTGAGGTCGGTCGCCTGATCGGCGTACCCATCCCGCTGGCGTGGCATCACCTCGGTGTACGCCGGGTCTCGGCACAAAGGCTGCCCGGCCACTGTGGGGTCCTCGTGCTTGCCTGGCTCGAGGCATCTCCCGCCCTGACCCCGAGCCTGGAGATCGCCTTGTCGATGCTCGACACGGCGATCGGCCGGCTCGAGGCCCAAGGCGCCTTGGCGGACCTCGCTGCACGGGTGGACAACGCCCAGATCCTGGCCAACATGGGCGACTACGACTGGCACATCCCCAGTGACACCAACACCTGGTCCGACCAGCTCTTCCGGATCTACGGACATGAGCCCAAGTCGTTCAACCCCTCCTATGAGCGGTTCTTGTCGCTGATCCACCCCGAGGACCGCGAGCGCATCTCCGGGTTGCACCAGGACGCCTACAGCACTGGCGAGCCCTACAGCATGATCGAGCGGATCGTTCGTCCCCACGGCGAGGTTCGCTACCTGTCGTCCAACGGTCAGGTCGTGATGGACGAGGCGGGCGCGCCGGTGCGGATGCGCGGCACCTGCATCGACATCACCGACCGGGTGCTGGCCGAGGCGGAGCGCGAGCTGAGCGCTGCCCGGTTCCGTGCCCTCGTGGAGTCGGCACCCGACGCGCTGCTGGTGCTCGACGACGACGGCCGCGTGCTCGAGGCCAACCCGCGAGCCCTCGAGCTGCTGGGTGGTTCGCCCTCCAACCACCTGATCCAGGAGGTGCTTCCGACCCAGGCGCTGAAGGGTGGGCTCGGGATCGAGGGCACCAGGCTCGA
>JBDSBU010000065.1:0-34343 GCA_039921445.1 Marmoricola sp. | reverse complement strand
AGCATCTCGGCGCACAGGTGCTTGATCGCCTGGAAGGATCCGATCTTGCGGCCGAACTGCTCGCGCATCCCGGCATACTCCACCGCGGTGTCCAGGCACCAGCGCGCGACGCCCGAGGCCTCGGCTGCTGCAAGGGTGGACAAGACGTCGCGCAGGGCCTGTTCCTCGACCCCAGCGACCGGTTCCGCCTCGACGCCGTCGAGCGACACCGCGGCCACCCGGCGGGTCAGGTCTGGTGAGAGCCGGGGGGTGACGGTGGCTGCGTCGAGAGGCACCAGCAGCGGGCCCTGGTCCGAGAGCAGCAACAGGTGGGTCGAGCCCGCCGCGTCGTGGACGACCTCCAGGTCCGCGGTGACCCGGCCGGCGGAGACCCGGACCGTCTGGTCGAGACAGAATCCGACCCGCATCTCACCTGTGGCCACGGGACCGGCGGCCTCACCGAGGACCACCGAGGCGACGGCGGTGCCGAGGAGCGGACCCGGCACGAGCGCGCTGGCGGAGGCCTCGAGCGCCACGGCCAGGTCGAGCAGCGATCCTCCCCCGCCTCCGGAGCTCTCGGGCACGGCGATGCCGCTCAGCCCGATCTCGGCCACCGCCGCAGAGACGTCTGCGAAGCTCTCCCGCAACACCTCCTCGGCGGCCCGCGCTGCGGCGATCCCAGCCAGCGAGTGCCCCCACTTGACGAAGGCCGAGGCCAGCTCGGCGTGGTCGTCGGAGATGCCGATCGGCACGTCGCCCCCTCTGCAGGTCCGGCCCGGCAGGGCCCGTGTTCGAAACTAGAACGTGTTCCAATCATGCCATGGGTCCGACGCAGTGCGGTCACCACTAGGCTGCGCCCGTGACCCAGATGCCGCCCGACCTGCTGGCCCATGCCCGGGCGGCCAAGGGCTTCATGCCCGAGAACGAGGGCGGCTTCCTCCACGCCACGGCGATCGACCACCTCAGCGACGGCCCAGCTCTCGAGATCGGCAGCTACTGCGGCAAGTCGGCCGTCTTCCTCGGCGCAGCCGCCCGTGCCTGTGGCAGCACCGTTTTCACCCTGGACCACCATCGTGGCTCCGAAGAGAACCAGGCCGGGTGGGAGCACCATGACGCCAGCCTGGTCGACCCCGAGCTCGGAGTGATGGACACCTTGCCGGTCTACCGGCGCACGATCGCACTGGCCGGGCTCGAGGACGAGGTGGTCGCGCTGGTGGGCCGCTCGGCCACGGTCGCCCGCTACTGGCGTACGCCGCTCGCGCTGCTGTTCATCGACGGCGGGCACGCCGAGGAGCCAGCCCAGGACGACTACACCGGCTTCGCTCGGTGGGTCTCTCCCGGCGGTGTCCTGGTGATCCATGACGTCTTCGAGCGTCCCGAGGACGGCGGCCAGGCGCCGTACCACGTCTGGCAGCGCGCGGTCTCCGGCAAGGCGTTCACCCCGACCGCCGTGGTCGGGTCGATGCGGGTTCTGACCCGAACCTCAGGTACGGCCGGAGAGCAGGTCGGCTGAGGCGTCGGCCTCATCGGCGCAGCCGCACTCCAGCCCGATCTCGCGGAAGTGCTCCGCCAGGGTGTCCCCGCGCATGATCCCGGACGCCGGGGAGGTCCGGCCGAGCTCGTCGGCCGCCAGGATCACCGCGGCTGCTGTGTAGGTGGTCTGCTCGTGGGGCCAGAACACCTCGTCGCCGACCACGAAGCCAGTCCAGTAGGAGCCGTTCTCGTGTCGCAGGTGCTGCATGTCGGTGAACACCTGCAGGGCGCGCTCGTGGTCGTCCAGCGAGTCGAGCGCCATCGCCAGCTCACAGGTCTCCGCGCCCGTCACCCAGGGGTTCGTGTCGACGCACCGGGCCCCGAGACCGGGGATCACGAAGTCGTCCCAACGAGTGGCGATCAGCGCGAGACCGGCGGAACCACGCACGGCCCCACCGAGAACCGGGTAGTACCAGTCCATCGAGAACGTGGACTTGTCCAGGAACAGGTCCCGGTGCTCGCGCAGGGCGTGTCCGAGCCGGCCACCTGCCAGCTCCCACTCCGGTTGCGGGTCGGCCATCAGGTCGGCGAGCACCACGCCCGCCCGCAACGACTGGTAGATGCTCGAGGATCCGGCGAGCAGCGCGTCGGTGTTGACCGCCGCAGGACCGTGGTCGTCCCACTCCTGCGACCAAGCGATGCCGCCGAACGGCAGCTGCATCCCGATCACGTAGTCCAGGCCACGGCGTACGACCGGCCACATCTGCTCCACGAACACGAGGTCACGCCGCAGCAGCCAGTGGTGCCACACCCCGACGGCCAGGTAGGCGGACATGTTCGTCTCGCCGCTGGCGTCCTCGACCTCGCCCGCCACGAGCTTCATCGGCCAGGACCCGTCGGTGCGCTGGTTGCGGGCGCACCAGGCGTACGCCGCCTCCGCAGCCTCGGTCTCCCCCGCGACCATGAGCGCCATCGCGGCCTCGACGTGGTTCCACACGTCGACGTGCTCGCCGATGGTCCACGGGACGGCGCCGTCCGGCTCCTGCATGGCGACGATCGACGCGGCGGTCACGGCGACCTGCGCGCTGGTCAGCACGCCGGGCACGGCAGGGATCGGGTGTGAGCGCGTCACCGGGTCGCTGACTCCGGCTTGTGCAGGTAGAGCACCATGCTCTTGCCGATCAACGGGTTCAGCGCCTTCTCGGCCGCGCGCGTCAGCGTGCTCCACCGCGGGGTCTTCATGATGTCCCAGACCAGCACCTGGTGATAGGCCTTGACCAGCGGGTTGGCGTCGTTGTCCACCCCGACGGCGCACTTGAGCCACCAGTACGGCGAGTGCAGACCGTGCGCGTGGTCCTTGCCGTCGTACTCCATGCCGGCGGCCTGAAGCTTGCCGACCAGCTCGTCGCCGGTGTAGATCCGGACGTGACCGCCCTCGACCTCGTGATAGGCGTCGCTGAGCGCCCAGCAGACCTTCTCCGGCAACCAGCGCGGCACCGTGATCGCCATCGTGCCACCGGGTCGAAGCACCCGGACCAGCTCTGCGATCGCGGCCTCGTCGGCGGGGATGTGCTCGAGCACCTCAGAGGCCACGACCCGGTCGAACTCGCCGTCGGCGAAGGGCAGCGACAACGCGTCGCCCTCCTTCACGTCGGCCTCGGCGCCCGCGGGGATCTCGCCGGCGTCGCGCATCGCGGCAAAGAGGTCGGAGACTCCCGACAGCTCATCGGGGTCCTGGTCGAAGGCGATCACGTCGGCCCCGCGTCGGTACATCTCAAAGGCGTGGCGCCCCGCGCCGCAGCCCATGTCGATGACCCGGTCACCGGGCCGCAGACCCAGCCGGTCGAAGTCAACGGTCAGCACTGAGGGTCTCCTTGGCGTGGATGGAAGTGGCGATCACGTCTTCGTAGGCCGCCGCAGTGGCGACCGCAACCGCGTGCCAGCTGAACTTGTCGAGCACCCGCTCGCGGCCCGCGCGGCCCATGCGGGCGCGACGGTCCGGGTCGTCGAGCAGCTCGGCGATCGCGTGCTCGAGCTCGCCGACATCCCCTGGCGTGACCAGATCGGCACAGACGCCGTCCTGCCCCACGACCTCCGGGATCGCACCGGCGCGGCTGACGACAAGGGGCGTCTCACAGGCCATCAGCTCGGCGGTCGGCAGTGAGAATCCCTCGTAGAGGGAGGGGACGCAGGCGAGCTCGGCAGAACCCATCACCTCGACCAGCTCGGCGTCGCTGATCCCGTTGACGAACGTGACGTGCTCGGCGATCCCGAGCTGGTCGATCAAGGTCTCGGTGCGCCCACCGGGGGTGGGCCTGGTGACGAGCAGCAGCTCGATGTCGCGCTCGGTCCGCAGCTTGGCGAAGGCCTCGAGCAAGGTCGCGATGCCCTTCATCGGTGCATCTGCACTGGCCATCGCGACGATCCGGCCCGGCACCCGCGGCTTGGTCGGCGGGACGAAGACCTCGTCGACGCCGAGCGGGATCACCTGCAGGTCGGCAGGGTCGACGCCGAAGTCGGTGATGATGTCGCGCCGGCTGGACTCCGAGACGGTGAGAATCTTGCCGATGCCGCGTGCGACCTTGCCCTGCATCTTCAAGAAGCCGTACCAGCGACGCAGCGTCAGCTTCTTGCGACGGGTGGTGGCCGCCTCGATGTCGATGCGCCGGTCGAAGGTGATCGGGTGGTGGATGCTGGTGATGACAGGAAAGCCCATCTCCGCGAGGTCCAGCATTCCGTAGCCGAGCACCTGGTTGTCGTGGACGACGTCGAAGTCACCGACCCTGCCCTTGAGCAGCCGGGCGACCCGCTTGCTGAAGGTCTTCGGCTCCGGGAAGCCGGCAGTCCACATCGTGAGGACCTCTTCGACGTCGATGAGATCACGGATCTCGCTCGGCTTCGGCGTACGGAACGGGTCGGGCTCGCGGTAGAGGTCCAGGCTGGGCACCTTGGTGAGCCCCACGCCGGGGTCGAGCTCGGGGTAGGGCTGACCGGAGAACACCTCGACCGAATGACCCAGAGCCGCCAGCTCGCGGCTCAGGTGGCGGATGTAGACGCCTTGCCCGCCGCAATGGGGCTTGCTTCGATAGGACAACAGTGCGATACGCAAGGGGTGGGCCTCCTTGGGCCGACATCCGCTTGGAAGCGCCCTGGTAAAACTGCAACGTGTTTCTATTATGCCCGATCCGGCTGCTAGCCTGAGCGAGCAGGGTCTGCCAGTAATTGTGCAGGGTAATCCCGATATTTCTTCGCCAGGAGGTTGAGATCTTGGCCACCGTGAGCTCGCTGACCTATGACGATCTCGGTTCGGCCGCGCAGCGTGACCGCCGCCGCCGCATCCTCGACGCCACGATGGCACTAGCCGCCCGCGGTGGTTTCGACGCCGTCCAGATGCGCGCCGTGGCCGAGCAGGCCGACGTCGCGCTGGGCACCCTCTATCGCTACTTCCCCTCCAAGATCCACCTGCTGGTCTCCGCGCTGGCACGTCAGTTCGAGGAGACGCAGGTCTCGCTCGGCCGCAAGCCGATCCCCGGCGACACGCCCGCCGACCGGGTCGCCTTCGTGCTCGCCCGCGCGACCCGTGGGCTGCAGAAGGAACCCAACACGACCGAGGCGCTCACCCGCGCCTTCATGTTCGCCGACTCCTCGGTGGCCGGGGAGATCCACGTGGTCGGCCTGCAGCTGACCGCGATGCTCAACCGCGCGTTGAAGGGTGCGGACTACGTCGAGGGCGCCGAGCCCACCGAGGAGGAGCTGGCCGTCGCCAGGGTGATCAGCGACGTCTGGCTCGCTGCCCTGGTCAGCTGGGTCACCGGCCGGCTGAGCGCCCAAGAGGTCACCGACCACCTCGACACGGCAGTACGCCTGCTCCTGCGCTGAGCGCCGCTCGCTTCCACTTTTCTCGCCGAGACGTCGCAGATGCACGTCCCGGCGAGGAAAGTGCGCGCGGTCAGCCGCCGAAGGCGTGGGTGGCGGTGGCGCCGCCGTCGATGGCCAGCTCAGCGCCCGTGACGAAGCTGGACTCGTCGCTGGCGAGATAGACGTACGCCGGGGCCACGTCGACGGGATGTCCGACCCGCTTGAGAGCCACCTTGCTCGCGCCGAACTCCATCGCTGCGTCGCCGCCGTGGACCCGGGTCATCGGGGTATCGATCATCCCGGGGTGCACCGAGTTGACCCGGATGCCCTTCGGGCCGAGCTCCAGCGCAGCCGACTTCGTCATGCCGCGGATCGCGAACTTGGTCGCGGTGTAGCCGGTGCACATCGCCATCCCCCCGAGACCCTCGATGGAGGAGGCGTTCACGATGGATCCGCCGCCGTTCTTGCGCATCGTCCGGGCCACGGCCTTCATCCCCAGGAAGCACCCCAGCTGGTTGATCCGGAACAGCATCTCGAACTCCTCGACCGGCATCTCCTCGACCGAACCGAAGCGCAGGATCCCTGCGTTGTTCACCAGCACGTTGACGGGTCCGAACCGTTCGTTGGCCTCCGCGACCAATGTCTCCCACGAGGCCTGGTCGCTCACGTCGTGCCTGCGAAAGTACGCCGAGTCGGCGACTCGGCCGCACAGCTCAGCAGCCAGCGCCTCGCCTGCCTCCTCCGCGATGTCCGCGATCACGACCTGGGCACCCTCCTCGACGAAGGCACGAGCGATCGCCGCCCCTTGGCCCTGGGCCGCTCCGGTGACGATGGCACGCTTGCCGGCGAGTCTGTTCATGGTGGGTCTCCGATGCTGGTGGGGCGGGGGACGGAAAAAGAAGGTCAGAGCAGCTTCATGACCGAGTCGGCGGCGAAGCAGATGGCCGGATCACGCTCGGCGAAGTAGCTGCCGAGGCGGGAGTCGAGGTCGGCGAGCTCCCAGGTGTCGCCGGCCGCGTCGAAGCGCTGCTCCACGACCGGCGCGGCGAGCAGGGCGACCATGCCGCCGTACACGACGAAGACCTGGCCCGAGATCCGTGCCGAGGCCGGGCTGGCCAGGTAGACGACGAGCGGGGCGACGTGCTCGGGCGAGTAGGGGTCGACGGCAGCCCCCGACTCGTCGGCCCCGAAGACGTCGGCCGTCATCGCGGTGCGCGCCCGCGGGCAGATGGCGTTGGCGCGGACGCCGACGCGGGCGAGGCCGCGGGCGGTGCTCAGCGTGAGTGCCGTGATCCCGGCCTTGGCCGCGGCGTAGTTCGGCTGGCCGGGCGAGCCGGTCAAGAAGGCCTCGGAGGCGGTGTTGATCACCGAGGCGTCCACGGGCATGCCGGTCTCCTTCGAGCGCGAGCGCCAGAACGACGCGGCGTTGCGGGAAAGCAGGAAGTGGCCCCGCAGGTGCACCTTCACGACGAGGTCGAACTCCTCGTCGGTCATGTTGAACAGCATCTTGTCGCGCGTGATCCCGGCGTTGTTGACCACCACGTCGAGGCCGCCGAGCTGCTCGGTCGCCGCCACCAGCATGGCGTCGGCGGTGGCTCGCTCGCCGACGTCGCCAGGCACCACCACTGCCTCCACGCCCAGCGCCCGGACCTCCGCCGCAGCCTCGTCCGCGCAACCAGGGAGGTCGTTCAGCACGATCCTGGCTCCTGCAGCGGCGAGGGCGAGCGCCTCGGCGCGTCCGAGGCCCGCTCCGGCGCCGGTGACGATCGCGACCCGGCCCTCGAGGGAGGGCTGGTTCACGGAGGTGTTCTCAACCATGGTGTGGGCAGGCTCCTGATCACCGGCGCGGGGCCGGGTAGTGGTCGGAAAACAGAGATGCAGTGGCCGTCGAGCAGGCGGCGTGGCTCACTCCTCGACGATGCTCAGCGCCGACTTGGGGCAGGAGGCCACGGCCTGCTCGACCCGCTCGCGGTTCTCCTCGGTGACGACGTCGGTGTGGACCTGCAGGAAGTCGTCGTCGTCGACCTCGAAGACGTCTGGCGCGAGCGCCTCGCACATCGCGTTGGACTCGCAGGCGTCAAAGTCGACCTTGATCTTCTTCATGATTCCTCCTCGGGCTGGGCTGTGGGGGTCGGGTCCGGCGCTCCCCCGGGGGGTCCGGCCATCTTGCGGTGGTCCCAGCTGGTCACCTTGTCAGGCTCGACCACGATGCCCACGCGTTTGTGGGCCTGCTGCGCGACGATCTGCTCGCCGAACTCGCCGAGGTCGACTCCACCGGCCATCCGGTCGGCCACCTTGGCGCCCAGCTCGCGGATCTCGTCGTAGTCCTCGACCAGTCGCGCGCGACCGCTGATGCTCACGCCGCGCAGCTCGAAGTAGTCGTCGCCGCCTTCGACGAGGCAGGTGACCCGCGGGTCGCGTCGCAGGTTGATCACCTTCTGCGAGCGGCCATAGGTCCAGAACGCGAGCCGGCCGTCCTCGATCACGTAGAACAGCGTGGTCAGGTGCGGCGCCCCGTCAGGCCCGATCGTGGCGATCTGCACCTTCATGTTCGCGGCGAGGAAGTCCTCGACCTCCGACTCGTCCATGCGTACCGCGTTGCGCCCAGATGACATGATCGGTCACGACCCTTCGCTGGAGTGGCCGGGGAACACGTGCGCGGCGGGGTCCACGAGCACGGCGGCGTTGTTGACCGCGGTGGCGACCTCGCCGAAGCCCACAGCGATCAGTCGCACCTTGCCGGGGTACTCGGTGATGTCGCCTGCCGCGAAGACCCGCGGCAGGTTGGTGCGCATGGCCGTGTCGACCTTGAGGTGGCGCTTGTCGAACTCCAGCCCCCATTCCTTCATCGCACTGAGGTCGGCCACGAACCCGAGCGCAGCCACCACCGACTGGGCCGGTCGGGTCAGCACCTCACCGTCGGCCAAGGTGATCTCCACGCTCTCGACGTGGTGTTCGCCGCTCAGTGCGCTCACCTGCGCCTTGGTGATCACCTCTGTGTCGCTGGCGAGCACGGCATCGACGGTGGCCTGGTGGGCTCGGAACTGGTCGCGGCGGTGCACCAGCGTCACCGAGGACGCGATCGGATGGAGGTGGTGGGCCCAGTCGAAGGCGCTGTCTCCCCCGCCGACGATGACGACGTCGCGCCCGGCGTACTCCGCGAAGGACGGCACGAAGAACACCAGCCCGCGGTCCTCCCAGCCGTCACCGGCCGGCAGCGGCCGTGGGGTGAACTTGCCGATCCCCGCGGTGATGATCACGACCTTGGCCCGGACCACGGTGCCGTCCTCGAGCTCCATCCGGGTGCCGTCGTCGTCAGTCCTCAGGCTGGTCGCCGTTCGGCCGAGGAGGTAGGTCGGCTTGGCGCTCGCGGCCTGCTCCACCAGCTGCTCGACGAGCTCGCGCCCCTTGACGTTGGGGAACCCGGCAACGTCGAGGATCGCCTTCTCGGGATACAGGGCGGAGACCTGTCCGCCGAGCTCGGGCAGGGAGTCAACGAGGGTGACGCTCATCCCGCGGAAACCGGCGTAGTAGGCGCCGAAGAGCCCCGACGGCCCGGCCCCGACGATCAGCAGGTCGGTCTCGATCTCGCCCGCGCGACCTTGACCCTCAGCCGATGCCATCGACAACCTCTCTGCCCGACAAATCTAGAACGTGTTCTATTTTATCAGAACGCATCGATCTTGGACACGCGCCACTCACCCTGATTTCGGCTGAGCGTGACCAGCACCCGGTTCTGGTCGAGCCGTTGGTTCTCAGTGCCCTTGGCAGTGGTCAGCTGGTTGACGAAGACCAGGGCCACGACCTTCTCGTCGGTGGCCGAGACGATCGAGGTCGCGACCACCGAGGCGGTCAGCTTCACCTGGTTCTTGATCGACTGCGCCTTCACCCCGCTCATCGTCTTGGCGTACTCGGCACGAAAACTGGGCGCAAGCACCTTCTCGGCGGCCGCCACGTCCTTGTCCAGGGTCTTCCAGTCGTAGGAGAGCACTTGCTGAGTCAGCTTCGTCGCCGCCTGCATCCCTGCATCGCGGGCACCACTGGAGGTGATCACGCCGTTCGGAGCCGCCCCCTCGGCCGGGTTCGCCGCCCGCCACCAGGCCAGGCCTGCGGCGATGGCGAGCACCAGACACAGGGCGACCAGGACCTTCATCAGGCGAGCGCTGGCCAGCATCGCTGCGCGACCGGACCCGTGTTCAGTCTCGACGGCCGCCTTGGTCACCGGGGCCGCGGCGGGACTGGTCGTCGCTTCCGCCTCGGCGGGGGTCAGGTCGCTTTGACAGTAGCGGCAGCGCACCGCGGCGGCCTTGATCGTCTCCGCGCAGAACGGACAGGCCTTCTCCCCGGGCAGCAGGTCGCTCATCTCAGCCCACGAACTGAAGGTTGGAGGTGAGCCAGCGCTCGCCCTTGCGGACCATCGTGAGCTTGAGTCGGTAGTACCTCGGCTGGGCGACGCCCTTGGTGGACTTGTTCTGCACCTGGGAGTCCGCGGCGACGAAGACAACCGCGTCCGAGTCGCCGATGTCGCTGATCCCGACGGCGATCACCTTGCCCGAGGAGATCGCCTGGGAGTCCTGGGCAGAGGACTTCAACGTCACCTTCGCGCGTTCGTACTGCTCCTTGAACGTCCCGGTGGAACCGGCCAGGACCTTCGCGATCAGCGGGTCCATGCCCTTGTAGTCGACGGTCAGGAACGCCAGGGTCTCCTCGCGAGCCGCCTTCGTCACGGCGTCGTACTGCCTCGAGAGGGTCTCGGCGCGACTGTCGCCGGGCGCGGCGGCCGCGCCCTTGGTCAGGAGCAGCACCGTGGTGACGATCAGGGCGATGGCGACGAGGACCAGCACGATGTTGGCGTTGCGCCACGACGTGCCCTCCAGCCCTGCCCCTGTGGCAGGATCACTCACTGGCCGACACCGGTCCGACCAGCATCCACTTCCACGCGTCATCGCCGAACACCGTGCGCAAGCCTCCCTGGTCACCCATGACGATGGTCCCGCCATCTCCGGCGTCCACCACTCCCGTGGTCGCATCGTACGGCGAGACTCGGTAGTTGTTGCCCGTCGAGCCAGATGTGCCGGGGCGTGGCGCGTACTTGGTGCCGCGCATGTTCACCGGCGGCCCAGAGAGACATTTGGCGGGGTAGAACGGCTTGTCCGAGAGGTCGGTGGCCGGGCGCCACTGGCTGTTGGGCAAGTACCCCTTGGTGCACGGCATCACGGAGTTGTCGAGCTGCAGGTTGATGTGCCCGTAACCGTCGCCGGGCGTGCCGGTGAAGCCTGAGGCAACCACTCGCGGGAACGTGACCAGAGTCTGCTCGAGTCCCGGCAGGTTGGTGGTCAGCACCTGGTTGACCGTGACCAGGTTGGACAAGAAGACCGGCAGTGTCGGCTCGAGTCCCTTGAGCAGGGAGTCCACCTCGCGCACGGCACTCGGCCCACCCTGCAGGATCGTGCGGACGTCCTTGTCGGAGGTCTTCAAGGTCCCGGTGAGGTCGGCAAGACCGCGAGCGAAGCTGGTGATGTCACGTTCGTGATCGGCCTGGGTCTGCAGCACCGTCTGTCCGGTGTCGAAGAGGGACAACGTGGCGTCCTTGTTCGCTGCCGCAGCGTCGACGAAGGTGGTCCCGGAGTCGACCATCCGACGCAGCGGGTCTGCGGTGCCACGGAACATCTGCCCGAGCTCGGAGATGACGCTGGAGAGCTCGTTGCCGTCGACGGAGTTCACCATCGCGTCCATCTCGGTGAGCAGCTGCTCCTCGCTCATCGGCAGGCTGTCGGCGTCACCGGCGAAGGTGTCCCCGGCCTCGGCGTAGGGACCCTTGTTGGCGCGCGGCTCGAGGTCGAGGTACTGCTCCCCCACAGCCGAGAGGTTGTGCACGTGGATGGAGGTGTCCAACGGGATCTTGGTCTTCTCCTTCAGGGCCAGGTTCACGCGTACGCCGCCTGGGGTGACCTGCATCCGAGAGACCTTGCCGACCTTGACGCCGCGGATCGTCACCTCGCTGCCCACGAAGAGCCCGCCGGAGGTCGGCAGGGTCGCGTGCAGCAACATCCCGCGCCCGAGCAGCTTGTCTGTGATGCCGAGGTAGCTCCCGGCGACGTAGACGATCCCGACCGCGCTGAGCACGAGGAAGGCAACCAATCTGATCTTGATGCCGCGAGTCATCCCCGACCACCTCCGGCGAGGCCGCCGAGCAGGCCGCCGAGACCGCCCCCGCCGCCGTTTCCGGCGCCCGAGGACGCGCCACCACCGAGACCGGGCAGCGGCGGGTTCTTCGGGAGACCGAGGCCACCACCGGGGCACAGCACCTTGGCAACCTCCGGGTCGAGCTGGCAGATCAGCTTCTTGGTGGCGTCGTCGAGCGCCTGACAGGCGGGCGCCAACGGGGTGGAGAGGCACACGTTGATGGGGTCGGGCAGGGAGTCACCCGGGGACTTCACGATCGCGTTCAGGTCGAAGTCGATCTGGAACAGCGCGTTGGCATAGTCACCCCGAGCGATGTCGCCGGCCTCCTTGGGGAACGGGAAGCTGGCCATCATCGACAGACCCTGTGGCAGGGCGTCGCCTGCGTCCGAGAGCTTCGTCAGCGTCGGCTGGAGGTGCTTGAGCGAGGCGACGATGTTGTCGCTGCTGGCGGAGAGCACCCGGGTGCCGACCTTGCCGAGCACATCGAGCTGCGTCAGCATCGTGATCAGTGCCTTGTGCTGTCGGTTGAGCACCTTCAACGCCGGACCCATGGCATCGATCGCGGTGCCGATCGTCTTCTTCTCCTTGACCAGGGTCGCGGAGAGGCGGTCGATCGACTCCATGGCTACGACGATGTCGTTCTTCTGCTTGTCCAGGGCGCCGACCATCCGGTCGAGGTTGCCCAGCAGGTGCCGGGCCTGGTCGCGTCGACCGTTGAGCATGTTGTTCATCTCGACGCTGATCGTCTTGAGCTGGCCGATCCCGCCGCCGCTGAGCACCATCGACAGCGCTCCGAGGACCTCTTCGACCTCGGGGTTGCGGCCGGTGCGCGAGAGCGGGATGAAGTCGCCCTGGGAGAGCCGCTTGCTGCTGGCCACGTCCTTGGCCGGCTCGATCAAGGCGATGTACTTCTCGCCGAGCAGGCTGGTCTGGCGCACGTCGACGTCGATGTTCTCGGGCAGGTTGATGTCTTTGCGAACCAGGAACCGGACGCGTGCGTGCCAGCCGACCCGATCGACGTCGGTGACCTGTCCGACCACCACGTCGTCGACCATCACCGCTGTGCGCGGGACGACGTTGAGGGCGTCGGCGAAGTCAGCAGTGACCGCATAGGCGTCGTCAGCGCTGACCTTCGCGCCCGGAAGCGGCAGGTCGTAGGCGCCGTCGAACTTGCAGCCCGCCGCCAGCAAGGACCCTGCCAGGACAGCAGCAACGGTGGCCAGCACCCTGTTGACGGGGCGGGCTCGGCGGGTGGGGGGACGCATCATCGGTTCCCCTTCTTCAAGGAGTTCAGCAGGCCATCGAGCGAGGTCACCGGGGCCGAGCCCCCGAGCTTGAGCGGTGCCGGCTGCCCCGACGGATCCAAGGGGTTGTTGCCCAGCTTGTCGGTGAACGGCTTGACGATCGTCTTGAGCAGCTCACAGGTGAAGTCAGCGTTGGGCACCCGCGAGTTCTGCACCACGTCGCACAGCACGTTGCCGAAGCTGGAGAACGTCGGGCCGAACTGCACCCGCGAGCCGATCGTGCCAGATTTGACGTCGTAGGCGAGCGCGAGGTTCCCCAGCCCCAGAGCGCCGAGCCGAGCGATGGTGTCCAGGGACTCCTTCTGCTTGGCCAGCACACCGACGACCTCGGTGAGCTGCCTGACGTCCTTCTCCACCATCGACTTGTTGTCGTGCACGAAGCTGCGCACGATGCCGACCGCGCGTGCCAGTGCGGCCAGGGCACTCTGGAGATTTCCGCGCTCCCCGGAGAGCTGGGTGGAGACCGATGCCAGGTCACCCATGAAGCTGTCCACGAACTTGTCGTTGGCAGCGAGAGTGTCTGTCAGCTGCGAGAGGTTGGTGACAGAGTTGAACAGCGGGCCACTGTTGTCACCGAAGACCTGGACAGCAGCGGAGAGGTTCAGCAGCGTCTGGTTCCCGAGCTTGCCGTTGCCGGCCAACGCCTTGTTGCCCGCGCTGAGCAGGTCGTCGAGCGCCCCGTTGCGGTTGGCGCCGTTGGGCCCCAGCGCCTGGGTCAGGTCAGAGAGGCTCTGGTAGATCCGGTCGAGCTCCACCGGCGTACCGGTGTCGGGCAGGTCGATCTTGGCGCCGTCGGCAAGCACGGGACCCTTGGTGTACGCCGGAGCCAGCTGCACGAAACGGTCAGCAGTCAGGGTAGGCGTGATGATGGCGGCCTTCGCGTCCGCAGGGAGCTTGTACTCGTCGTCGTACTCCATCGCCACCCGCACCCGGTCGCCCTCAGGGACGACTGCGGTCACCGTACCGATCCGGACGCCCATGACCCGCAGCTCCGAGCCCTCATAGATGCTCACGGTGCGGTCGAAATAGGCATTGACCGTGCGTGACTTCGTGCTGGTGTGCAGGGCGAAGAAGGTGGCAGCGAAGAGTACGAGCACGGCTGCGATCGCAATGGGCTTGGAGCTGATCCTGCTCAACATCGTGCTCACCTCTTCCCTCTGACGAACTCGCCGCTGCCCAGGCCGACGAAGTTGGGGACGTAGGCGTCGAACCACGGGCCGGTGCCGACGATGTTGATCAGGATCGCGGCGTACGGGCCGAGGTTCTTGATGGTGTCGTTGAGCTGCTGCTTGCGCGCGATCAGGAACTTCGTCGTGGTGTCGAGCTCGCGCAGTGCCGACTTGATCTGGCCCTGGTTGTCAGTCACGATCCCTCGCAGTGTGACGGCCAGCTGCCGCGAGTTCACGAGCAAGGAGTGGATCGCGTCCCGGCGGACGATCAGCTCCTTGAAGACAAGGTCGCCCTCCTTCATCAAGGCAACGAGGTCCCCGCGCCGCTCACTGAGAAGCTTGGTCACCCGGTCGGCGCGCTGCAACAGCTTGCCAACGGCCTCGTCCCGGGTGGCGATCGCCGCCGAGACCCGGGAGAGTCCGTCGAAGGTCGAGCGAATGTGCGGGCTCGCAGCGTTGAGGGTGTCTCCCAAGGTGGAGAGCGCCGTGGACAGCTGCGCGGTGTCGATGTCCTCGGTCCGAGTGGTCAGCTCGCTCAGCGTGGCGACGATGTCGTAGCTGCCGTCGGTCCGGCTCACCGGGATGGTGTCGCCTCCGGCCATGGTGCCGCTGCCGACCGGAGTGACCTCGAGGTACTTCTCACCGAGCAGGTTCAACACCTGCACACCGGCGCGGGTCCTGGTGCCGAGCTCGACACCCTTGACGTCGAAGTCAACGGTGACGTAGTCGCCCGAGATGTGCAGGGCGTTGATCCGACCCACGCGGACGCCCGCAACCTGGACGATGTTGCCCTTGTGCAGACCGCTGGCGTCCTTGAGCTGGACGTGGAAGTCGGTGCCCTTGAAACCGGGGAATCGTTGCAGGTTGAAGGCAGCCGCCATCACCAGAACCAGAACGACGAGACTGATCGCGCCCATCCGGAGGATCGCTGAGTCCTTGCGACGTGCCATTAACCGTCACACCTCTTCGCGGTGCTGTGGAAGGACAGGTCGTTGAGGTTCTTCTGGATCTGCGCGAGGCCGGGGACGTTCGGCAGGTCGGGAAGGATGATCGAACCTCCGAAGTCACAGAGGTAGTAGTTGTACCAAGAGCCGTAGGTGCCTGTTCGGGTCTGTCGGGTGAGCAGGATCGGCAGCCGCTTGAGAACCTCGTCGAGGATGTCCTGGTTCTTGGACTTGTTCAGGATCGCCATCAGCCGCTTCAGCTGAGCGATGTCGGACTTCAGGTAGGGACGGCTCTGGGTGAGCAGGCCCGCGAGCTCCTTGGTCAGCCCGGAGAGGTTGCTCACCGAGGCACCGATCGCCTTGCGGTCCTTCGAGACGTTGCCGAGCCACTGCCTCAGCTCCACGATCAGGCTGTTCAGCTGATCGTGCCGATCGTCGACCGTCTTGAGCAGGGAGGAGAGATTGTCGATGACGTTGCCGATCAGCTGGTCACGGTCGGCGAGGGTGCCGGTCAGCGAGGCTGTGCTGCTCATCAGGCTGCCGATCGTCCCGCCCTCGCCCTGGAGCACCTTGACCAGGTTCAGCGACAGCTGGTTGACCTCGTCGGGCTGCAGTGCCTGGAAGAGCGGCTGGAAGCCGTTGAACAGCTCGGTCAGGTTCAGCGCGGGCTGGGTCCTGGCCAGCGGGATGGTGGCTCCTGCCGGCAGCTTGCGCCCTTCGGTGGTCCCTTGGTTCAGAGCCATGTAGCGGGCCCCCACGAGGTTGAGGAACCTGATCTCCGCTCGAGAGGTGTCGCTCACCGGGACGTCACTCTTGACCTTGAAGGTGATTTCCGCAGTGTTGCGGTCCTTGATCTCGACCTTCTTGACCTCGCCCACCGTGACTCCGGCCACCCGCACGTCGTCACCCTTGACCAACAGGCTGGCAGAGCTGAACATCGCCTTGTACTCGACCTGGCTGCCGAAGCCGAAGGAACCCATGATCGCGGTCAGGACGCCGGTGACGAGCAGCGAGACCAGCACGAAGATGCCGAGCTTGACCGCGGCGACGGTGGTGACGGTGTTGCGGGAGGCTGGCATTACTGCAGCTCCGGGAAGCTGTCGAGGTCAGAACCGTTCTTGAGGTCGAGCGGCGGTGCCGGCACCACGGGATTCGGAAGACCCAGGCACCAGGGACCGTGCCCGATCTCGCCGTAGACCGGCTTGTCGGAGGCGTTGTAGGCGCGACGTTGCTTGGCCGCAAGGGACATCTTCTGTGAGACGCGGCCGCTCTGGAAGATCCCGTTGAGCCGGTCGGCGTACCTTGCAGAGCCCTTGAGCAGGCAGGGGTACTCCGGCGAGTAGGTGTCCAGCAGACGCAGCAGTGGCCGGGCGAGCGCGGCCTCGCGCACGATCGCTTGCTCGTTGGTGGTCAGGATCCGCGTCGAGGTCTTGCCCAGGCCGGTCACGTCGTCGAAGAAGCCCCGGAGCTGCGACTCCTTGGCCGTCACCGTCCGCGCGGTGGTGGTGGCGTTGCTCAGCAGCCTGACGAGGTCGGGAGCGGCGATCGCATAGGTCTTGGAGACCTTGGCCAGCAGCACGAGGTCCTTCTGCAGCGTGGGCAGCTTGACGTTGAAGTCGGTCAGGTAGGCGTCCAGCTTCTCGATCGTGGCACCGATCTTGTCGCCGTTGCCGCGAAGTGCCGTAGCCAGGGCGTAGAGCGTGGCGCTGAGGTCGGCGGGGCGGATCGAGCGAAGCAGTGGGAACAGGTTGGCCAGGATCGTCTGCAGCTCGACGTTGGTGCGCACCCGGCTGGACGGGATCACGTCACCGTCGCTGAGTGCCTTGGAGGACGGGCTCGCCGGATCACGAAGGGCGATGTACTTCTGCCCGAAGAGCGTGGTGGGCAGGATCTCTACGTCGATGTTCTCGGGGATGGTCTTGGCTGCCTCGGGCTTGAGGCCGATCCGGATCGAGGCCTCCTTGCCGTCCTGGGCGATCCCACGAACCTGTCCCACGAGCACGCCGTGCAGCCGGACGTCACCGAACTGCGCGAGCTGGAGCCCCGCCCGTTCGGCCTTGACCGTGACCATGGTGACCGGCGTGAACACCTTCTGGTAGACCGCGATCGAGAGACCGACCAGCAGCCCCATGATGGTCAGGAAGACGATGCCAGCCACCACCAGGCGTCGGTGTTCGGCCTTGGTGTCGTGCGTGATGTTCACCAGCACCGGATCACCCCGTGATCCGGACGGTCGTGGTGGAGCCCCAGATCGCGAAGCTGAGGAAGAAGTCCGCGATCACCACCGTCACGATCGAGCTTCGGATCGCCTTGCCGACCGCGAGGCCGACCCCCGCGGGCCCGCCCGAGGCGGTATAGCCGTGGTAGCAGTGGATCAAGATGATCGCGACTGCGAGGAACATCAGCTTGAAGAAGGACCAGAGCACGTCGATGGGTGGCAGGAACTGGATGAAGTAGTGGTCGTAGGTGCCAACCGACTGGCCGTAGATCATCGTCGTGATCAGTCTCGGGGACAGGTAGGAGGCCGAGAGGGCAACGATGTAGAGCGGGATCACGGCGATGAAGCCCGCGATCATCCGAGTGGTCACCAGGAACGGCAACGACGGGACGGCCATCACCTCCAGGGCGTCGATCTCCTCGGAGATCCGCATGGCTCCGAGCCGCGCTGTGTAGCCGCAACCGACGGTCGCCGCCAGCGCGATGGAGGAGACCAGGGGCGCCACCTCTCGGGTGTTGAAGTACGCCGAGATGAATGCGGTGAACTTTGCGACGCCGATCTGGCTCAACGAGGCGTAGCCCTGGATCCCGACCTCGGTGCCGGCGAAGAAGGCCATGAACGCGATCACGCCGACGGTGCCCGCGATCACCGAAAGGCCACCGACACCGAACGCGACCTCCGCGAGGATGTTGGCGATCTCGCGCTTGTAGCGCTTGATGGCTCTCGGGGTCCATGCCAGGGCCTTGATGTAGAAGAGCAGCTGGTCTCCGCGCTCCTCCAGGCTCGCTCGACGCTCCCGGACGAGCTCCTTGCCGATATCGGTGATCATCGCCATCGGCTAGAGCCCGTTCTGCGGGATGACTTGGAAGTAGATCGCCGTCAGGATCGAGTTGAGAGCGAAGAGCAACATGAACGCGATGATCACGGCCTCGTTCACTGCTCGACCCACGCCGCTCGGACCACCCCCGGCATTGAGCCCCTTGTAGGCCCCGACGATCGCGGCGAGATAGCCGAACATGACAGCCTTCACCATCGAGATGTAGAGGTCCGGCAGGGTCGCCAGCGCAGTGAAGCTCGACAGGAACGCCCCCGCTGACCCGCCTTGGATGATCACGGTGAAGAAGTAGCCACCCCCGATGCCGGCAGCGATCACGAGTCCGTTGATCATCAGGGCGACGAACACGGTGGCCAGCACCCGGGGGACGACGAGACGAGCGATCGGGTCGATCCCGAGCACCTCCATCGCATCGATCTCCTCGCGGATCTTGCGCGCTCCCAGGTCGGAGCAGATGGCGGAGCCCGCGGCTCCAGCGATGATCAGGGCGGCGGCGATCGGGGCCGCCTCGCGGACGACGGCGAGCACGGCGGTGGCCCCAGCGAAGGACTGCGCGCCCAGCTGGCCGGTCAGGTTGCCGACCTGAAGGGAGATCACCGCTCCGAACGGGATCGAGACCAGCAGCGTGGGCATCAACGTCACGCTGGTGATGAACCAGGCCTGCTCGATGAACTCGCGGGTCTGGAATCGGGTCGTGAAGACCGCCTTGGTCACATCGGTGACCATCGCGGCGATCTCGCCGGGGCCCCGGACGACGGACGTAACACTGACGCCCATCGTCACCTCCATGATTGCGCGAACCGTCCTGGAGAGACCCCCGACGGGATAAACCTAGAACGTGTTCTCGTTTTGCGCAAGGGTGCCCGAGCACTTGCCTGCTGGAACTGAAAACGAGTATGGGTCCCGGAAGTCACGTCGGCAGCCGAATGGCACCGATTTCAGTCCAAGTACTGCTCGTTGCCCGCCCGGAGCAGTGCGCGGGTCGTTCTGCGGTACCTGATGATCTGGATCGTTCCGCCGATCCAGAGGAAGTACTGCAGGCTCATCGCCCACCGGAAGGTGGTCGGCGAGTAGTCGGTGCTGTTGCCCGGCGTACGCCAGTCGAGCACCAGCCCGATCGCGACCACCAGGCACAGGCTGGCCCCGAAACCCGCTTGGTTGATGATTCCGGTGGCGCTCGCCAGGCGACGGGTCGGATTGGAGGTGCGTCCGACGTCGAAGCCGATCACCGACGCCGGTCCCCCAACGCCGATCACGAGCATCAGCAGCACGAGCAGGGGCAGCGGCGCCTGGCCCGGCCAGACCAGCACCACCGTCCAGACACTGACGATGGCCGCGACGATAGTGAGCACCATCGTGGAGCGGTGCCACGGGTGTGCGCCTGCAAGCCAGCCCAGGACCGGCCCCGTGGCCATCACGGCGACCACGATCACCGACAGCAGCAGTCCGGCGGTCTCCGGCGAACGCCCCTCGCCGCGGACCAGGAACGGGTAGCCCCACAAGAGCCCCAGGGTGGTGGCGCTGAACTGGGCGGTGAAGTGCATCCAGAATCCCAGGCGGGTGCCGGGCTGGGCCCACGAGAGCTGCAGGCTCTCCCGAACTGCGGAGGGCGAGAGCCGGGGACCTCGCAGGTTGCGGCCGTCGGGACCGTCGTGAAGCAGCACCAGCACGGCCAGGCCGAGGACCACCCCGATGGAGGCGGCGCCGAGATAGGCGCGGGTCCACCCCAGACCGGACAACGCCCAGGTCATCGGCACGGCTGCCAGTACCGCCCCCAGCTGGCCCAGGGTCCCGGTCAGCTGGGTGATCAGCGGGATCCGCCTCAGCGGGAACCAAGTGCTGACCAGGCGCAGCACGCAGATGAAGGTCATGGCGTCCCCCACCCCCACGACGCCCCGGGCGAGCAGGGCAGCCGGGTAGCTCTCGGCGAGGGCGAACCCGGTCTGCGCCAGGGTCATCAGCGTCAGGCCGACGATCATCACGCTGCGAGAGCCGAACCGGTCGACCAGCAGCCCGACCGGGATCTGCATGCCCGCGTAGACGACCAGCTGCAGCATCGTGAAGGTGGCGAGCTGGGTCGCCGAGATGTCGAACCTCTCGGCGGCGACCAGCCCAGCGACCCCCAGAGAGGACCGGTGGAACACCGCCAGGATGTAGACCAGGGTGCCGACCGTCCAGACCACCCACGGGCTACGCGAGGCAGGGGTCCCGGACACCCACGCAGTCTACGAAGGTGCCGCGGTCCTCCTCAGTCGAGGCAGAACTCGTTGCCCTCGGGGTCTGCCATGACCAGGAACCCCGCGCTCATCTCCTCGCCCGGCTCGAACCGCCGGACCCGGGTGGCGCCCAGGGCCACCAACCGCTGTCCCTCGGCCTCGAGCGCTGACATCCGCTCCTCCCCCTCGAGCCCCGGAGCCGCACGCACATCGAGGTGCACCCGGTTCTTGGCGCTCTTGCCCTCGGGGACTCGCTGGAAGAACAGCCGCGGCCCGTCCCCCTCGACCGGGACGGCCGCGGAGCGGGAGTTCTGCTCCTCGGCGGGAACGCCCACGCTGTCGAGGAACTGCTGCCAGCTGTCGAAACCCGGAGGCGGAGGCTGGACCTGATATCCCAGCGCCTCGGCCCAGAACCCGCACAGCCTCCCCGGATCGGCGCAGTCGAAGGTGATCTGGACGGCGCGGGTCATCACAACGCCGTGGGGTCGAAGTGGCAGACCGCTTCGACGTTGTTGCCGTCGAGGTCACGCAGGAACACGCCGTAGTAACCCTTGTGGTACTCCGGCCACTCACGCGGCTGATGCAGGATCTCCGCGCCGAGCGCCACGGCAGCCTCGTGCACCGCGTCCACGGCCGTACGGTTCGGCGCGGTGAAGGCGACGTGCACCTCCCGTTGGCTGCCGCCCTGGTTGTCGGCGACCCAGAACTGCGGGTTGCCGTCAGACCCGGCGAAGCCCACCGCGACCCCGTAGTCCATCGCCGCGGTGACCCCGAGAGGGGCGAGCAGCGCCTCGAAGAACGCCTTGCTGGCGGATACGTCGTCACACTGGACGCCGACGTGATCGAGCATGTGAATCTCCTCCTGTGACCGTGCTGTCTGCCAGCGTGAGCTGGACTACTTGGTCGCCTCCATCATCTGGCGAAGCTCCTTCTTGAGGTCCCGGATCTCGTCCCGCAACCGGGCCGCCACCTCGAACTGCAGCTCCGCGGCGGCGTTGTGCATCTGGTCGGTCAGCTGCTGGACGAGCTCGGCCAGGTCGCTCGAGGGGATGCCGGCGGTGTCCGGCAGCCGCGCGTGCATCTTGGACAGGCCAGGGACCGGCGCCTTCTTGCTCTTGTCACCACGAGCACCCGTGCCCTGCCAGGTCTCGAGCAGCTCCTTGGTGTTCTCGTCCTCGCGGGCGAGCATCTCGGTGATGTCGGCGATCTTCTTGCGCAACGGCTGCGGGTCGACCCCGTGCAGGGTGTTGTAGGCGACCTGCTTCTCGCGGCGACGGTTGGTCTCGTCGATCGCCAGCTCCATCGAGGGCGTCATCTTGTCTGCGTACATCACCACCTGGCCGGAGACGTTGCGCGCGGCCCGACCGATCGTCTGGATCAGGGACTTGTCGGAGCGGAGGAAGCCCTCCTTGTCGGCATCGAGGATCGTCACCAGCGAGACCTCGGGCAGGTCGAGGCCCTCTCGCAGCAGGTTGATGCCGACCAGGACGTCGTACTCCCCCAGCCGGAGCTCGCGCAGCAGCTCGATGCGCCGCAGCGTGTCGACCTCGGAGTGGAGGTAACGGGTGCGAACGCCGTTCTCGAGCAGGTAGTCGGTGAGGTCCTCTGACATCTTCTTGGTCAACGTGGTGACCAGCACTCGCTCATTGCGCTCCACCCGAAGCCCGATCTCGTGCATCAGGTCGTCGATCTGGCCCTTGGTCGGCCGGACCACCACCTCGGGATCGATCAGTCCCGTGGGTCGGATGATCTGCTCGACGACGTTGTCGATGCCACCTCCGCGACTGATCTCGTACTTGCCCGGGGTGGCGCTGAGGTAGATGGTCTGACCGATCCGGTCCAGGAACTCCTCCCACTTCAGCGGGCGGTTGTCCATCGCGCTCGGCAACCGGAAGCCGTGGTCGACCAGGTTCCGCTTGCGGGACATGTCCCCCTCGTACATCCCGCCGATCTGGGGGATCGCGACGTGCGACTCGTCGACGACGAGCAGGAAGTCCTCGGGGAAGTAGTCGAGCAGACAGTTGGGCGCGCTGCCGCGGTTGCGGCCGTCGATGTGCATCGAGTAGTTCTCGATCCCCGCGCAGGACCCGACCTGACGCATCATCTCGATGTCGTAGGTGGTGCGCATGCGCAGGCGCTGCGCCTCCAGGAGCTTGCCCTGCTTCTCGAAGGTCGCCAGCTGCTCCTCGAGCTCGCGCTCGATGCCCGCGATCGCCCGCTCCATCCGAGCCGGTCCGGCGACGTAGTGCGTGGCCGGAAAGACGTAGAGCTCGGTGTCGTCGGTGATCACCTCACCCGTGACCGGGTGCAGGGTCATCAACCGCTCGATCTCGTCGCCGAAGAACTCCACCCGCACGGCGTGCTCCTCATAGACCGGGAAGATCTCCAAGGTGTCGCCGCGCACCCGGAAGGTGCCGCGGGTGAAGGCAAGGTCGTTGCGGGTGTACTGGATCTCGACGAGCCGGCGCAGCACCGAGTCGCGGTCGAGCTCTTCGCCGACCTTGAGCCGGAGCATCCGGTCGACGTACTCCTGAGGGGTGCCGAGGCCGTAGATGCAGGAGACAGTCGAGACCACGATCACGTCACGCCGGGTGAGCAACGAGTTGGTCGCGCTGTGGCGCAGCCGCTCGACCTCCTCGTTGATCGAGGAGTCCTTCTCGATGTAGGTGTCGGTCTGAGGCACGTAGGCCTCGGGCTGGTAGTAGTCGTAGTAGGAGACGAAGTACTCGACGGCGTTGTCCGGGAAGAGCATCCGCAGCTCGTTGGCGAACTGGGCGGCCAGCGTCTTGTTGGGCTGCATCACCAGGATCGGTCGCTGCAGCTGCTCGGCGACCCAGGCCACCGTGGCGGTCTTGCCGGTGCCGGTCGCGCCGAGCAGGACGACGTCCTTCTCACCGTCCTGGATCCGCTTGGTGATCTCTGCGATCGCGGTGGGCTGATCGCCCGACGGGGTGTAGTCGGACTGCACGTCGAAAGGCGCCACACGGCGCTCGAGATCGGTCACTGGACGCATGCGCCGAGCCTACGGGGGGCCACTGACAACCCGGCTCGTCGCACTCTGGGACTCGGGCCACCGGGCTCTGCTTGGATAGCCCCGTGGCCCACCGTCCCCAGTTGCTCCACCGCTCCCCGCTGATAAACATGGACCACCCGTTCGCACGGGTGCTCAAGCGGGTGCTGCTGACGGTCTTCGGGATCCCGATGGTGGTGGCCCTGGCGATGAGCGCCGTGGATTCCTACCGCAAGCGCGGCAAGAAGTCGAAGCCGTTCCCCACCCGGACGGCGCAGGAGATCCCCGTCGGCAGCGGCAGCGTGACGACGTACACCTTCGGTCAGGACCTGTACGACGACATGCTGGCCGCGATCGAGGGCGCGAAGCACCAGGTCCTGCTGGAGACCTACATCTGGAAGGCCGACGCGGTCGGGCAGCGGTTCAAGAGGGCACTGATCGACGCGGCGGACCGGGGCGTCGAGGTGCGGATCATCTACGACGCCTTCGCCAACCTGGTCGTTCGCCCGCCGTTCAAGCGTTTCCCGCCGAACGTGAAGGTGCTGGCCTACCCGGTCTACGGAGCCGGGTGGCGCTTCTTCGACCTGCGGCGCTACGGCCGCGACCACCGCAAGATCCTCGTGGTCGATGACCGTGAGGCCTTCGTCGGCGGCTACAACATCGGGTCCGCCTACGCCACCGAGTGGCGCGACACCCACGCTCGGATCACCGGACCCGCGGTCGCCGACCTCGCCCGTGCGTTCGCGGACTTCTGGAACCTGCACCGCGACAAGCGTCGGCGACACCTCTTCGGTCGCAGCGAGCGGCCCATGCTGATGGCCGCGCCCTCGACCTGGGAGCACAAGATCCGGGTGCACCGCAACATTCCGCGGCTGTGGATGTTCCCGATCCGCTCGATGTACCTCGAGGCGATCAACCGTGCCCAGCGCAACATCTGGATGACGCACGCCTACTTCATCCCCGACGAGAGCTTCGTGGAGGCCCTGGTCGATGCCGCCCAGCGCGACGTCGACGTGCGCCTGCTCCTGCCCGCCAAGTCCAACCACATCGTGGCCGACTGGATCTCCCGCGGCTACTTCCGCAAGATGTTGGTCGCGGGGATCACGATCCACCGCTTCCGCGATGCCATGGTGCACGCCAAGACCGCCACCATCGACGGCACCTGGTCGACGATCGGGACCGCCAACGTCGACCGCCTCAGCATGAGCGGCAACTACGAGGTCAACCTGGAGATCATCGACGAGGGCCTGGCCGAGGAGATGGAGCGGATCTTCGAGACCGACCTGACCAACACCCTGCCCCTGACGCTGGCCGAGTGGGAGGCGCGCGACGTCTACAGCCGCTTCACCGAGCTGATCCTGACCCCGTTGCGCCCGCTGCTCTGAGAGGTGGACCCATGTCCTCGGACGTCGAACTGATCCCTGCCGCCCGTCGTGCCTGGGCCTCGCTCGAGGTGCTGCACGTTCTCGGGTACTTCGCGCCCGAGGTCACCGAGGAGTACGTCGCCCTGGGACTGCATCCTCGGCTGTCCTACTTCGCCACCCGCGCTGCGGCCCTTGGTCCAGTCGGTCCCGAGCTGAGCGAGGCGACCTTCTACGTCTTCGCGCCGTGGCTGCACCGCAAGGCCCTGCCTGCCGCGTGGGCGTCGGTCACCCCGATGCGGCTGATCCAGGCTCGTCGCGACGGAGTTGCGAAGGCACTGCTCCGCGTGGTCGGCATCCCAGACGTCGCCGCGGCCCTGCAGATCGTCCGAAGGGTGACCGAGGGTCTCACCCTCCCCGGGCGTGCTCTGTACGCCGCCCACGCCGCACTGCCCTGGCCCGGGACCGAGCTGCTCGACCTGTGGCACGCAGCCACGCTCGTGCGCGAGCACAGGGGCGACGGCCACGTGGCCGTTCTGACCGCGGCCGGGATCGACCCGGTCGAGGCGACCGTCCTCGACGGGATCTGGTCGGGCCGCTCGGCGTTCCTGCACCAGACCCGCGGCTGGACCGAGGACGACCTCACGGCGGCGGTCGACCGGCTGACCGACCGCGGCTGGCTCGTGGACACCACCACCCTCACCGACGAGGGACGGGCCGCTCGCGAGGAGATGGAGAGTCGCACCGAGATCGCAGCCCTCGAGGGGTGGCGTCGTGTCGGCCGCGAGGACGCCGAGCGGCTCGTCGTACTGCTGAGTCCGGTGTGCGCCGCCGTCCTCGACTCCGGACTGCTTCCTGCAGGACTCGACGACTCGCTCCGACGGATCATCGACTCCTAGGGCGAGGGCCCCTTGTCGATCCCCCCTCGACGGTCGATACTGGACGCAGTTCCCCCCTGTCGCCACTGATCTCGTTGTTGGAGTCCCTTATGACAACCGAAACCGCCGCCGTAGCCCTCGCCGTCGGAGGCCCTGACCTGCCCCAGGAACGTCGCCTGGTGACCGAGATCCCCGGCCCCCTCTCCCGCGCGCTGCACGAGCGCCGGCTCTCGGTGGTGGCCTCCGGCGTCGGCAGCGTGCTCCCGATCTACGTAGCCGCGGCCGGAGGCGGGGTGGTCGTCGACGTCGACGGCAACTCGCTGATCGACCTGGCCAGCGGCATCGCGGTCACCAGCGTCGGCAGCAGCGCTCCCGAGGTGGTCCGACGCGTCACCGAGCAGGTAGCGGCCTTCACCCACACCTGCTTCATGGTCGCGCCCTACGAGGGCTACCTCGAGGTGTGCGAGGCGCTCGTCCGCCTCACCCCGGGCGACCACGCGAAGAAGGCTGCGTTGTTCAACTCCGGTGCCGAGGCGGTCGAGAACGCCGTCAAGATCGCGCGCGTGCACACCGGCCGGGACGCCGTGGTCGTCTTCGACCACGCCTACCACGGGCGGACCAACCTGACGATGGCGATGACCGCGAAGAACATGCCCTACAAGAACGGCTTCGGCCCCTTCGCGAGCGAGGTCTACCGCGCGCCCGTCTCCTACCCATTCCGAGAGCCGACAGAGATCACGGGCGCAGCCGCCGCCGCGCGGGCCATCGAGGTGATCGAGAAGACGGTCGGTGCCAGCAACCTGGCGTGCGTGGTGATCGAGCCGGTGCTGGGCGAGGGCGGTTTCGTGGTTCCCGCTCCTGGATTCCTGCCCGCGATCGCCGACTGGTGCACCGAGAACGGCGTGGTCTTCGTCGCCGACGAGATCCAGTCCGGGATGTGCCGCACCGGCGCCTGGTTCGCCTGTGAGCACGAGGGCGTCGTACCCGACCTGGTCACCGTCGCCAAGGGACTGGCCGGCGGCCTCCCCCTGGCCGGCGTCGTCGGCCGCGCCGAGATCATGGATGCGCCCCACGCCGGCGGCCTGGGTGGGACCTACGGCGGCAACCCGGTTGCGTGTGCCGCTGCCCTCGGAGCGATCGCCACGATGGAGGACCAGGACCTCAATGCCGCAGCCCGACACATCGAGCAGGTGATGACGACGCGCCTGCTTGCCCTGGCCGAGCGTGTGCCCGCCATCGGCGAGGTCCGTGGTCGGGGCGCCATGCTCGCCGTCGAGCTGGTCCGGCCAGGCACGACCGAGCCGGACGCCGTGCTCGCCGGGAAGGTCAGCGCTGCCTGTCACCAGGCGGGCGTCCTCACCCTGACCTGTGGCACCTACGGCAACGTGCTGCGGTTCCTGCCGCCACTGGTGATGCCGGACCACCTGCTCGCTGAGGCGCTCGACGTGCTCGAGAAGGCGTTCACCGAGCTGGCGTGAGGGACGCCCCCATGTGGTCGGCCGCTCCTTGGACGCCGCACATCTCGCCGGTCAGTCCCGCCGGCGTCCCTCCAGCAGTGGCCCGGCCGGGTCGTGGGGAATGCCGACCTTGCGGGCGGCCAGACCGGAGAGTGCTTCTAGACAGACGCGGTTGGCCAGCATCGCGGTGATCTCCGCGTGGTCGTACGGCGGCGAAACCTCCACCACGTCGATGCCGGCCACTGGCAGCTCGAGGCAGATCCGGCGAACCGCGTCGAGGAGCTGGCGCGAGCTCAGGCCCCCCGGCTCCGGGGTCCCGGTGCCGGGGGCGTGAGCGGGGTCGCACACGTCGATGTCGACGCTGAGGAAGACGGCGTCACAGTCGTCGAGCGCGATCGCGAAGGCCTCGTCCAGGCACACGTCCAGACCACGAGCGCCGATCTCGGTCATCTCGTAGGAGCGCATCCGCTGCTCGGCCATCCAGTCCAGGGTCTCCGGGCCGGGCCAGTATCCGCGCAGCCCCATCTGCAGGAACCGGTCGCCGCGCAGCGCCCCGGACTCGATCAGCCGACGCATCGGTTGGCCGTGGCCGTAGAGCGAGCCGAACTCGATGTCTCCGGTGTCGGCGTGCGCGTCGAAGTGGATCATCGAGACCCGCCCGTACCCGAGGTGCCGGGCCACGCCAGTCGCATCCGGTAACGCCACCGAGTGGTCGCCCCCGAGGATGAGCGGGACCGCACCCGCGGATGCCACGGCGTAGACGGCCTCCTCCAGGTTGGCAAGCGAGGTCTCGATCTGTCCGGGCGGCATCTCCACGTCGCCGGCATCGAGCACCACAAGGTCGCGAAGCGCGTCAACCCGCAGGGCCAGGTGCGGGCGCGAACCGTCGTGAGCGAGGTAGTCGGTCTGCCGGATCGCCTGCGGGCCGAAGCGGGTGCCGGGGCGATGGCTGGTGCCCCCGTCGAACGGCGCCCCCACGACCACGACGTCGGCCCGACCCAGCGCCGCGGCATCCTCGAGATCCACGCGCTCGACGCCGAGGAACGTGATGTCCGGACCGAACTGGGCGCCGTACCTGGTCATGGCGTCACGGGCTGGTCTTCTCGTTGTCCCCACGGACTGCCGTAATCGGTGAGCAGATCCAAGAACGGCACCGCATCGAACGCCTCCGGACCCAAGACGCCGCTGCCGGACCACACGCCGCTCGCCAGCAGCTCCAACGCCACCACGGGGTTCACCGCGGTCTGCCACACCACGCATTGGTGGCCGTACTCGCGCATCGACCACTCGTTGTCGACCACGTGGTACAGGTACGTCGCCCGCGGCTCACCATCCTTGCCGGTGCCGGTCACGAACAGTCCCGCACAGGTTTTCCCGGTCATGGCATCACCCAGCGTCGCCGGGTCGGGCAGGCAGGCGGCGACGACGTCGCGCGGGCTGACCTCGCCTCCGGCGACCTGGACCTTGTCGGTCCGATCCAGCCCGAGCTTGTGCAGAGTCTTGAGCACCTCGATGAACTCGTCGCCCAACCCGTACTTGAAGGTGGCGCGCCGACAGTCCACCCATCGCGGCATCAGCAGCACCTCCTCGTGCTCGACGTTGACGCACTCCACCGGGCCGATGCCCTCAGGGAAGTCGAAGACCTCCGGCTCGCTGAACGGCTCGGTGGTGTACCACCCGCCCTCGGGATTGGACGGAGTCTTCTCCCAGATCACCGGAGGGTTCAGGCACTCCTCGATCGTGGTCCAAATCGAGAACGACGGCGCAAAGTCGTAACCGGCGACCTCGAGGTTGGCCCCGTCACGGACGCCGAGCTCGTTGATCTCGGAGAAGAGGTGGTCGGCGGCGTAGCGCGCGAAGACGTCAGAGAGCCCGGGCTCGACGCCGATCCCGACGAGGGCGAGCCGGCCCGCGGCCTCCCACTCCCCGGCGACGGCGAACTGCTCGTCCCCGAGCTTGATCCCGCACTCGGCGTACGGCGTCTCGGGGTGCGGCTTCGAGAGGCTCATCGCCATGTCGAGGTAGTCCGCTCCGCCGGCGTAGGCACCCTGGAAGATCGGCATCACGAAGCGCGGGTCGACGGCGTTCATCACATGGGTGGCGCCGTACTCACGCACGAGTGCCTCGACGGACGCCGCATCCGAGGCATCGACCTGAGCAGCCACGAAGCGCGCGTCGGCGAGGGCGTCGACGGCCTTCGTCGCCCGGCTCTCTGCGTAGTCGGCGACCACGCAGAGCTCGAAGAAGTCACGCCTCGCGGCGATCGCGGTGAACGCCGAACCGACGCCTCCGGCACCGACCAACAGGAGCCTCATCGAGCGCGCTGACCCATTCATGACACCATCACCTTTCGTCGCTGCCGTCGAAGCACTGCTGTGTTGATCAGGACCAGAGCGATGCCGAAGGCGAACACCAGCGTGCCCATGACGTTGACCTGAGGCGGCGTGCCGACCCGGGAGCTGCCATAGACCCACAGCGGGAACGTCTGCGTGCTGCCGGCATTGAACTCGGTGATGATGAAGTCGTCGATGCTGAGCGCGAAGGCCAGCAGTGAGCCGGCAATCACTCCGGGCATCAGGATCGGGAGCGTCACCAGGCGAAACGTCGTGAACGGCCCCGCCCCGAGGTCTTGCGCCGCCTCCTCCAACGAGCGGTCGTAGGAGGCCATCCTCGCCTGCACCGTGATGGCGACGTAGACGATGCAGAACATGATGTGCGCGATGACCACGGTCCAGTACCCACGCGGGATGCCCAGGGTGAGGAACAGAGACAGCAGCCCGGTGCCCATCGCGATCTCCGGTGCCGCCAGGTTGGCGAACAGGACCACGTTCAGCATGCCCTTGCCTCGGAAGTTGTGGCGGCCCATCGCGTAGCCGATCAGTGTGCCCATCAGCGCGGACGCGACCGTAACGATGACGGCAATGGAGAGAGAGTTGCTCAACGCGGTCGTGAGGTCGTTGATGTCGAACAGCTCGCGATACCAGCGCAGTGTCCAGCCCTGCCAGACGAAGTTGAACTTTCCGGACGTGTCGTTGAAACCGAACAGCACCATCACCAGAATCGGCAGGGAGAGCCAGGCGATCACGATCCAGGTGTAGGCGCGCAACGCCCAGCCGCGCTCGTCCCGTACCCGCCTCGTGCGGCGACGGTGCGGTGTCGGCTGCCGCGCGTCCTCCTCGACCAGCGGCGGGGTCATCCGGCGCTCGCATCCATGACGTCCTTGGTGCCAAGCACCCGCGCGTAGGCGAAGATTCCGATCAACAGGGCGGCGAGCAGGATGGAGCTCAGCGCGGCGGCCTGCGGGTACTGGGAGTTCGTCAGGTACAGCGTCTCGATGATGTTGCCGATCATCACCTGCCCGGAACCGCCAAGGATGGTGGCGTTGACGTAGTCGGCCGCCGCTGGGACGAAGGTCAGGATCACACCGGCAAAGACGCCCGGCAGCGACAGGGGCAGCACCACCCGCCGAAACACCTCCACCTTGCTCGCGTAGAGGTCCGAGGCCGCTTCCACAAGCACCTTGTCGATTCTCTCGAGCGCCACATAGATCGGCAGGACCATGAAGGGCAGGAAGTTGTAGACCAGGCCACCGATCACGGCAGTCGAGGTCGCGAGCACGTGAAAGTTCTCCGGCAGCACGCCTAGGTTCTTCAGCGGACCCAGGACCAGGCCGTTGTCGGCCAGCAGGAACTGCCAGGAGATGGTGCGGATGACGAAGGTGACAAAGAAGGGCAACAGGATCAAGAAGAGGTAGGTCGACTTGTGCCGCCCACCGTTGAAGGCGATCCAGTAGGCCATCGGGTAGGCCAGCACGATCGTGATCACCGTGCAGACGGCGCCGTAGACCAGCGAGCGCACCAGCTGTGTGCTGTAGGTGCTGATCATGTCTGCGTAGGTGCCGACCGAGAAGGTCTGAGAGAAGCCGCTCTCCAGCGAGCCGCTCTGCAGCGAGACGCTCACCATGGCAACCATGGGGACGACAAAGAAGATCAGCAGCCACAGCCCGCCGGGAAGGATCAGCAGGTAAGGCGCGAGCCGCCTACGCACGAAACCGCATCACGACTGGTAGACCGGCTCGAAGATGCTGTTCCAGGTGTCCAGATCCTTGCCGGCCTTGGGAGCCAGCCCTACGGAGGTGTTCTCGTAGATGGAATCATCAGGGAACGTGGCATAGCTGGTGGCAACCGCCTCGAGGTACTGCTTGTCCTCGCCCTTGGCCTTTTTCGCCTCGTCGGCCACGATCGCCTGCGCACCGGGCACCGGCGAGATGTAGTTGACCCACTCGGTCACCGCAGCGGCCACATCGTCCTGGTAGTAGTAGTCCATCAGTTTCATCGCGTTCACCGGGTTCTGCGCCTCCTTGAGGATGACGAAGTTGTCGGTGAACAGCAGCCCGCCCTCCTCGGGGATGACGAACTTCAACTTCGAGCCGGTCTTCTTGCCGGACAGGTTCTGCTGGAAGATGTCACCCGACCAAGCCATCGAGATCCAGACGTCGCCCTGGGCCAGGCCGTTGATGTAGTTCTGCGAGTAGAAGTTGCGCACCAGCGGCTTCATGTTCATCAACCAGTCGGCGGCCTTCTTCCAGTCCGCCTCGGTCGAGGTCTGCGGCTTCTTGCCGATCGCGAGCAGCGCGATGTTGGGCAGGTCCTCGTTGTTGGCCATCATCCCGATGTGTCCCTTGAACTTCGGGTCGTTGAGGTCCTCCCACTTGGTGATCTCCCGTCCAGTCTTCTCCGGGTTGTAACCGATGCCGGTGAAGCCCGCCTGGTAGGGGATGGAAAGCACGTTGCCCGGGTCGAAATCCGGGTCCTGATACTTGGGACTGGCGTTCTTCTTGAAGTTGGACAACCGGTCCTGGTCCAGGGGCACGAAGAAGCCGAGATCGCGGAACTTGTTGAAGTAGATGCCGCTGCTGATCACCGCGAGGTCGTAGCCGCTGTACTGGCCGTCCGAGAGGCCAGGCTGCACCTTGGCGAAGAACGGCCCGTTGTCCTGGATCGCCTCGACATACTTGACCTTGACGTTGTTCTGCTTCTCGAACGCAGCCAGCGTGGGATGCTTGCTCTTGCCCTCGGTGTCGAGGTAGAGCGGCCAGTTCGCCCAGACCAGCTTGTCGGTCTCCTTCTGCTTCTCCCAGTAGGCGGCGACCGCGTTCGTGCTGGTGTCAGCCTTCTTTCCCTGGGCCTGGATGCCGCCGCAAGCGCTGAGGGCCGCTGCGCCGGCGATCCCACCCATCAATCGGAACATGTCACGCCGGTCCATCCGCCCCCGCGTGAGCCCACGCAGAAGCGCCGGGTCCACGTTCGCGGCGGTGAAGGGGAGTTTGGTTGAGTCAGTCATCAGTGATCCTTCCGGGGATCTGCGTCGATCAGGTAAGAGTGCTCCTTGGCCCAGGACAGCCAGACCTCGTCGCCCACGCGAGCAACGTCGTCGGAGGACGCCGTGTTCTGCCAGTGCACCACCACATGGTCACCCGTGCCCTCGAGAATGACGGTGTAGGCGGTGAAGGTGCCCTGATAGACGATCTCATCGAGGCGTCCACGCACCCGGCAGTCTGCTTCGGGCATGTCCGTCTCGATCCGCATCTTCTCGGGTCGGACGGTCACCTCCATCGTGCCGGAGGGGTCGGTCCCGCGTAGTGGTACGACGAGTCGCTGATCAGCCCCGATCTCGGTGACCATGTCGCCAGAGTCAATCCGGTCGGCTCGCGCGGTCAGGATGTTCGAGGTGCCGATGAAGTCGGCCACGAACCGAGTGCGCGGGGCTTCGTAGACCTCGCGCGGCGTGCCGAGCTGCTCGACCCGACCAGCGTTCATCACCGCGATCCGGTCCGACATCGTCAGCGCCTCGCCCTGGTCGTGCGTGACGTAGACGAAGGTGATCCCCACCTCGCGCTGGATCCGCTTCAGCTCGGACTGCATCAGCTGCCGCAGCTTGAGGTCCAGGGCACCCAGCGGCTCATCGAGGAGCAGGGCCCGGGGGTGGTTCACCAACGCCCGCGCCAAGGCGACCCGCTGCTGTTGACCGCCGGACATCTCACGCGGCCGGCGCCGATCGCGGCCGGCGAGGTCCACCAGCTCCAGCATCTCCCCGACCCGTTTCAAGATCTCCGACTTGGAGACCGACTTGCGGCGCAGTCCAAAAGCCACGTTGTCGAAGACAGTCATGTGCGGAAACAGCGCGTAGCTCTGGAAGACCATGTTCATGTCACGTTTGTTGGGGGGGACGCCGACCATGTTCTCGCCGTAGAGCAGCACCTCGCCCTGCGTGGGCTCCTCGAAGCCCGCGATCATGCGCAATGTCGTGGTCTTGCCGCACCCGGACGGGCCGAGCAAGGAGAAGAACTCTCCGGTCTCGATGGCGAGGTCGACGCGTTCGACGGCCTGCACCTTGCCGTCCTCTGCCGCGAACTGCTTGGCGACCGCGATCAGCTCGATGGCCGCCGGGCCGTTCGCAGACTCCGGTGTCGGGGCGATCATCCGCTCTCACCGAAGTACGACATCACGTGCTTGACGCGGGTGTAGTCCTCCAGGCCGTACATCGAAAGGTCCTTACCGTAGCCGGAGTGCTTGAACCCGCCGTGCGGCATCTCCGCCACGATCGGGATGTGGGTGTTGATCCACACGCAGCCGAAGTCGAGGTTGCGAGACATCCGCATAGCTCGGCCGTGGTCCTTGGTCCAGACGCTGGAGGCCAGGCCGTACTCCACCCCGTTGGCCCAGGCAAGCGCCTCGGACTCGTCGCTGAACCGCTGCACGGTGATCACCGGCCCGAAGATCTCGCTCTGGATCTGCTCGTCGTCCTGACGCAGCCCGGAGAGCACCGTCGGCTCGTAGAAGTATCCGCGGTCGCCCTGCCTGCGACCACCGGCCGAGACCTGTGCGTGGTCCGGCAGCCGGTCGACCATGCCGCTGACCCGCTCGAGCTGGTCGGCGTTGTTCAGCGGGCCGTACAGGATGTCCTCGTCGTCCGGCATCCCGGTGCGGGTGTTCTTCGCCTGCTCGGTCAGCGCAGCCAGGAAGTCGTCGTGGACACCGGGCCCGGCCAGGACCCGCGTTGCGGCAGTGCAGTCCTGACCTGCATTGAAGTAGCCGGCAGCGGCGATGCCCTCGGCTGCGGCCTCGACATCGGCGTCGTCGAAGACGATGACCGGTGCCTTGCCGCCGAGCTCGAGGTGCACCCGCTTGAGCTGGCGCGCCGCGGAGCCGGCCACCTCCATGCCGGCACGCACCGAACCGGTGATCGCGACCAGCTGCGGGACGGGGTGCTCGACCAACGCCCGACCGGTGTCCCGGTCGCCGGTCACCACGTTGAACACGCCGGGAGGAAGGAACTCCTGGGCCATCTCGGCGAACAGGCTGGTCGAGGCCGGGGTGGTGTCGCTGGGCTTGAGCACGATGCAGTTACCGGCTGCCAGGGCAGGGGCGATCTTCCAGATCATCATCATCAGTG
>JBDSBU010000064.1:0-10220 GCA_039921445.1 Marmoricola sp. | reverse complement strand
TTCATCACGAACGGACCGGCCATCGCGACCGGCTCCCGGATCGGCTGACCGCCCAGGACGATCACGTCGAGCGCCGGTGTACGGCTGTCCTGGGTCCTGGAGGCCTCGAGGGTGACGAAGTCGCCGGCACCGAGGACGGCCAGGTTGCCCATCCGCAGCGGTCGCTTGTCCAGTCCGACACTGCCGTGGCCGGAGAGCACGTAGACGAGCGCGTTGTACTCGGGGTTCCACGGGAGCTCGAGCTGGGCGCCCGGGGTGACGGTCGCGTGCGTCATCGTCATCGGGGTGTACGTCGAACCGGGCCCCCGGGTCGAGCCGACCTCACCGGCGATGACGCGCACCAGCGCGCCGGCGTCGGCTGAGGTCGCGAGACCCACCTGCTGGCTGCGGATGTCCTGGTAAGCCGGGGTGTTCCACTTCGCGTCACGTGGAAGGTTGACCCAGAGCTGGATGCCGTGGAAGAGGCCACCGCTCTGCACCAGCCACTCGGGCGGCGTCTCGATGTGCAGCAGGCCGGACCCGGCAGTCATCCACTGGGTGTCGCCGTCGGTGATCGAGCCGCCACCACCGTGGCTGTCCTGGTGGTCGAAGACGCCGTCGATGATGTAGGTGACGGTCTCGAAGCCACGGTGGGGGTGCCACGGGGTGCCCTTGGGCTCCCCCGGGGCGTAGTCGACCTCACCCATCTGGTCCATGTGCACGAACGGGTCGAGATCACGCAGATCGACCCCGGCGAAGGCACGGCGAACGGGGAAGCCCTCGCCCTCGAAGCCCTTGGGTGCGTCGATCAATTGCTTGACGCCTCGCACGGTGTCGCCGAGCCCCGGCGTCGCGAGCCGGTCGAGCACGGTCAGGTCGTTCACGGTCACAGCGGGCATCGAGTACCTCCAGAAAGAGCAGTTACGAGCACAACTCTAGTTGAAGATTGAACATTCCCCCAGCCCCCACTGAGTCGATCGGCTTCGACTCGGGTGGCCCGATAGCGTGCGCACCATGAGTGCCACCCCGCAGGACCGTTCGGCGATCGACCAGCTCCTCGAGACGGCTCAGGCCTCTCTCGACAGGGTGCAGCCCGCTGACCTTGCGGCTGCCCTCGAGGCGGGGGCATGGCTGATCGACATCCGCCCGTTGGAGCAGCGACAGCGCGACGGCGAGCGGGCCGGCGCGACCGTCGTGGATCGAAACCTGCTGGAGTGGCGGATGGACCCGACGTCCCTCCACCGGCTTCCGGAGGCGAACGACCCGGATCGTTGGATCATCTTGGTGTGTGACGCGGGGTACTCCTCGTCCCTGGCCGCGGTGATGCTCCGGACACTCGGCCTGCATCGAGCCACCGACCTGGTCGGCGGCTTCCAAGCAATGAGCGCCCATGATGCGGAGGACCACCGATGAGCCGGCACACCGGGCCCGACCGATCCGCCTACGACGTCGTCATCGTCGGAGGAGGTCACAACGGCCTCACGGCAGCGGCGTACCTCGCAGGCGCCGGGCTGAGCGTGCTGGTGCTCGAACGACTGGACCACACTGGTGGGGCCGCGGTCAGCACCGAGGCCTTCCCAGGTCTGGGCGCTCGGCTCTCGCGCTACTCCTACCTGGTCTCACTGATGCCCGAGCAGCTCGTCCGCGATCTCGACCTGCCGTTGGAGCTGCGTTCGCGCAGCACCGCGTCCTACTCCCCCACGGTCCGCGACGGTGACCACCTAGGTCTGATGATCGAGCGCGATGAGGGCGCCGCGACCCGGGCCTCCTTCCGACGGCTCACCGGCTCGGACAAGGAGTACGACACCTGGCGCACCTTCTACTCCGACGTCGCCTCCTTGGCCGACGTCGTGGCCCCGACGCTGATGTCGACGCTGCCCACCGCCCGATCCCTGCGCGACCAGGTCGATCCGGCGATCTGGTCAGCCGTCGTCGAGCGTCCGCTGGGCGAGACCATCGAGCAGCGGTTCGAGGACGACCTCGTGCGCGGGGTGGTCGCCACAGACGCCCTGATCGGCACCTTCGCAAGCATGGACGACCCCTCGCTGGTGCAGAACCGCTGCTTCCTCTACCACCTGATCGGCAACGGCACGGGCGAGTGGAAGGTTCCGGTCGGCGGCATGGGCGCGGTGACCGATGCATTGTTGAAGTCGGCGGTGACGCGCGGGGCCGAGGTCGTGCTCCGCGCCGGGGTGAGCGCCATCCGGGCCGACGACGACGGGGCCGAAGTGGTGTGGCACGACGGGCAAGGCGAGCGCAGTGTCCGCGCGCGGCACGTGCTCTCCAACGTGGCGCCGTGGGTGCTCCAGATCCTCCTGGGTCAGGGCCAGGAGCCGGACCTGAAACCGGCGGGCTCACAGCTGAAGATCAACTTCCTGCTGTCCCGGCTGCCGAAGCTCAAGAGCGGGCACGACCCGGCTGCGGCGTTCGGCGGCACCTTCCATGTGGCCGAGGAGTACTCCGTCCTCGAACGCTCCTTCCGCCAGGCCTCGTCCGGGGACATCCCCACCCAACCGCCGGGTGAGTTCTACTGCCATTCGCTCACCGACCCCTCGATCCTCGGCGACCTCGCCGCCGATGGCGTGCACACGTTGACCTACTTCGGTCTGCACATGCCCGAAGCCCTCTTCGCCGCCGACAAGGAGCAGGCCCGTGACGAGGCCGTACGTCGGGCCATCGCCGCGGTCGACGTACACCTCGAAGAGCCGCTGATGGACTGCGTGCTGACCGGCCCGGACGGCAATGCGTGCATCGAGGCCAAGGTGCCCCAGGACATCGAGGCCGACCTGGCCATGCCCGGCGGCCACATCTTCCACGGCGACCTGGCCTGGCCGTGGGCAAGCAACCGCGAGGCTATGGACACTCCGGCTCAGCAATGGGGCGTCGGCACCGACACCGCGTCAGTGCTGCTGTGCGGGTCCGGAGCGCGGCGTGGCGGAGCGGTCAGCGGGCTCGGTGGTCACAACGCGGCGCAAGCGGTGCTGCAGAGCCGCTGAGCTGCTGACCGGGCCGCTGAGGCCCCCGGGGCTATGTTCGGGGACACCACCCGCCAGCCCTTTGGAGAGACATGAGCACTCGCGTTGTCGCCGTCATCACCGCCAAGCCCGGTTCGGAGGACGCCGTCCGCGAGGCGATGCGGGGTCTGGTCGCACCCACACGCGAGGAGGAGGGCTGCCTGTCCTACGACCTGTCAGAGTCGGTCGTCGCACCAGGCACGTTCATCACCGTGGAGGAGTGGAGCGACCCCTCCGACCTCGACAAGCACATGCAGTCCGAACACATCCAAGGCGCCCTGGCAGTCCTCGGCTCAGAGCTCGCAGCGGCGCCGGCCATCCACCCGCTCACCCCGCTCGACGTGTCCTGAGCGTCGCGAGGGGCCCCGTTTTGGCAGGGCCGCCCTGTGCTTGGTAACGTTCCCCTCGCTTCGCGCGCCATTAGCTCAATTGGCAGAGCAGCTGACTCTTAATCAGCGGGTTCGGGGTTCAAGTCCCTGATGGCGCACAGCACAGCAGGTCAGCAACCGGAAGGTTGTTGACCTGCTGTCATTTCCGGATCTTCCGACGAGTCCGTTTACAAAGTAAGTTTACGGGGTAAGCCCAGGGAACGTGCTCCAGCGAGGGGCCCGTCACGACCGATCTCCCTGACGAAAGGCACAACCCCATGAAAGACGCTCTCACCTCGGGACTGACGACGGTGGCGAACTTCGTCCCCAAGCTCGTCATCTTCCTGCTCATCCTGATCGTCGGGCTTCTGGTGGCCAAGGCCATCGGCAAGGCCCTGAGCGCACTGCTGACCAAAGTCGGCTTCGACCGGGCGGTCGAGCGTGGCGGGGTCAAGCAGGCCTTGGCGAACTCCTCGCTCGACGCGAGCGACATCATCGGCAAGCTGATCTACTACACGTTGCTCCTCTTCGTGCTGCAGCTGGCCTTCGGGGTCTTCGGGCCCAACCCGATCAGCACCCTGCTGACTCAGGTGATCACCTTCCTGCCGAGCCTGATCGTGGCGATCGTGATCATCGTGGTGGCCTCGTCGATCGCTGCCGCGGTCAAGGTCCTCATCGAGGGAACCCTTGGCGGCCTCTCCTACGGGAAGATCCTCGCCAACGCCGCCTCGATCTTCATCCTGTTCCTCGGAGTCGTTGCCGCCCTGAACCAGGTGGGCGTGGCCACCACGGTGACCACACCGATCCTGATCATGATCCTGGCCACGATCGGCGGCGTGATCGTCATCGGTGTTGGCGGCGGCCTGATCAAGCCCATGCAGCACCGTTGGGAGAGCTACCTGGCCAAGGCCGAGGAGGAGGCGCCCCGCATCCGTGCACACGCTGCCAACTCCCCCAGCGTCAAGGAGCAGGCTCGTCAGGCTGCGGATCGCGTGAGTGACCAGGCTCCCTACGAGTCCGACACCTCGCCGACCGTCAGCACCCCGGGTGGCACCACGGGCGTTCTCCCGAGCCACGACGAGTACACGGTCACCGACAACCGGGGGCTGTGACTCGCGGACTCTTGTCAGCGGGTCCTCTCGGGTGACCCGCTGACAGGCGTCCTGACCAGCAGATCGACTAGATGGTGCACCCGTCCGGAGGTCTAGGCTCACCCCCGACGAGAGGAGCGACCATGACGCACCCTGATGCTGCGTCCGGTGGGGATTCGGTGCTTGCCGGAGACGGGGCCCTGCAGCCCGCGCGGGTCCCCCTCGATCGTGACCGCATCGTCGTGGCCGCAATCGAATTCGTCGACGTCCACGGACTGCCCGGCCTGACGATGCGTCGTCTGGGCGACGCCCTCGGTGTCGAGGCGATGTCGCTCTACCGATACGTGCCCGGCAAGGAGGACCTGCTCGACGCCATCGTGGACGCCATCGTGCTCTCCATCGCCGGGGACCCCGAGGTGTGGAGTGCGCCGGAGGACGGATGGCAGGACTTTCTGCAGCGGCTGGCGCACGGGGTGCGACGGGTCGCCCTGCGGCACCCCAAGATCTTCCCGCTGGTGGCCTCTCGTCCCCCGGAGGCACCGTGGCTGCGACCGCCCTTGCGGAGCATCGACTGGGTCGAGCTGTTCCTCGCGGGACTGATCTCCGAAGGCTTCGACGACGAGACAGCAGTGAGCGGATACCGCGCGTTCACGAGTTTCCTCCTGGGCCACCTGCTACTCGAGGTCGCTGCCCACGGCGCCGACATCGGCCCGCTCGACGTGATCGACGACGGCTCTGCCGACTACAGCGGGCTGGAGAGTGCACCCAACGTGCGGCGGCTGCAGGCGGCCTTGTCCGAGGACCATGCCGAGGTCGAGTTCGAGGAGGCGCTCGAAGAGCTTCTCGGCCGGATGGCACTTATCCGCAGCGGGAACACCGGCTGACGCCATGGGCGAGAATGCAATCGGGACTGGCACGCCCCACCGCGGGCGTCCGGGGTACGACGGCGACACCGTGCTGCGGCGCGCGATCGTCTGCAGCACCGAAGCCAGCACCAGGATGATTCCACTCGACCACCACATCGCACGGCGGTGGACATCCCATCAGCCAGCCGGTTGCCGATCCCACTGAAGGCCCGTCCCCGGACTTCCGATGAGCCGGAGCAGGTCGGCTCTCCATGCGCGAACCGGCCAGGGTCACACAACTGCCGATGTCTCGGCCGGATCAGGGTCAGGTAAAGGTGTAACGATCAGCTGCAACCACCGCGCTCGTACCGCCTGGTGTGGTCACATACACGTTCGTGGCACCAGCCGCATGGGCCGGAGTCACCGCCGTGATCTTGGTCGAGCTGACCACCGTGAACGACGTAGCCGTGGTGCTGCTGGACTTCACCGACGTAGCACCAGTGAAGTCGGTCCCGGTAATTGTCACCGTCCTCCCCCCTGCAGTCGGCCCGGCGTTCGGCGAGACAGAGGTGATCGCAGGAACTCCTGCCTGGAGTGAGATCGTGTCGGTGACGGGGTTCGACCACATTCCGGCGTTGTTCAGGTAGCACGGGCGCACTGCAAGTTCGCAGGTCACAGGCCCACCGAGATGTTCGGGTGGGGGTCTTCGTCGTTCCCCCGCGCTCCGGTGCCTATCAGAACAAGGCCCAGTAGTGCCAGGGGTACTTTGTCCGGTCTAGTGCGTTCGAGCCTCCCCATGGTCAACCCGTCCCACAGCAACGATCGTGGGGCAGCGGACATCTGCCCGATTCGCGACGGGGCCCGCTTATCGACGAATCCGCCTACAGATGGGGTTCGGCACGATCCGGGGCCGAAGTGGTGTCGGCGTTTCTCTCAGAATCCTTGGGGTCTGAGCCATCAGTCGTGGGAGCCCTCGTGTCGTCACATCTCAGGTCCGCACTCGCCGCCACTCTCTCGGTCCTGCTGCTCGTGCCGCTCGGTGCCGTCACAGCGTCCCCGGCCCAGGCCGCCCCTGGCCAGGACGCAGCGAGTGCAGCGGTCACGAAGATGTTCAGCCGGCTCGCCTCCGACTTCGTGCCACAAGTGGCGTCCAGCACGTCCCTGGCCCAGCAGCTGCCCACCGTGGCTGTCACCCCTGCCGGGTCCGTGGGGCTCAAGACGGCATTTACCCAGGCCCTGGGGGCAGGTGGACCGCTGGCGAACCTCGGCGGCCAGTCCACGCTCTCGGCCCTGAAGACCTATATCGCGAATGCGAAGGGCAGCGGCTGGGACTTCACCTCGAGCATGCCCGATGGCCGCTCGCTCACCGTTGGCTTCACCCGGACCCTCACGCAGGACGCGGGCCTCGACATTCGCGACCAGAAGGGCACGCTCAGCCTCTCCACCGGAAGCGGGATCGTCGTCACCGGCACGCTGTCCGGCGCCTTCACCTTCGTCTACGACACCGCCGCCGGACAGGCCATCCTGACCCAGCCCGCGATGACGATCACGACCGCGGCGGACCTTCCTGATGGCAAGCAGCTCAACGCCGGCCTCGGCATCCTCGGCGTGAAGGTAGTCGGCACGGCGGGCACCGCCGACTACCGGCTCGACAGCACTGTGACCACGAGCTGGGCCAACCCTGACAACGACGGCGCCTCGTCCCTGGCCTTCGACAACCCCGCGACTGCGGCGGCCGACGACGGCGAGCTGTCGGCCGAAGGCGCGGGAACGGGGATCGTGACCGCGTCGCGCGCCGGTTCGCTCAACGGTCACCTCGTCGCCGTTCCTCGCACGAACAACCTGGTGACCGGGCTGCCCAATGTGGGAGCCACCGTCGACCTGTCTTCCGCAGCACCGTCCACCTTCGACACCCCGGACGTCACGGCCCTGGTGCCCGATGCGGCAAAGCCCTTCTTGACCCTCACGCCGCGCGACCTCGCGGCCGGACTCTCGCAGGCGGCGTCCGCCGTCCTGGGCATGCAGGACGCTCAGGACGGCGACCTTCCGCTGATGCGTGGGTCGATCGGCAACGCCGTCGACGCGGTCGGGGGCATCAAGGCCTTTCTCGCCGACCAGGTGCCCGACGCCGACCCGGACGACCGCACACCTGGTCAGCCCAAGTTCGCCTCGCTGCAGGACCTGCTCGCCGCTCTCGACACCGCCGACTACACCGACTCGGGCTGGAGCATCGACGTTCTCGGCGGTGCCGATGCTGCCACCTTCGACGCGGCGAGTCGGAAGGTCAACTTCACCGTCCGCACCACCCGCGGCGGGGTGAGTGACCTTGAGCTCAACGTCCTCGGTGCGGCGACCACCGGCACCGGCACCTTCACCCCGACCGGACTCACCGCCACCGGGGTGGACTTCAACGGCCCGGACGGCACCACAGGTGCCGACCTGGTCGGCCGCAAGGTGATCGCGGGCACGTCCTACGCCACCGTTGCGAGCATCACCGGCGGACGCTCGCTGACGCTCACCGCGGACGGCTGGTCAGGCGAACAACCGGTCAACGGCACCACCTTCTCGATCGAGGCTGCCGACCCGAAGACCGGGGCCCCTGAGCTTGCCGACACCCTGCTGAGCACCACCGGTATCGGTGCTGCGAACGCCAACGTGTCGACCGCGAAGGTCACCCCTGGCGTGGTGGCGACGCTTCCACTGGCCCTGGACCTCAGTGCCCCCCTCACCTACGTCGACACCAGCGGCAAGATCGTGCCGGACTGCGACCCCGGAACAGGCACGGCACCGTGCCCGTTCCAGCAGGTGGATGCAAGCGGCCTTGGGCGCGTGATCACCTCGCTGCCGCTCGCCAGCGACCGCATCCTGATCCGTCAGTCGCAGCGCGATCTCCTGGTTGCCGACGCCGAGATCACCTCCCCGATCCAGATCAACACCGCCAGCGGATTCCTGGCACTCTCGCTGGGTGGCTCGGTGAGGTTGAGCGTTCCGGCCGGAAAGCACCTCCAGACGCTCACGCTGACCGGCTCCGGAGACATCGCGGTGCCGGACTTCGTCGAGCAGGTGCGCCAGCAGGCGGTCCGCGGCGCCCCGTCCTCCGACGACGTCTTCTCCCAGACCCTCGGCGGGGTGGTGCAGGCGACCGTTGATGTCAGCGTCGACCACGCACCAAACGCTTTCGCAGCTGGAGTGAACACCACCTCCATGACCCTCGGAGCCAGCGTCGCCGACCTCGCCGACGGGATCGACACCGGCGAGCTCACCATCAGCACCAGCAGCGCGCCGCGCGCCGCACTCCTGAAGGCGCTGAACTTCGAGCCCGACAATCCGACTTCACTCTTCGGTGGCGTTCAGGCTGCGTTCCAGAGCGTCGGCAGCAACCTGACAACCATGACAGGGGGTGGCCTGGACACCCCGATCCCGTTCGTGGGCTCCTCGGTCGGTCAGCTGATCGGTGCTGGTGCCAGCGGTGCCGCGGGCGTCACCTACGCCCAGCACGCCGCCATCGCGGCTGGCACATCGAGCTTCCCAGCCACCACTTGGTTGACCGCCCCCGGCGCCGGCTTCGGCCCGGCCTTCATCGGACGCCAGATCGTCGTCGGCTCGACCCTGTCGACGATCGTGGACCAGCAGGACGACACCCTGGTCCTCTCGCCCCAGCTCACCAGCGTGCCGGCCGCGGAGACGCCGTACCTCGTGGAGAACGAGCTCCTCGGTGCGGTGCACGTCCTGCAGGCCATGACTCCCGCCACGTTGCAGGAAGCCATCACGATGGCGCAGGCCTCGCTCGGGAACAGCTCCACGATCGACTTCGGGCTGGTTGCGGGTGCCACCGGGTCACAGCTGCGACTCGACCTGACCTGGCAGCGCAAGTACGGCGTCTCGCGCCCCGTCAGTCTGGAGTTCGGCTCCCAGCAGCTGGTCGGCACCGACGCCGGTGGTGAGCTGAGCGTCGAGGCCAGCGGCACGGTGAAGTTGCGGCTACTGCTGCCGTTGACCGCTCAGGCCATGCTCAACCCGGTCGCGAACACCCTGGTGGACAAGGCCGGGTCCAAGGTCGAGCTGGGCGTCAAGATCGCGGCCGACCGCGCCCACATCGCGGCCAACATCGGTCCGGTCGGAGTGGACCTCGGCACCGTGAGCGACCCCGGCAGCTTCAAGGCAGGCTTCGGCGTCACGGCCACCGGAACCGGCGCTGGGACCACAGTGCCGATCGCGGACTTCTTCGGCGACGGTTTCCAGATCGGCGTGACAAACGGCGGCGCCTGCGGCGGAGACAAGATCCTCTGTGCCGACTTCCCTGTCTACGTGAGCGGTGCGAAGCCACCTGGCGGCAACCTCACCGTGACCAGCACCCTGGGTACGGGCCAGAACCTCGGTGACGTCTTCACCGGAGCCAGCACCGTCGTGGCACCGCCCAGCGGTCTGCAGAAGATCCTCGACGGCACGCCGTTCGAGTTCGACACCCTCGCCGAAGGGCTCCAGCAGTACCTCTTCTACGCCGAGACCTCGCTTCGTACGGCGTCGAACAACGGCGAGATGCCCGTCATCGGCAAGGACCTGCAGGCCGGTGCCGACTTCATGGGCGACACCCGCCGCAAGATCGATCAGTTCATCGCCGAGAACGGCGACCCCAGCACCGTCGGTCCCGCGCGCGTCCTGCTCACCAAGACCCTCGCCGACAAGCTCGGGATCGTGGTCAACGGACCCTCGGGGGTGCAGGTGGACTTCACCTGCAAACGCACCCTCGACCCGCCGGCGGAACCGACCGGGACGCCGACCGGAGCGGTAGCCGCCGACACGACCTCGTACCTCTACAAGGTCGTCTCCACGTTCAAGGACGCCTCCAACGTCGTGCAGGACTCGATCCCCTCTGCCGCCAGCGCCGTCGTGACGAACGCCTCGACCCTCACGGCCACCAAG
>JBDSBU010000063.1:0-8606 GCA_039921445.1 Marmoricola sp. | reverse complement strand
GATGTCGCCCTGCCAGAGCTCGGGCCGGGTGAGGCGATCGTCGCGGTGATGGCCAGCGCCATCAACTACAACACCGTCTGGACCTCGATCTTCGAACCGGTCTCGACCTTCAGCTTCCTCGAGCGCTACGGCCGGATGTCGCCGCTGTCCAAGCGGCACGACCTGCCCTACCACGTGGTCGGGTCCGACCTGTCCGGCGTCGTGCTCAAGACGGGGCTGGGCGTCCACTCCTGGAAGCCGGGCGACGAGGTCGTCGCGCACTGCCTCTCGGTGGAGCTGGAGAGCCCCGATGGCCACGGCGACACGATGATGGACCCCGAGCAGCGGATCTGGGGCTTCGAGACCAACTTCGGCGGCCTGGCGCACCTCGCCCTGGTCAAGTCCAACCAGCTGATGCCAAAGCCCGGCCACCTGACCTGGGAGGAGGCAGCCTCCCCCGGGCTGGTCAACTCCACCGCCTACCGGCAGCTGGTCAGCCGCAACGGAGCAGGGATGAAGCAGGGCGACAACGTGCTGATCTGGGGTGCCAGTGGCGGCCTCGGCGGCTTCGCGACGCAGTACGCCCTCAACGGCGGCGCCACCCCGGTGTGCGTGGTCTCGAACGAGGAGAAGGCCGCGATCGCCCGGAAGATGGGCGCGGAGCTGATCATCAACCGCTCCGAGGCCGGCTACAAGTTCTGGAAGAACGAGCACGAGCAGGACCCCAAGGAATGGCGTCGCTTCGGCAAGGACATCCGCGACCTGACCGGTGGTGAGGACGTCGACATCGTCTTCGAGCACCCAGGCCGCGAGACCTTCGGCGCCTCGGTCTTCGCTGCACGCAAGGGCGGCACGATCGTCACCTGTGCCTCGACCAGCGGTTACATGCACCAGTACGACAACCGCTACCTGTGGATGAACCTCAAGCGGATCATCGGCTCGCACTTCGCCAACTACCGCGAGTCGTGGGAAGCCAATCGACTGATCGCCAAGGGGCTGATCCACCCGACCCTGTCTCGGACCTACAGCCTCGAAGAAGTCGGCCAGGCAGCCCTGGACGTCCACCAGAACGCCCACCAGGGCAAGGTCGGTGTCCTGTGCCTGGCCCCTGAGGAGGGCCTCGGCGTACGCAACCATGAGCTGCGCGCCAAGCATCTCGACCAGATCAACGCGTTTCGCGGGGTCTGAGGCGGTTTTCAGCCCCTTCCACATGCCAGAATCACATCCGGAGGCCCCGTCGGGCCTCCGGATGTGATCTTTCACCTGCCGCACGCGCGATCTGCTCGCGTCGTGGTGGGAATCGGGCTCGGATTGATGAACACTGGGCCCGAGCACGTCGAATCACCCACCGGAGCGAGGAACTTCATGAGCAACCAGGGCCTTTCCATCTTCGATCCCGAGCCCGGGGACTCCGCCGACGAGCCCACCCAGGTGATCCAGCGCCCCCCCAGCTCCGCTGACGAGCACACCGAAGCGGACGCCGATGTCGAGGAGGGCGCCGCTGTCGTCGACGCTCCCGCTTCCCCTGAGGTCGAGGACGCCGATCCCGCTGCCGGCGAGAGCCACGACTCCGGCACTCCCGAGCCGGCCGTCGCCTCCCAGGCACGCACCGGTGGGGCCGTCCACATCCCGTCACTTCCCACGGTCCGCCGCGGTGGCTACGACACCGTGGTGGTCGACCGGCACCTTCGGACCGCTGCGGCGGAGAAGGCCGGCCTGATGGCCAGTCTCGATCACGCCCGGGCCCGGTTGGGGACCCTGGAGACCGAGGTGGAGGAGCTGCGCGAGACCGCATCGGAGATCGAGGCCCCGACGTACGCCGGACTCGGCGGCAAGGCCAGCGAGATGCTGCGCCTGGCCGAGGAACAGGCTGCCGAGGTCGTCGCCCAGGCCAGCTCCCACGCCGCTCAGATCCGTGAGCAGGCCGAGCGCGACGTGCACGCGGTCACGACCGCTGCGGACTCCGACGCCGAGGACATGCGCATCGTGCAGATGCGAGAGCTCGAGGAGCTGCGCACCCGCACCCAGACCGAGATCGCCAACCACCGCGCCCGGGTGATGGCAGAGGCCGACGACGTGCTGGCCAACGCGAAGCGCGAGGCCGAGCAGCTCCGTCTTGCCGCCGAGCAGCAGACCAACGGCTTGAAGGTCTCCACCACCCGTGAGGCCGAGAAGGCGCGCGCCGAGGCCGAGCGAGAGGTCCAGGAGGCCCGCCGCGAGCTCGCCGTGGAGAAGGAACGGCTCACCCGTGAGGCCGCCGACCACCACGACACGGCGGTCGCCGAGACCCAGCGTCTGGTCGCCGAGGCCGAACAGCGCGCCAACGCCGCCGTTGCCCGGGCACGGGAGGCCACCGAGGGAGCGAACGCCCAGCGTGAGCAGGCGGCCGCCGAGTCCGAGCAGGTCCTCTCCCGCTCGCGCCGTGAGGCCGAGCAGCTGGTCAGCGCCGCGAAGAAGCAGGCCGACTCCCTTCGAGCGGCCGGTCACGCCGACACCGAGCGGGAGCTGCGAGCGCTGCGCGCCGAGGTCGACCGCTTGACCCGTCGTCGCGACGCGATCACCGCACAGCTCGCCGCTCTGCGCGACGTGGTCTCCGGCTTCGGCGGCGACGACGAGGACTGAGGTGCCCGAGCCCGGCCCTGACCTCGCTGAGGACCAGGAACCTTCAGACGACGCGTCCCCACTGGCCGCGGATCCGGTTGCTCCGCCTGATTCCGGCTCCACGCCCGAGCCGGACCAGGCAACCGACGACGCCTCGTCGGTGCCCGAACGCGTCCCGGCAAAGCTGGTCTCGACCCGACTGCGCGCGCCCTTCCGCACCGGCTTCATGATCGCCGCCGGCGCCTTGCTGGCCTACTGGTTCGGCGGGCTGATCGTGCAGGCCGGGTCGGTGATCATCCTGATCGTGCTCGCGCTCTTCATCGCCTTCGGGCTCAACCCGGTCGTGATGTGGCTGCACCGGCACGGCGTACGCCGCAGCCTCGCGGTCACCCTCGTGGCGCTCGGATTCGTCGCGGCCCTGGCCCTGTTCGCGCTCGCGATCGTCCCGCTGATCGTCGATCAGGCAACCGCTCTGGCCGACAACGCGCCCGGGTGGTTCGACCAGCTCTCGAGCAACCGACAGGTCCAGCGCTGGGACGACAAGTACGCGATCGTCGAGAAGGCCAAGAACTTCTTCCTGGGTGGCGACCTGACCAAGCGGCTCTTCGGAGGCGTCGTGGGCATCGGCCTCGCGATTCTCTCCACGCTGGCGAATGCCTTCGTGGTGATCGTGCTGACGCTCTACTTCCTGGCCTCGTTGGACTCCGTCAAGGAGGGCCTCTACAACCTCGCGCCTGCGAGTGGTCGCGCGCGGGTGCACTACCTCGGTGACCGGATCATCGCCGGCATCGGCGGCTACGTCTCCGGAGCCTTCGTGGTGGCTCTGGCTGCCGGCCTGTCGACGTTGATCTTCTTGTTCATCATCGGCCTGGGTCAGTACGCCGTGGCCCTGGCCACCGTGGTCGCCCTGCTCGACGTGATCCCGATGATCGGAGCCACCCTTGGTGCCGTCGTGGTCAGTGCGATCGGCCTGGCCACCGACGTGCACACGGGCATCATCTGCATCGTCTTCTACGTGATCTACCAGCAGGTCGAGAACTACGTCATCTACCCGCGAGTGATGTCGAAGTCGGTGAACGTGCCGGGGGCGGTCACGGTGATCGCGGCCGTCGTGGGGGCAAGCCTGCTCGGAGTCATCGGCGCCCTGCTGGCTATCCCTGTCGCCGCCGCGATCCTGCTGCTCGTGCGTGAGGTCTTCGTGGCCAAGCAGGACACCCGCTGAACGACCCGACGAACAACCCGGTGCGTCAGCGTTCCGGCTGCGGGACCGGCTTGTCCTTGTAGGCAGAGAGGTTGTGCGCGTTGTAGGCGCTCGTGTCCGCCGTCTCCATCGCTCCAGCCCACTCGCGAGGCAGAGGTGTGACCACCTCGGGAGCGACCCGCTGCACGATCTGGTCGAGCACCTTCTCGGCGTCACCGACCCACAGGTGCTTGGCCCCCTGCATCGGGACCACCTCCACCTGGGTCAGCGGCCCGAATCGTTTCCGGGCTGCTTCCGGCTGCAGGTAGTCGTCGTGCTCGGGCACCAGCGCGGTCACCGGCTTGCCTGACTCCGCCCAGCGATGCAGATCGTCCTCGGCACTGAAGCGAAGAGGCGGCGAGAGCAGCACCAGCCCGCGTACGGCGGGATCGAGACCGTGCATCAGGGCGAGATCGGTGCCGAACGACCAGCCGACCAACCAGAGGTTCGGCAGGTCCGTGAACTCGGCGTACTCGATCGCAGCGGCGACGTCGTACTTCTCCCCCACCGCGTTGTCGAACTCTCCCTGGCTGGTGCCCTGCTCGCTCCAGGTGCCGCGGGTGTTGAAGCGCAGCACCGCGACACCGGCCAGCGCAGGCAGCCGGAACGCCGCCTTGCGAAAGACGTGGCTGTCCATCATGCCGCCGTGGGTCGGCAGCGGGTGCAGGCAGATCAAGGTGGCGACAGGGTCGCGATCCACAGGCAGCGCCACCTCACCGATCAGCTCGAGGCCGTCGGCCGTATGCAGGGTCAGCGGCTCACGCCGGGCCGGAAGCACCGAGTTGGCCCGGATCGCCTGTGAGGATGACATCCCACCATTGTGCCGACCCACGACGTCAGCCGTTCCAGCGGGACCGCCGCTTCCCTCAGAAGTCGAAGCCGTCGAAGAGGTCGCCGATGCCGTCGAACATGCCGCCGATGCCATCCCCGATGGAGCCGATGCCCTCACCCAGCCCCTCACCGATCGCGCCGATGCCGTCGCCGATCCCATCGAAACCGCCACCGAAGAGCATGCCCATGAACATCAGGTCCATCGGCCCGAAGCCACCGAAGTAGCCCGCAGCGTAGGGCTGGTAGGCGCGGCCCCCCTGGAAGTACGGCACTCGACGATTGCCGACCATCACCTTGCGGATGTCTGGCTCGGCACCGGCACGGACCCGCTCGGCGTCGAGGGCGCATGCCGGCACATCCCGCTGGGCGCCACCAGGCGGAGCGTAGGGGACGTCTTCGACCGACAACCCGTGACGGGGATCGAAGAAGCAGGGAGGACGCCGTGCCGGCAGTGCCTCCCCAGCGACGCGAGAGCGCACGCAGGCCATGGCGTATTTGCCGTCCTCGAGGATCTCGGTGACGTGCTTGACGTGCTCAGGCGCCGTGATCCGGTCGGCCGCGAACTTGGCCGCCTCGTAGGCATCCAGTGCACGTTGATAGTCGGCGTTCTCCCCGGGCTGGAGCTCGTGGCCAGCCAGCTCGAGGTCGAGGCGCTGCAGCTCCTCACCGAGCGCCGTGACGTCTTCGAAGGCCAGCTTGCGAACCGGCTCGAGCTCGGCGTCACGTCGCTCCAGGGCCCGGCGCTGGTTGGCCTTGACGGCGACACTGACACCGACTCCCGCCACGACGAGGAGCAGCAGAAACACCAGGAAGCCCATGTCGACAGGGTACGGCGCGGGTGGGAGCCGTCCGTCAGTTCAGGTGGCCGAACACGCCACCCATCGCCAGAATGAACCGGGTCCGCTCATCGACCACACCAGTCCTGCGAAAGTTTTGCTGGTCCTGGTAGCGGCGTACGACCCGGCGGGTCTGGGGTCCGAAGTCACCGTCGACCACGATCTCGGCACCAGCGGCTCGCAGCGCCCGCTGCAGGTTGCGCACGGCCCGGCCGGAGTCGCCGAGCCGCAGGTCCCGGTCGGGAAGCTGCCGCCCGTAGAGGAGCACCCAGAACCCGTTGTTGATGCGTCCGGCCTGGGGCGCCGGCCCCTCGAAGCCAGCCTCGACGCGGCGCACCGCGCGTCGTGTGCTCGGGCCGTACCAGCCGTCCACGACCAGAGGCCCGTAGCCCGTGTCACGCAGCGCGCACTGCAGCGTGCGCACGGCTCGGCGCCGGTCGCCAGGGTGCAGGATCGGGTAGTCGGGCAGCGTGCGATGACACCAGTGCGCGGAGCGTGCCTGGGTCGTGGAGGTCGGCGGGGCACCGCTGGCTGGCGCTCCGACCAGACCCAGCCCGGTGGCGATGGCGACGAGGACGATGACAACGGCACGGCGCATGGCTGCCTCCTGGGTGTCATTGAACACCCGGCCGTTCGTTTCCGCGACCCCCTCGCAACCGGCCGACGCGGGAGGGGTCAGCGGGCGCTGTAGTCGCGGAAGCCACGCTTGGTCTTGCGACCCAGGTAGCCCGCCGTGACCAGGTGCTCCAGCAGCGGGGCCGGGGCGAAGCCGGGCTCCCGGAACTCCAGGTAGAGCTCACGCTGGATCGCCAACGAGACATCGTTCCCGACGACGTCGAGGAGCTCGAAGGGCCCCATCGGCAGAGCGCAGCCCTGCTTCATCGCGGTGTCGATGTCATCAGCCGTGGCGTAGTGCGCCTCGAGCATCTTGATCGCGTCGTTGAGATAGGGGAAGAGCAGCGCGTTGACGATGAAGCCCGCGCGGTCGCCGCAGGAGACCGCGACCTTGCCCACGCTGGCGCACAACGCTCGCGTGGTCTCGGCGACCTCGTCGCTGGTGGAGACGGTGCTGACCACCTCGACGAGCTTCATGATCGGAGCCGGATTGAAGAAGTGCATGCCGACGACGTCCTGGGGACGGTTGGTGGCCTGGGCACACTGGATGATCGGCAGCGACGAGGTGGTGGTCGCCAGAATGGCGCCCGGCTTGCAGATCTCGTCGAGGTTCTCGAACAAGGTGGTCTTGACCTTGAGGTCCTCGGCGATCGCCTCGACGACGATGTCGGAGGTGGCCAGGTCATCGAGTGAGGTGCTGCCGCTCAGCCTGCCGAGCACCTGCGCCTTGGCCGACTCCTCGAGCTTGCCGCGCTGGATCGCCTTGTCCAGCGAGCGCTCGATCGTCGCGTGCACCGCGTCGACCTTGGCCTGGGACCGACCGACGTAGATCACGTCGTATCCGCTCTTGGCGAAGACCTCGATGATGCCGGTTGCCATGGTGCCGGTGCCGACCACGCCGACCAGGTTGATCTCGTGGCGCAGCTGCGGCTTGTCGTCGGCCGAGGGGGTGAGGTGGTCGGCGACGACGACCGGACTGTCGGCCTCCTCATAGGAGTAGAAGCCCTTTCCGGTCTTGCGGCCGAGCAGTCCCGCGGTGACCATCTGCTTCAGGATCGGGGCAGGAGCGTGCAGGCGGTCGCGGCCCTGTCGGTACATCGTGTCCAGGATCTCGTACGCCGTGTCGAGCCCGATCAGGTCGAGCAGGGCCAGCGGACCCATCGGGTAGCCGCAGCCGAAGCGCATGGCGGCGTCGATGTCCTCGCGCGTGGCGTAGCGGCCCTCGTACATCGCGACCGCGTGGTTGAGGTAGCCGAAGAGCAACGTGTTGGCGATGAAGCCGGCCTTGTCGCCGCAGATGACCGGGTTCTTGCCGACCGCGCGGACCAGCTCGGCCACGTCCTCGAGAGCGTCGGGCGTGGTCACCACGGTGCGCACGATCTCGACGAGGTTCTGCACCGGCGCCGGGTTGAAGAAGTGGATGCCCACGACCCGACCAGGGCGGCCGTTGGCCGTGGAGAGCTCGGTGACCGAGAGCGAGGAGGTGTTGGTGGCCAGGATCGCAGTGTCCGGGACGATCTCGTCGAGCTGTTTGAAGATCGCCTTCTTGACCTGCATCGACTCCACGACCGCCTCGACCACCAGGTCGGCGTCCTTGAGGGCCTCCAGCGAGGTCGCGTAGGTCACCCGGTCGTGCAGGGCCTTCGCGTCGTCCTCGCTGAGCTTGCCTCGCGCGACCGCACGGACGGTGGAGTTCTGAAGGTGCTGCTGCCCCCGGGCCACCGCGTCATCATCGAGCTCGACGCCCACGACGGCATAGCCGTTGCGTGCGAACACCTCCGTGATGCCCGCACCCATGGTGCCCAGTCCGACGACGCCGATGGTCTTGAAGTCACGTGCCATGACCGGATCCTCCCATGCTCACCGGACCGGTTCGCACGGTGCTCACTGGTCGGCATCGCAAGCGGTGGACGCGCGCAGCGCAGAGGCCGCGGCACCGCCTGGGACGGGCACCTGAGCCCTCGACCGTGCGCGGCAGGTAGATTGCCCGTTCGTGAGACTCGTCGTTGCCCGATGCCAGGTCGACTATGCGGGGCGGCTGACCGCGCACCTGCCGATGGCCACCCGGGTGCTGATGCTCAAGTCCGACGGATCGGTCCTCGTGCACTCCGACGGCGGCTCCTACAAGCCACTGAACTGGATGAGCCCACCGTGCACCCTCCGCGAGGGACTCACCGCGGATGGCGAGGTCGAGTGGGTGGTCGAGGCCAAGACGGGCGACAGCCTGCGGATCCTGGTCGCCGAGGTGCTGCACGACTCCAGCCACGAGCTCGGCATCGACCCGGGCTTGCAGAAGGACGGGGTCGAGAAGCACCTTCAGGAGCTGTTGGCCGAACATCCGGCGACGCTGGCCGACGGCCTCACCCTGGTGCGGCGTGAGTTCCCCACGGCGATCGGTCCGGTCGACCTGATGTGCCGCGACTCCGGTGGGCTCAGCGTCGCCGTGGAGATCAAGCGTCGGGGCGACATCGACGGCGTCGAGCAGCTGACCCGCTACCTCGAGC
>JBDSBU010000062.1:0-11484 GCA_039921445.1 Marmoricola sp. | reverse complement strand
GTGCCCGACGGGCATCGAGGGAGTCGTTGTCTCCCAGCTCGCGCAGATCTGAGGCGATCCGGGACAGTGATTGGTCGAAGAGCTCGGCGTCAGGGGTGTCCAGGGTCATCCACATCTCGGTGGTCGCCGGCCCGGCGGCGCCGGGGCGGGACCAGACCCCACGTTTTGCCAGGGCCGCGTCCTCACCGGCGATCGCCCGGTCGGGGTCGAAGTAGAGCCGTGCCTCCTGGACGAGCTTCGCGGCATGGACAGATCCGATCTTGTCGGGGACGGCGGAGATCAACCGGTCTGCGAATCTCGCGGCTTCCAAGGACAGGTCACGGGTCTCCCGGGCGATCAGGCGTGCCCGCCACACAGGGACCGCAAGGTCCTGGACCAGCGCCCACAACCGGGGCAGGCGGTGGGCCAGCTCGAGGGCATCACCGAGGAGCTGCTTGGCCGCGTCCACGCTGATCCCCAGGGCGGCACCGAAGTCGGCCGGAGCGAACTCCGCGACCCACGGCGCCCCCACCCCAGCCAGCGGGCAGAGGCCTTCGCCGTGGAACGCGACCTCACCCCAGTGCGCGGGGACCTCATCAGCCGGGCAGGGGTGCAACCGCGCCCAGACCAACGCCAGAGACAGCTCTTCTGCACCCGCCGCCAGCGAGGTGTGTCGGACCCGCAGGACACGCTCGATCACCTGCACCGGGGAGAACCCGACGGTGGTGCTCGCGGTGGTGTCCATGGCCTCATTCTAGTGGCGACCACTGACACAATCGAGTGGGTGTTCGACATCTGTGGAACACTCTTTGACGGCCCGATCGGGCGGAGGACTCAGGCGCGGGCGGCGCGGATGTCGGCGGTCAGCTCGCGGAGCACGGCGAGGACGCCGTCGGGGCCGTCCACGACGAGGTCGGCCATCTCGGCGAGGGTGGTCTCCTCCTGCGAACCCGAGCAGATCAGCAGCCCGGGCATTCCTTGGGTTCGGAGCTCCTCGACGGCCTTGAACGCCTCCACGTCGCCGAGGTCGTCCCCAGCGAAGACGAAGGCTTTCGCGGCGAGGTCATCGGCGAGCCGGTGCACTGCCATCCCCTTGTGCATCCCGGGGGCGCGGACCTCGATCACGTTGCGGCCGGGCTCGACGTCGAGGTCGCGGGCGCGCGCGGCCTCCTCGAGCACGGGCAGAAGGCGCTCGAACGCACCCCTCGGGTCGGCAAGCCGACGCGTGTGTACGGCGACCGCCAGACCCTTCTCCTCCACCCAGGCCTCGGCGGCGTCTCCCGCACGCAGCAGCCGCGGCAGCTCGCCCATGAACGTGGCCAGCCCGCGGGGCGGCTTGGGCGAGATCACCCGACGATCGGTGGAGGACCAGCGCTCGTTGCCGTACTGGCCCAGGACGTAGAGATCTCGGCCGGTCTCCCCGATCGCGGTCCCCACCGCTTCGAGCCCGCCGAGGTCCAGCGCCTGCCGCGCCGGCCGGCCGGTGACCACGGCCACGGCTCTGACCTGCGCTGCGAGCCGCGTGAGCACCTCGCCGGCCGCGGGGTGGATGTGCGCCTGGGCCGGGTCGTCCACGATCGGCGCCAGGGTGCCATCGAAGTCGAGACCCACGACCAGGTCGTCAGCCGCGCGCACCAGGGCGGCGTACTCCCGCTCACCGCTGCTCGAGGCGAACTTCATGGAGGCAACTCTTGCAGCCGGGGCGCGACCGTGTCGAAGACGACCCGGGTCAGCGGTAGTCGTCGGTGAGGATCACGGTGAGCCGGTCCAGCCGCATCGGCTGCTCGGCCAGCTTGACCCGCTTGATCCCGAGGTCCATCGCCAGCGCCTTGCCGGCAGCCTTCAGACGCGGGGGGAAGTAGACGGTGCTGCCGTCGATGGTGCCGTACCAGTTGTCGGACCCGACGACGTTCCAGCCTGCGACCCTCGCCTTCTCTGCCACGCCGCCGGCCAGACCCTTGGTCCGGGTGTTGTTGAAGACCTCGACGAAGACCTCGCCACGCTTGAGCGGCTTCGGCTTGGGCTTCGGCTTCACGGTGGGCTCGGTGACGGCCGGAGTCGTGGGGGTCTGGGAGGGGGTGTTCTTCGCCGGGGTCGCCGCGGGGTTGCTCGGCTGGTCGGGGTCGTTGGCGACGAAGACCAGCACCGACATCGCCACGGCAGAGACGCACAGGGCGAGCAGCCGGGTGGGCAGCACGAACCCGCGCTCGTCGCGCGACCGTCCCTCGGGGCGTCCCGGCCGCATCGTCATCATTCCGATACGTCGAAGCCGAGTCGGCGGGCCGAGCGCTGCCGCTGACGGGTTGCGCGCAGACGGCGCAGCCGGCGTACGAGCAGCGGGTCGTGGGCCAGCGCCTCGGGACGGTCGATCAGGGCGTTGAGCACCTGGTAGTAGCGCGTCGAGGACATGTCGAAGTTCTCCCGGACCGCCTGCTCCTTGGCGCCGGCGTACTTCCACCATTGGCGCTCGAAGTCGAGCATCGAGGCGTCGCGCTCGGAGATTTCACCCGCGCCGTCGGGCTGCGGGCTGGTGAGGGCGTGGCTGGCGGCCATCGTGGAGTCTCCTCGAGCGGTTGAAGATGTCATCTCGACCATCATAGGCGAGGAAATACACCGATGTCATTCGGTTCCCGGCGTGGCGGCGACGCCACTCCGCAGGGACGGGGGGCGATGTGACCAGTGGTTACGGTGGGACCATGGAGACCATCCGCTGGGGCGTGCTCGCCCCGGGCCGCATCGCCCACAGCTTCGTCCGCGACCTGGCTCTGGTCCCGGATGCCACGCTGAGCGCCACCGGGTCGCGCAGCCTCGAGCGAGCGCAGGACTTCGCCTCCCAGTACGGCGGTCGCGCACACGGCAGCTACGAGGCGCTCGTGGCCGACCCGGAGGTCGACGTGGTGTACGTCGCCTCGCCGCACACGCTCCACGAGGAGCACGCGATGCTCGCCCTCGACGCGGGCAAGCACGTGCTCTGCGAGAAGCCGATGACGCTCGACGCCGCCACCACGGAGCGGCTCTTCGCCGCTGCCGCAGAGCGGGGACTGTTCTTGATGGAGGCGATGTGGATGGCCTGCCAGCCGGCGATCCACACGCTTCAGCGGTTGCTGGCCGACGGCGAGCACGGCACTGCCCGACAGGTGCACGCCGACCTCGGCTTCGTCGTCGACACCGACCCCTCCGACCGACTGATGGACCCCGCCCTCGGGGCCGGTGCGCTGCTCGACATGGGGATCTACCCGTTGACCTTCGCCCAGCTCGTCCTCGGCGAGCCCGAGGACCTGCAGTCGGTGGCCCACCTCTCGGCCTCGGGCATCGACCTCGACATCGCGATCGTCGGGCGCTACCCCGGCGGCGCCACCGCTGCCCTGACCTCCTCGATGACCTCCCAGTCCCCGCGCACCGCCTCGGTGGCCACCGAGATCGGCCGCTTCGACCTGTCCCGCGACTTCCACCAGCCCGAGCGTCTGCTCTGGACGTCGTACTGGTCGAAGGAGGGTGAGAGCCAGTGGATCGAGCCCGACCAGCCGGTGATCGGCATCGGCTACGGCAACGAGGCCGCCGAGGTGCACCGCTGCCTGCGAGCGGGTGAGACCACCAGCTCGATGGTGCCACCGGAGCAGACGATCTCGCTGATGCGCCAGATGGACCTGATCCGCGGTCAGATCGGTCTGACCTACCCCGGGTAGTGTCGCCGAGGTGAGTCCCGGGTCCCGCAAACGCAATGCCGCCGACCTCGTCGTGGTCGCCAACCGGCTGCCTGTCGACCGCGTCGTCGGCGACGACGGTGAGGTCTCCTGGCGTCGCTCCCCCGGTGGCCTGGTCTCGGCCCTCGAGCCGGTGATGCGCGCCAACCACGGCGCCTGGATCGGCTGGCCCGGCGACACCGGCCCGGCGGCGGAGCCTTTCGAGGACGACGGCCTGACCCTGGTCCCGGTGCCGCTCTCGGAGCGGGAGTATGCCGAGTTCTACGAGGGATTCTCCAACGCCACCTTGTGGCCGCTCTACCACGACGTGGTGGCCAAGCCGTCCTTCCACCGGGAGTGGTGGGAGGCCTACGTCGCTGTCAACCAGCGCTTCGCCGAGGCTGCCAGCAGGTTCGCGGCCGAGGGCGCCACCGTCTGGGTGCAGGACTACCAGCTCCAGCTCGTGCCGGCCATGTTGCGCGAGCTGCGCCCCGATCTGCGGATCGGCTTCTATCTGCACATCCCCTTCCCGCCGGCCGAGCTGTTCTCACAGCTGCCGTGGCGACGTCAGATCCTCGAGGGCCTCCTGGGTGCCGACCTGGTCGGGTTCCAGCTCTCCGGTGCAGCGCAGAACTTCGTCCGCCTCGTGCGTCAGCGCGTGGGTCACAAGACCCACCGCGACTCCATCTATCTGCCCAACGGTCGGGTGGTGCAGGCCCGCGCGTTCCCGATCTCCATCGACACCGCCGGTTTCGAGGAGCTGGCCCGTTCCGAGGCGGTGGAGGCGCGCGCCGTACAGATCCGCAAGGACCTCGGCAACCCGGCCCGGGTGTTCCTCGGCATCGACCGGCTCGACTACACCAAGGGGATCTACGCGCGCCTGCGGGCGTTCAGCGAGCTCATCGCCGACGGGCACTTCAGCGTCGAGGACACCGTCTTCGTCCAGGTCGCGACGCCGTCGCGCGAGCGCGTCGAGCAGTACCGCATCCTGCGCGACAACATCGATCGCCTGGTGGGCCGGATCAACGGCGACCTCGGTCGGATCGGCCGGCCCGCGATCGCCTACCTGCACTCGTCCTTCCCCCGGGAGGAGATGGCTGCCCTCTACCGGGCAGCCGACGTGATGGTGGTGACGCCGTTCCGCGACGGCATGAACCTGGTGGCCAAGGAGTACGTCGCCTGCCGCTTCGAGAACGACGGCGCCCTGGTGCTCTCGGAGTTCGCCGGCGCGGCCGACGAGCTGCGGCAGGCCTATCTGGTCAATCCCTATGACATCAACGGGATGAAGGCCACGATGTACGACGCCTCACAGGCCGACACCAAGGACCTCACCCGACGGATGAAGGCGATGCGAAAGACCATTGCCGAGAACGACGTCGCGCAGTGGGCGACGACCTTCCTCGAGGAGCTCGCCGGCGACCTGCACACCCACTCCAAGAGCACCCGGCCCCCACGCAGCTCCTGATTCGGCGAGACTCGTCGGTGAGACGTAGAGGCAGCGGGTGCCGCAGCAGGTAGTTTTGGCGGTTATGGATCTGATCCCGAAGCCGGACCAGGTCGCGTCCGCCGCCAGCAACGTCGCCCACAAGGTGTTCTACGGCGGGCTGGCCGACCTTCGCCCCATGCCCCGCACGCTCATCGACGACGGCCCGCTGCGCGAGCTGTACCACTACCGGCCGCAGAAGAAGACCCGCGAGACGGGCGACCCGGTGCTTCTCGTCACCCCGTTGGCCGCTCCCGCCACCTGCTTCGACCTGCGTCGTGGATGCTCGCTGGTGGAGCACTTCGTGCAGAAGGGGCGACCCACCTATCTGGTGGAGTACGGCGAGATCTCGTTCAAGAACCGGCGGCTCGGCCTCGAGCACTGGGTCGAGGAGGTCATCCCCGAGGCCATCAAGGCGGCCAGCGAGCACGCCGGGGGGCGCCCGGTGCACGTGATCGGCTGGAGCCTGGGCGGCATCTTCGCCGTACTCGCCGCAGCCGACCAGCCCAAGCTGCCGATCGCCTCCCTGACCATCATCGGCTCCCCCTTCGACGTCACCCAGGTGCCGCTGGTGGCGCCGCTGCGACCGATCCTCAAGCTCACCGACGGCGGTCTGGTCACGCAGATCTACCGAGCGATGGGCGGCGCACCCAAGCCGCTGGTCCGGGCCGCGTTCCGGCTCAGCTCCGGCACCAAGCTGATCACCAAGCCGCTGGCGATCCTGCAGAACCTCGACGACGCCGAGTGGCTGGCGCAGATCGAGGCTGTCGACCGCTTCACCGCTGGCATGATCGCCTACCCGGGCCGCACCTTCGGGCAGCTCTACCATCGGATGCTCAAGGCCAACCAGCTCCACTCCGGCAAGGTCAACCTGAGCGGGCACGAGATCGACGTCTCCGACATCAAGCTCCCGGTGCTGATCTTCGCCGGGAACACCGACGGGATCGCTCCGATCAACGCGGTGCGCGCCCTGGTGGACCTGCTGCCCAACGCCCACGAGGTGCGCTTCGAGATCGTGCCGGGCGGGCACCTGGGCATGCTCACGGGGCGGGCTGCGCGACACAGCACGTGGGTCACGATGGACGAGTGGATCGAGCAGTACTCCACTCCCGACGACCGCGCGACCCAGAATCGCGCGAGCGGGGCCAAGCGCAAGCGCGCCGCCACTGCGGCCAAGAAGAAGAAGCCGAAGCCGATCACGACGGTGGCACCTCCCGAGCCGGCACCGCTCGAGGTCGCCCCCGACCGATCGGCGATCGGCTCCAACCCTGAGCGCCGTTTCGCCTCGGGGGCCTCGCGCAACCTGACCCGGAAGTCTTGACGGCGCCCCTCCTCGCGCGGGTTCGGCCCGAGCGCCGACGGCAGTTCGTCCGTCTGCTCCTGGCGCTGCTCGGCGCCGCGATGGTGCTGATCCTGCTCACCGCAACCGGTCGCGACGAGAAGGTCCCGACCTACCGGCACTACGTGGCGCTCGGGGACTCCTACACCGCGGCACCGTTCGTGCCGCTGACCGACCTTGCCGAGGGCTGCTACCGCTCCTCGAACAACTACCCGCACCTCGTGGCCGCGGCGATGCACGTCGTCGATCTGGAGGATCGCTCGTGCAGCGGCGCTCGCACGAGGGACCTGATCAGCTCCCAGACCACGGCGACCAGGAGGCAGGTCCGCCCGCAGCTGGAGGCCCTGACTCCCGCCACCGATCTGGTGACGGTGGGCCTCGGCGTCAACGACTTCGGCCTCTACGGACGCATGGCCAGCAAGTGCCGCCAGTCGGCGCGCAGCTGTCGGCTCTACGACGAGCGGGCGTCGTTCGGTGTCATCCTCGACCAGCTCCGTCCCGCGCTCGTGCAGTCGCTCGACTTGGTGCGCCAGCGGGCACCGCACGCTCGGGTCCTGCTGATCGGCTACCCCCGGGTGCTGCCCCCCGCCGGCGACTGCCTCCGGCTGCCGCGGATGCGGCCACAGGACCGGGCCACCTTCAGAGCGGTCAACCTCCGCCTGCGCGAGGAGATGCAGGCGGCCGCACGCGAGACCGATGTGGAGTTCGTGGACTTCTACTCCGCCTCGCTCGGGCACGACGTGTGTTCCCGGAACCCGTGGGTGCAGGGCCGGTTGGGCAGCAGCCGCACCGGCGCTGCCCTGCACCCGTTGCCCGCCGGCCAGGCTGCACTTGCACGGTTGCTGATCTCCACTCTGCGCCAGCCGCCCGGGTGATCCGGGACGGCTGGCGAAGCCTCAGTTCTCTGCCAGCACCACGACGCGGTCGCCCGACGCAACGGTGAAGATCTCGCTCTTCGCAGGGTTCACGCGTACGCCGTACCCGTCCTCCCGGCTTCGTGCCAACGCCGCGATCCGGTAGCCCATGGCGGTTTCGCCACGACGGATGGCGCTGGCCACGATGGTGGCGAAGGTGACCACCTCACCGGGGCGGACGTACCACTCCGCCGGACGCAGGTAGATCTCCGAGCCGTCGGCATCGAGCAGGTCGGCGAAGACCGGCTCGAGTCGGGGGTCCTCGGAGAGCTGGGTGAGCAGCAGGCTGAGGATCTCGTCGCTGACGATCACGTCATCCACCTGGGCCACCTGGGCGAGCGCGCGGTTGCGGTCATCGAGCATCTCGCTCACCACGGCAGGGTTTCCGGGCTCGTCGCCGAGGATCTCGCGCACGTGGAGCAGCGTCACCAGGGTGCGGGCGTCTGCCTGCTGGACTCCGAACTCGTCGGAGTAGCAGAGCACGATCACCTGGTCCAGGGAGTGCTCGACGTACCGCTCGAGGGTGGCCCGGTCGGTCGTGCGCCCGCGCACCACCTCGGCGGCCAGGTTGCGCAGGGGCGGCAGCACAGGGGTTCCGTACTCGGTCAGGACGATCAGCCGTGAACCCGGCTCGGCGTAGTTGTCGAGCTCGCGCACGATCACCTCGGCGCGCTCGTTCCAGCCGATCAGCAGGGCAAGACTCGGGTGCTCGCCCCGTCCGGTCTCCTCGCTGACCTGGCTCAGGTCGGGGACGGCGTTCGCCTTGGCCTGCGAGGCCAGGGCCGAGTCGTCCTCGGCGACGACGATCAAGGTGCTGGAGCTGACCTTGGTCTCCGCCGAAGGGTTCAGGTGCGCGGTGCCGTCGGGATGGACCATCCCGATCACAGTGGCCTTCTCGTAGGCCATCTGGGCCTCGGCGTACGTCGCTCCGGCCAATGCCGGGTCGACGTGGAAGTAGATCTCGTCGCCGTCGAAGTCGAAGAGCTCGGTGTAGACGGCCGCGGCCCCCGACTGCCTCGAGGTCTGCACGATCAGCCTGGCCACGGTCTCCCGCTTGTCCACGATCACGGCTCGGCCACCGCCGACCATCCGGGCAGCCTCGAGGTTGCTGGGGTCCTGGATCTCGGCGACCACGGGCGGCCCTCCCTGCCCGGAGTGGGTGAGTGCGAGCAGGGCCTTGATCACCTCGCTGTCCGGGTCGTCGCCGTCCTCGGGGGCGAGGACGATCACCGAGCGCGCGGACTCCGGAGAGACCATCGCCAGGTCACCGATGTCGATGGGGGAACCCGAGCGGACGACCACGCGGGTGCCGCGCAGGTCGGGGAGCTTCTCACGCAGCTCGTCCTCCATCTCGACCTTGTCGCGCGTCGCCAGGATCACCACCACCGGCCGGCGGCGGCTCTCGTTGGCGATGCTGAGCTCCTTGATGATCGTCAGAACCGCCTCGGACCAGCCGAGGATCAAGGTGTGGTCCTCCTCGACGACACGCGAGCGGCCGCGACGCAGCTCGGCGAGCTTCTCGTCGATGCCGGCGGCGATCACGCCGATCAACGCGCTGACCACGAACAGACCGGCCACCGTGAGCGCCAGCATGGTGAGCACGTAGCGCCACCTGCCTCCGTCGCCGGCGACCGTCCCCGGGTCGAGGGCGTGGAAGAGGCTGTTGAGCAGCTGGTGCCAGAAGTCGGTGCGGTCGCTGCCGGCCAGGTCGAAGACCGCGACGAACACGGTGAAGACCAGGATCAGCAGGATCGTCACCAGGCCCAGCCACGCGACCAGCGCCGGTGTGCCGCGCGACATCGAGTTGTCGAAGGCATAACGCAGCCGGGCAGAGCCGCTCGGCTTCGGGCGGGGCCGGCGCTTGACGCCCTGACCCTGCCCCTTGGTGATCGCCTGCGACGTGCGCTGGCGCATCTGCGCTCCGGTCCTGGCCATGGGTGCCTCTCCGCCGTGATGGTCTTCGAGATCCCACCCGCCTGGTCGGTTCTCCAGCGAGTTTCCCCGCGCCGAGAGTAGCGGCACTACATTCCCCTACATGGCCGAACCACTGAACTCACGGGTGCGCCTCGGCTACGGCCTCGGGTCCGTCGCCACGGGCACCTTCGGCACCGTCCCTGGACTGATGCTGCTGCCGTTCCTGACCGACACCCTCGGGATCGCCGCGGCAGCAGCCGCCGTGATCGTCTTCCTCCCCAAGGCCTGGGACGTCGTGCTGAATCCGATCGCCGGCAGGATCAGCGACCGGTCCACGGATCCGAGAGGTCCGCGCCGGCCCTACCTGCTGCGAGCGGGGTTGCTGCTCGCCCTCGGCTTCGCACTGCTCTTCGCCGGGCCCGACCTGGGTTCGAAGTGGTTCGACGCGGGCTGGGTGCTGGTGCTGTTCGTGGCCTGCGCGACGGCGTACGCCTTCTTCCAGGTGCCCTACGTCGCGATGCCTGCCGAGATCACCGACTCCTACGACGAGCGCACCCGACTGATGACGTGGCGGGTCGCGATCCTGGCCTTCGCGATCATGCTCAGTGGCGCGACGGCACCGCTGATCCGCGACGCGGTGGGTGGGCGGGCGGGCTACCGCGTGATGGGGCTGGCGATCGCGGTGCTGCTGGTGGTGGGAGTGGTCGGCGCCTACGTCGGCACCCGATCTGCACCGATCGGGTCGGTCGCCCCCGGGCCTGGGACCCTGCGCGAGCAGCTGCGGATCGTGGCCCGTGCCCGCGACTTCCGACTGCTCCTCGGTGCGTTCGTGGTGCAGGCGCTCGCGATCGGGATGATGCTGGCGGGCGTCGCCTACGTCTCCCGCTGGGTGCTGGTCGACAAGGGGGCCACGACGATCCTGTTCGTGTGCTTCGTCGGACCGGCACTCCTGCTCACCCCGGCCTGGGCTGCCCTGGGTCGTCGAGTGGGCAAGAAGCAGGGCTACATCGCCTCCTCACTCGTCCTCGCGGCGGCGGCACTGCTGTTGGTCGTCGCCCGCTCCACCCCCGCCTGGTGGGTCTATCTCGCCACGGCCCTGGTCGGAGCCGGGTACGCCGGCGCGCAGGTCTTCCCGATGGCGATGCTTCCGGACGCCGCCGCGGTCGACGCCCGCAGGACCGGTGAGAACCGGGCCGGCGTCTACACCGGTGTCTGGACGGCCGGCGAGACGCTCGGGCTGGCGCTCGGCCCGGCCGTCTACGGGATCCTGCTGGCAGTGGGCGGCTATCGCTCCACCGACCAACCGGCCGACTGGCTGACCCAGCACCAGCCCGACTCCGCGCTCACCGCGATCGTGCTGGGCTTCTCGTTGCTGCCCGCCGGGCTGGTCCTGATCAGCCTGCTGCCCCTGAGCCGCTACTCCCTCGACGCCGACACCGTGACATCCGCCCGCACCACCGTCCCCAACCCACAGGAGTTCGACTCGTGAGTGACATCCTCGCCCAGCTCGCCAAGTTGCAGGAGGCGGATCTCCCCGTCGACGGAGGTCGGACCCTGGCCTACGTCTACGCCTCCGGGTTGGCCGACGTGGAGCGGATCGGCCGCGAGGCGGTGGCCGCCTACGCCGGGTCCAACGGCCTGGACCCCACCGCCTTCCCCTCGCTGCTGGCGATGGAGAACGATCTGGTCGCCCAGGCGCTGGAGCTGGTGGGCGGTCCCGACTCCGCGGTGGGCACCGTCACCGGCGGCGGCACCGAGTCAGTGCTCCTGGCCGTGCAGGGCGCCCGAGACTCGCGCCCCGACATCGCCCACCCGCGGATGGTGCTGCCCGAGACGGCTCACCCCGCCTTCCACAAGGCAGCGCACTACTTCGGTGTCGAGGCGGTGCTGGTCGGCGTGGACGAGGAGTTCCGGGCCCGGCCCGAGGCGATGGCTGCCGCGATCGACGACCGGACCGTCCTCGTCGCGGTCAGCACCCCGTCGTACGCGCACGGCGTGGTGGACCCGGTCACCGAGATCGCCGCAGCCGCCGCAGCCCGCGGTGTGCGCTGTCACGTCGATGCCTGCATCGGCGGTTGGGTGCTGCCGTACGCCGCGCGGCTCGGCCGACCGGTGCGACCGTGGACCTTCGCGGTGGACGGGGTCACGAGCATCTCGCTGGACCTGCACAAG
>JBDSBU010000061.1:0-8890 GCA_039921445.1 Marmoricola sp. | reverse complement strand
CTCGTCTTCAGCCCGGCGGGCACGCCCGAGGCAGTGAATCCTGCGGGGTGGGTGACGCTCACTTGGTCTTCTCCCGACCCTTGTCAGGGCGCTTGTCGGGGCGCTTGTCCGGGCCCTTCTCGCGAGTCGGTTCCCGAGGGGTGACGGGCACGGCGAGCGCCACCTCGTGGCCGGCATCGCGCCACTCCTGAGCAGCTCGCTCGGCGTCGGCGATCGGGACCAGGACCCAGTCGGTGTCGAAGGTCGAGAGGGAGAACACGCTGATCTCCGCGGCAGCCATCGGCCCCAGCAGGCTCAGCAGCACGCCGGTCATCGCCGGGTCGAGTGGACCCTCGACCGCGAACGCGATGTAGGGCGCCACGTGGGTGGACTTGCGCGGCACGCTGCGGTTGGCACAGATCACCGTGGTCTCGCGGGCGGTCGCGGTGATCGACAGCAGCGAGGACGACTCGGCCCACTTCGGGATCTCAGCGCCAGGGCCGAGCTGGACGATGGCGAGCTTCTCGGGGAACTGCTCGAGCTTGAGGGAGTGGGTCATGGGAGCTTCCTGGTCGTGACGTGAGTGATGGGTGTGGGCTGTGGGTGGGTCCGAGTCCGGCACGAGAACGTCATGGTGCGAGGCCCACCGAGGACAGGCCCGCTGCCTCGGGGAGTCCGAGCGCGAGGTTCATGCACTGCACGGCCGCTCCCCCGGTGCCCTTGGCGAGGTTGTCCACTGCGCCGACGGCGATCATGCGGCCGGCGACCCGGTCGACGGTGACCTGCAGGTGCACGCTGTTGGAACCGGCGACCCACTTGGTGGCCGGCCAGATGCCCTCGGGCAGCACGTGCACGAACACCTCCTCGGCGTAGGCCTCGAGGTAGGTGGCACGAAGATCATCGGCCGTCACACCGTCGGCCACCGTCGCGCTGGCCGTGGCGAGGATGCCGCGCGGCATCGGCACCAGCATCGGGGTGAAGCTGACCTTGACCTCGGCGTCGGTCAGGCCGCGGAGGTTCTGCACGATCTCGGGGGTGTGGCGGTGAGTCCCCCCCACGCCGTACGCCGCGGCCGAGCCCATCACCTCGCTGCCGAGAAGGTTGGTCTTGGGGGCCTTGCCCGCTCCGCTCGTGCCCGATGCCGCGACCACGACGAGATCGTCGGCCTGGACCAGTCCCGCGACGATCGCGGGGGCCAGCGCCAGCGTCGAGACGGTCGGGTAGCAACCCGGGACGGCGATCCGACGCGCGCCCTCCAGCAGCGCGCGCTGCCCCGGGAGCTCGGGCAGTCCGTAGGGCCACGAACCGGCGTGCGCCGAACCGTAGAACTGCTCCCAGGCCGCAGGGTCGGTCAACCGGTAGTCGGCGCCGCAGTCGATCACCACGGTGTCGTCGTCGAGCTGCGCGGCAATCGGACCAGACTGTCCGTGCGGCAACGCCAGGAAGACCACGTCGTGCCCCCCGAGGATCTCCGGGGTGGTCTCCTCCAGCACACGATCGGCCAGCGGCACCAGGTGCGGCTGCAGCACGCCGAGACGTTCGCCAGCGTTGGAACCACCGGTGAGCGCACCGATCTCGACCTCCGGGTGCCCCAGCAGAAGCCGCAGCACCTCGCCCCCGGCGTACCCGCTTGCTCCGGCGACGGCGACTCGAAAGACCATGTGCATGACTATACGTCCAACTGCATACTCAAGGCCACTTGGGACCGGTCTGAGGTGTCCGCCCTCCGCACTAGACTTCGCGACCGGTCGAGAAGTTCTCCGGCCGGAGACGGAGAGAGTCGATGGGTGACCACCGCGCCACCTCGAAGCGAGCGCGTCTGACCACCTGGGTCCGCGTGTTGCTGGTCCTGACGGCCCTCTCCCTCGTCGTCATCGTGCTGCTCAAGGTCCTCGTGGACCGCAACGAGGTTGCCAGCGGGATCGCCGACCCCTACCCGAGTGCCGCGAACGCCTCGAGCAGCCAGGACCCCGTCTCCCCCGCTCCCGCCATCTCCCCCTCCCCCTCCGCCAGCACCAGCGCCAGCGCCAGCCCCAGCAGCGCGCCCAAGGCATCGAAGAGTCCGTCGCCGAGCCCCGGCACCGACCTGCCGCGTCTTGCACCCACCTCCGCCCGGCGTCTGGTGATCGGAAGCCTGATCGACAGCGGCTTCGACGCCGTGGTCGCCCCGATCGGTGGGCGACTCTCGCCGCGGACCCGCGATGCGGTGGCCAGGTGGGGTGATCGAGGACTTCCCGGAAACCCGTCTGACGACACCGTGGTGCTCGTCGGCTCCACAAGGGACTCGACCGCTTCGCTGTGGGGACTGGAGCAGGTACGTCGTGGCGCGACGATCACCCTGACCACTGGCAACGGGCTGGTCAGCTATGTCGTGGATTCGCGTCAGACCTTGTCCTCGACGGCGGCCGCAAGCAGTCCGTTGCTGCAGAAGGTCGTGCCTGGCCGCCTGGTGCTCCTCGGAGCGCGCTACGACTCCGCCGGCGTGCGAGCCGCACAGGATCTGATCCTCGTCGCCACCCTCAGCAGCGTCGTCCAGTCCTAGTGGCTGCGCCAGGTCGGAGGCCCGGCGCGACAAGTGCGACTTCCGGCGCCGACCTCAGTCGACCTGGAACTCGCCGAGCTCGTCCCAGTGGTCGCCCTCCATCAGCACGTTTCGCACCAACGGGGTCTCCGCGACGTACTGCGGGAAGTCTGCCTGAGCCTGTTTGAAGTGCGCGCTGTTGACGTGTGCCTCGGCAGCGTCGTCCCTGAAGGCCTCGATCAGGACGTACTGGTTGGGGTCCTCGACGCTGCGTGACCAGTCGAAGAACAGGTTGCCCTGCTCGGCGCGGGTTGCCTCAGTGAACTCCTTGCTCAGCTCGACCCACTGGTCGGCGTACTCCGGCTTCAGCTTCCACTTGACGCAGATGAAGATCATTTCGGCTCCTGGCTGGTGCGGCTGCGGCGGACGGGCGCGATGTTGCCATGGTCAGCGGCCCGCGACCACGAGCCTTGTCACTCAATGAGAAGTGTCTTGGCTGCGACGATCCCGGCGCCGCTTGTACGGGTGCCTAGCCTGATCCCATGACCGCCGACAGCAGCGACGACTGGGCTCCGGACACCGAGCACAGCGCGCGACCAGGCTCGGTGCACCGGACCCTGGACATCCTCGAGGTGGTCGCAGCACTCGGCGGGGCCTCAGCGAAGGAGATCGCCGACACCACCGGACTGCCGCTGCCAACCGTCTACCGGCTGGCCCGAGAGCTGCTCGACAGCGGCTACCTCGTGCACATCCGCGAGGAGAAGCGTTTCGAGCTTGGCTACAAGCTGCACCAGCTCGGGGTCTCGCTGCATCAACAGATCGGCGTGCCTCGAGAGGTACGTGCCGAGATCACCGCCCTGCACGAGCAGCTCGGTCTCGCGGCCTACTTCGCCGTGCACCGCGGAGCACAGATCGCGGTCGTCTTCACCGCCGACTCCCCCGCCGCCCCCCGACTCAGACCGATCGACTTCGGCTTCCACGAGGCAGCGCACGCGACCGCCCTGGGCAAGATCCTGCTGGCCAACATGGACCCCGAGCAGGCCGCCCGCCACCTCGGTGAAGAACCCATGCAGCGTTTCGGGCCTGGAACGATCACCCGGCACAGTGAGCTGGCGGAGCAGTTGGAGATCGTCGCCGACCGGGGCGTGGCCTGGGAGTTCGGTGAGTTCCAGGAGGGAGCCACCTGCGTGGCGGCCGCTGTGCGGGGAGGCAACGGAGCCCTGATCGGATCGGTCGCTGTCTCGGGATCGGACTCGCGGATGGCCGCGGGGCAGGCTGAGTCCGAGGCTGCCGTCCGCGGGACCGCCTCCCGGGTCAGCCGCTTCTACCGTTCGGGAAAGACCCGGAACCAGTAGCCCGTCGCGGCCGGTTCTCACCGGCCGATAACGGTCCTTGGCTGGGAGCTGGACGCTTCCTAACGTGGCGTGAGTCACACTGACGCCTCGTCACCTGGAGCACGCATGGCCGACCTACCGTCCCTCGACTCGACGTCTCGCACCGCGCTGGTACGGCTGCTGCGGGTGGCTTACCCGCACCCTCGCTTCCCCGACGGACCCTATGAACGCACCGCGGACGAGATCGTCGGCCAGACCGACGCCTCGCTGTGGCACCGCCTGGCACTCACCCGGGGTCTCGGCACGCTCGACGACGCCGCCGGCGGCAGCTTCGCCGACCTCGACGACCAGGCCGCGCTCCAGCTGCTCCGATCGATGGAGAACGCCCAGTTCTTCATCTTCATCCGTGGAGTGGCGGTCGTCACGCTCTACAACGACGACGAGACCTGGAAGCACCTGGGCTATGAGGGTGAGTCCTACTCCAAGGGTGGCTACATCGACCGCGGGTTCGACGACCTGGACTGGCTGCCGAGCCCCCGCATCGAGGAGTACGACGGTCCCGAACGTCTCATCGAGGTGGCGCCCGACGACGAGCTCTCCGCCACCGGAAGGAGCAGCCGATGAACACCCCGAAGTCGTCTCTGGGAAAGGGGATCAGCCACGACGAGGAGGTTGTCGTGATCATCGGTTCCGGTGCTGGCGGAGGCACGGTCGCCCACGAGCTGGCGACTCGAGGTATCGCCTGCGTCGTGCTCGAGGCCGGGCCCTTCCTGCTGCCCGAGGACTACGAGAACGACGAGTGGGCTGCGTTCAACCAGATGGCCTGGTTGGACAACCGGACGACCTCCGGTCCCTTTCGGGTCGCTCGCGACTTCCCGAACCTGCCCGCCTGGATCGTCAAGGCCGTCGGCGGCTCGACCACCCACTGGTCCGGGGCCACTCCCCGGTTCCATGACTACGAGTTCAAGACCCGCAGCTATTACGGCGGCCTCGAAGGAGCAAACCTCCTCGATTGGCCGATCACCCTGGCCGACCTCGCGCCGTACTACGACAAGGCCGAGATCGCCATCGGGTCGAGCCACCGTCACGGACGCCCGGCCCTGCCGGCCAACAACAACTACAAGGTCTTCGCCAACGGGGCCGAGAAGGTCGGCTACAAGCACTACGCCACCGGCCCCTACGGCACGAACGCCGAGCCCTACGACGGACGCCCGGCCTCGATCCAGGACGGTTTCAACTTCCAGGGTGACAAGCACTCCTCGAAGTGGAGCACCGCCGTCCGGGAGATCCCCCGGGCCATCGGCTCGGGCAACTGCGAGCTGAGGCCCGACTCACAAGCCGTCCAGATCACCCACGACGCAAGCGGCCGGGCCAACGCCGTGCTCTACCTCGACAAGGAGGGCAACCTGCACCGGCAGGCGGCCAAGGTGGTCTGCGTGGCCGGCAACTCGATCGAGTCGCCCCGGCTGCTGCTGATGAGCGCCAGCTCCCTGCACCCCGACGGACTGGCCAACTCCTCGGGCCAAGTGGGGCGCAACTACATGCGGCACACCACCGGCTCGGTCTATGCCAGGTTCGAACGGCCGGTGCGTATGTACCGGGGCGAGACCATGGCCGGCATCGTCGCCGACGAGGCCCGGCTGGACTCCTCCCGCGGTTTCGTCGGCGGCTACTACCTGGAGACGCTGTCCTTGGGCCCGGCGTTCCTGGCCGCCTTCGCGGATCCCGGCGCGTGGGGGCCGGACTTCAGCGCCGTGCTCGACGCCTACGAGAACACCGCTGGCCTGTGGGTGGTGGGCGAGGACATGCCGCAGGAGACCAACAGGGTGACGCTGAACCCCGGTGCCCAGGATCAGTGGGGGCTCCCTGCACCGGACGTCCACTTCGCCGACCACCCCAACGACGTGGCGATGCGTGAACATGCCTTCTCCCGCTCGGACATGCTCTATGAGGCTGTCGGAGCCACCGCCACGCAGCACACGCCGCCCTATCCGGCGACGCACAACCTCGGGACCTGTCGGATGAGCAATCGCGCCGAGGACGGCGTGGTGGACCAGTGGGGTCAGGCACATGATGTGCCAGGCCTCTTCGTCAGCGACGGCTCGGCGATGACCTCGGGGGCCGCCGCCAACCCCACCTTGACCATCGTGGCTCTGGCGATCCGCCAGGCCGAGTACATCGCCACCCAGCTGGGCGGTGCAGCCTCCTGAACGGCTCCGAGTCTGCGCTCGCTACTTCGTTGCAGCAGTCGCTCGGGCACACCACCTGCGGTGTGACCGGGCGTCGGCTCGACCTGCTCGCTCGCGCGCACGACGCCTCCCACTACCTGCTGCACCCACAGGCTCTGGTGACACCGGGTTCGGCAATGGACGTCGCAGAGGTCATGCGCGCCTGTCAGCGGCTCGGGGTGCCTCTCACGTTCCGTGGTGGAGGCACCTCGTTGTCCGGGCAGGCGTTGAGCGACTCTGTCCTGGTCGACACCAGGATGCACTTCCAGGGGATCGAGGTCCTCGACGACGGTCGTCGTGTCCGCGTGGAGCCCGGAGCAACAGTTCGGGCCGTCAATGCGCGGCTGGCCCGGCACCGTCGCCGGTTGGGGCCGGATCCCGCCAGCGAGATCGCCTGCACGGTCGGTGGAGTGATCGCGAACAACTCCTCAGGGATGCAGTGCGGCACCGAGCTGAACGCCTACCGCACGATCGAGTCGATGGTGATCGTCCTGGCGTCCGGCACGGTGATCGACTCTGCGGCACCGGACGCTGCTCGACGTCTGGCGCAGCTCGAGCCGGAGCTCCACCGCGGACTGATCGAGCTGCGGGACCGGGTCCGCTCCAACCCGCGCGACGTCACCACACTGGAGCGACTGTTCTCGTTGAAGAACACCATGGGCTACGGGCTGAACGCCTTCCTGGACCACGACGACCCGCTCGCTGTCCTCGTGCGACTCATGGTCGGGAGCGAGGGCACGCTCGGTTTCGTCGCCTCCGCGGTGTTCCGCACGGTCGAGGTGCTCCCCCACGCGGCCACCGGGCTGCTCGTCTTCGAAGACCTGGTGCTTGCGTCCCGGTCAGTGCCCGACGTTCTCGAGACGGGCGTCGCGACCGCCGAGCTGCTCGATGCGACCTCACTGCGAGTCGCGCAGTCCGACCCCGGCTGTCCGGAGCAGATCAAACGGCTCGACGTACGTCGGCACGCGGCCCTCCTCGTCGAACTGCAGTCCGCCACGGAGGAGGAGCTGGGCGATACGCGCGACGATGCCGTCCGCGCCCTGCTCGCCCTGCCTCTGGCGACGCCCCCGGACCTGACCTCCGACGACGTGGAGCGTGCTCGGCTCTGGCGCACCAGAAAGGGTCTCTACAGCGCGGTTGCGGGAGCCCGACCGATCGGGACCAGCGCTCTGCTCGAGGACGTCGCCGTGCCGGTCTCGAACCTCGACGACATGTGCGAGGGCCTCACCTCGATGCTGGAGTCCCGCGGCTACGAGGGTTCGGTGATCTTCGGTCACGCCCGCGACGGCAACCTGCACTTCATGCTCAACGAGCGCTTCGACGACCCCGGCGCCGTCGAGCGCTACGAGTCCTTCACCAACGAGATGGTCGACCTGGTGCTGGGCCTGGGCGGGACGCTCAAGGCCGAGCACGGCACCGGACGGATCATGGCACCGTTCGTGGAGCGTCAGTACGGCGCGACCCTGACATCAGCGATGCGCGACCTGAAGAACCTGCTCGACCCGGACGGCATCCTGAATCCCGGTTCGGTGCTCACCGACGACCCTGGAGCATGGCTGCGCGACCTGAAGACCACCGCACCTGTTGAGGAGGAGGTCGACCGGTGCGTCGAGTGCGGGTTCTGCGAGCCGGTGTGTCCCTCCCGCTCGCTGACGCTCACTCCGCGACAACGGATCGTGCTGCGCCGCGAGATGGCGCAGGCAGAGGCCCGCGGAGACACCGGACTGCTCGTCGAGCTCGAGGAGGACTTCGACTACCAGGGCTTGGAGACGTGTGCCGTGGACGGCATGTGCGCGACCGCCTGCCCGGTGCTGATCAACACCGGCGACCTGGTTCGACGGTTGCGGGCGGAGCGGGCAGGCCCCATCGCCCGCAAGGCATGGTCGGTCGCCGCCGACCACTGGTCGGGAACCACGCGCGCCGCGTCGCGTGCGCTCACCGCCGCTGACCGGCTTCCGGACGCCTTGCCAGTGGGATTGTCGCGAGTCGGCCGCACCGTCGCTGGAGCCGAGCAGGTGCCGCTCTACGACCCAGGCCTTGCACGGGGTGGGTCGCCCCGCCGCGTGATCTCGGATCCTGCAGCCGAGGCGGTGCTGTTCGGGGCTTGTGTCGGGACCATGTTCGGCGGTGGGGTCACCTCGGCCCTACAGCGACTGTGCGAGCGTGCGGGTGTCCCCTTGCGAACGCCTCCCGCGATCGACGAGCTGTGCTGCGGCACCCCCTGGAAGTCCAAGGGCATGCGTGAGGGCTACGACCGGATGTCCGGACGCGTCCGCGAGGCCGTGCGCGTGGCCACCGACGACGGTCGGCTGCCTGTGCTCGTGGACGCGACCTCGTGCACCGAGGGGCTGGGGCAGATGCTCGCGGGCAGTGGGGTGACAGTGCTGGACGCGACTGAGTTCGTGGCCGACCGGATCCTCCCCCGCCTGCAGCTCAGGACCCCGGTCGCGGCGGTCGTGGTGCACCCCACCTGCTCCAGTACGGCCGTGGGCAGCACCGCGGCCCTGTTGCGGATCGCGAGCTTCGTCTCGGACCAAGTGACGGTGCCGGACTCGTGGGGCTGCTGTGGGTTCGCCGGAGACCGAGGCCTGCTGCACCCGGAGCTCACCGCCTCGGCCACGGCACCTGAGGCGGCCGAGGTGGCCGCGCTCGCGGCACCGGCCGGGACGGCGTACGTCTCCAGCAACCGGACCTGCGAGATCGGGATGGAGCGAGCGACCGGGGAGGACTACCGCCACGTGCTGGAGATCCTCGCGGAGGCCACCCGGTGAACCGCTTCCTGGGTGGGCCTTCCTAGAGTCGCGGCATGGAGACCGCGCTGGCCGACC
>JBDSBU010000060.1:0-26709 GCA_039921445.1 Marmoricola sp. | reverse complement strand
CGGGAGGCCGCCCCGTCTCCGCCGCCGGGGAAGCCATTCGCAGCCGGGGCGTAGCGGGCGTCGGTGGTGATGTCGACCTTGGTCAGCCACTTTTCCCGGTCAGCGAGTCCAGCGGTCATCAGCTCCTGTGCCGCGGCGGCCGTGATCGGCTTGCCGGTGGACTGGCTGCCCGCCTCGATCATCGCGGAACGTCCCAGTGCCCAGGCCTTGAAGACCTTGCTGAGCTCGGTGCGAGAGGCCTCTGGCAAGGTCGCGATCGTGGGCTCGAACTGCTCGAAGAGGGCGGCGGCGATCTTCTTGTCCGGCGTGATCTGCTGGTCCTCGGCGTACTTCGTGCTCAAGGTGGTGTCCATCAGCACCCCCAGCGACTGCTGACGGACCTGCGAGACCGGAACCGCGGCTGCGCCGCCGCTCTCGGTGGAGGCGTTGGCGGCACTGCACTGGGCGGCAACAAGGTCATCGACCTGCTCGTGGGTGATTCGTGCGCCGTCCACATTGGCGGCGGTGCCTGGGGTGAGCTCCCCACAACCCGAGAGTCCGAGCGCGGCCACGGCCGTGAGCGCCAGTGGTGCGAGCCTGCGTCGCAGCTTCACGGTCGGGTCTCCTCACTGCCGGGCGTTGGCCCGGCGGCTGATGGTTCGATCACGCCGTCGATCACCTGGCGGGCCCAGGCCAGCAGCTCCTCGTCGCGTGGAGGCTGCGTCCCGAAGCCCGTGGGCTGGGGACGCGGCACCAGCATCGTACGCACGGGAGCATTGTAGAGGCTCTTGGGGTGCAGCCGGTTGAGTCGTACGACGCGCGAGTCGGGCAGCTCGACCGGGTGGAAGCGGACGTACTTGCCCTGCAACGTCACCTCCGACAACCCGGCCAGTCGGGCCCGTGCCCGGAAGCTCGCCACCATCAGCAGTCTGGTCACCGGCTCGGGCGGCGGGCCGTAGCGGTCGAGGAGCTCCTCACGCAGCACGTCCACGTCGACGTCGGCACGCACCTCCGCGAGCCGCTTGTACATCTCCAGACGCAACCGCTCGCTGGGGATGTAGTCGTGCGGCAGGTGCGCGTCGATCGGGAGCTCGATCCGGACCTCGACCGGCTGCTCGTCGAGGACCCCGTCGGTGCGGAACTCCGAGACCGCCTCCCCCACCAGTCGCACGTAGAGGTCGAAGCCGACGTCGGCGATGTGCCCGGACTGCTCGCCGCCCAGCAGGTTGCCGGCGCCACGGATCTCGAGGTCCTTCATCGCGATCGCCATGCCGCCACCGAGGTCGGAGTGCTGGGCGAGGGTCGCCAGACGCTCGTGGGCGGTCTCGGTCAGCGGCTTGTCCTGTGGGTAGAGGAAATAGGCGTAGGCCCGCTCACGGCTGCGGCCGACGCGGCCGCGCAGCTGGTGCAGCTGGGAGAGCCCGAGAGTGTCGGAACGCTCGATGATCATCGTGTTCGCGTTGGAGACGTCGAGTCCGGACTCGACGATCGTGGTGCAGACCAGCACGTCGAAGCGCTTCTCCCAGAAGTCGAGCATCACCTGCTCGAGCTGGTGCTCCCCCATCTGACCGTGCGCTGTGGCCACCCTGGCCTCGGGCACCAGCTCCTTGAGCTTCGCCGCCGCCTTCTCGATCGACTGCACCCGGTTGTGGATGAAGAACACCTGCCCGTCGCGGAGCAGCTCGCGGCGTACGGCAGCGGTGACCTGCCGGTCCTCGTAGGCACCGACGTAGGTCAGCACCGGGTGCCGCTCCTCGGGCGGGGTCGCGATCGTTGACATCTCACGAATGCCCGTGATCGCCATCTCCAGGGTCCGCGGGATCGGCGTGGCCGACATCGAGAGCACGTCCACGCTGGTGCGCATGCGCTTCATCTGCTCCTTGTGCTCGACGCCGAAGCGCTGCTCCTCGTCGACGATGATCAGACCGAGGTCCTTGATCCTGATGTCCGGGTTGAGCAGCCGGTGGGTGCCGATCACGATGTCGATGCTGCCCTCGGCCAGCCCCGCGATCACCTCCTTGGCCTCCTTGTCGCTCTGGAAACGGCTCAGCGGCGACAGCGTCACCGGGAAGCCGCTCATCCGCTCTGCGAAGGTGGCGTAGTGCTGGGTCACGAGCAGCGTGGTCGGCACGAGTACGACGACCTGCTTGCCGTCCTGGACGGCCTTGAAGGCAGCCCGGACCGCGATCTCGGTCTTGCCGTAGCCCACGTCGCCGCACACCAGCCGATCCATGGGCACGACGCGGTGCATGTCGGCCTTGACCTCCTCGACCGTGCTCAGCTGGTCTGGGGTCTCGTGGAACGGGAAGGCGTCCTCGAGCTCGCCCTGCCACGGCGTGTCGGGGCCGAAGGCGTGCCCCTTGGTGGCCTGTCGTGCGGCGTAGAGCTTGATCAGCTCGGCAGCGATCTGTCGCACCGCCTTGCGGGCGCGGCCCTTGCGCTTGGCCCAGTCGGCGCCGCCTAGCCGGTCCAGGCTGGGCGCTTCGCCACCGACGTAGCGGGTGACCTGGTCCAGTGAGTCCGCCGGCACATAGAGCCGGTCGGCAGGGGCACCGCGCTTGGAGGAGCCGTACTCCAGCAGGAGGTACTCCCGCGTGGCTCCCTGCACCTCACGCTGCTTCATCTCCACGAAGCGCCCGACGCCATGCTGCTCGTGGACGACGTAGTCGCCGGCCTTGAGCTCGAGCGGGTCGATCTGCTTCTTGCGGCGCGCCGGCATCTTGCGCATGTCGCGGGTGGTCGCCTTCTGCCCGGCGATGTCCTCACCGGTGAGGATCACCAGACCGGGGTCGGCGAGCACCAGACCGTGCGAGATGCAGCCCTGGCTGACATGCACGAGTGAGGCGTCGGTCGGGTTCAGGTCGCCGTCCTCGCAAAGTCGCGCGGCGATGTCGTGCTCGGCAAGAACCTCGACCATGCGCTGGGCCGGCCCGTGGCCCTGGTGCAGGGTGACCACGCGACGACCTGCCGCGAGGTGGGCGCGCAGGTCGGTCACGACCGCCTCCACGTCCCCGCGGTAGCTCTCGGTCGGGGTGGCTGCGACCTGACGGGACCCGCCGCTGGTCATGGAATCAGCGTCAGTGGACGCCTCGAGACCGGTCTCGTCGGGTAGATCCAGGCCGAACGGGCTGATCCCCCACCACGCCTGTCCCTGCCCGAGGACCTGGGCGCGGACGTCGCCGAGCTCGCGCAGCGAGGCAGCACCCAGATCGATGGGCGCGGTGCCGCCGGACGCTGCGGCGGCCCAGCTCGCTCCGAGGAATTCCTCGCTGGTGGCCACCAGGTCGTGGGAGCGAGTGCGCACCCGCTCCGGGTCGAGGACCAGCACATGGGTCTGGGGCGGGAGCAGCTCGACGAGCAGCTCCATCTCCTCGACCAGGGCAGGGGTCAGCGACTCCATCCCCTCCACGGCCATGCCCTCGGCCAGCTTGTCGGTGAGCTCGCGCAGCTGCGGGTGCGCCTCGCCGAGCGCGGCGGCCTTCCGGCGTACCTCCTCGGTCAGGAGCAGCTCACGACACGGCGGAGCCCAGACGCGATCGACCTTCTCCAGGGTGCGCTGGTCGGCGACGGCGAACGCGCGGATCTCGTCGATCTCGTCGCCGAAGAACTCCACCCGCAGGGGGTGCTCCTCGGTGGGCGGGAACACATCGACGATGCCGCCACGCACGGCGAACTCGCCGCGCTTCTCGACCAGGTCGACGCGGGAGTACGCCGCGCCGGCCAGCCGACGCACGACGTCCTCGAGCTCGACCTCCTCACCCGGGACCAGCTCGACCGGCGCGAGGTCCGCCAAGCCCTTGACCTGCGGCTGGAGCACCGATCGCACGGGGGCCACGATCACCTTCAGCGGACCGTTCCCGGGCTCGTTGCCCGGATGCTTGATCCGGCGGAGCACCGCGAGGCGTCGGCCGACGGTGTCGCTGCGCGGGCTGAGCCGCTCGTGCGGCAGCGTCTCCCAGGCCGGGTAGAAGGCCACCGTCGCCGGGTCCAGGACGTCGGCCAGCTCCTCGGTGAGATCCTCGGCCTCCCGGACGGTCGCGGCCACGACCAGGACGGTCCTGCCGGCGTCGACCAGCCCCTTGACGACGAAGGGCCGCAGCGAGGCCGGCCCGGTCAGGTCGAGCGTGGCGAGGCCCTGCTTGGCGTCCTGCATCGAGGCCGCGAGGGCAGGCTCGCGCAGGACCAGGTCGGCCAGGGCGGCAAGACGCAACGTGGTTCAGCTCCTAGCTGGTGCAGGCACGCACAACGACCCCCCAACCAGCGCGGAGAGGGGGTGATGGATCGGGTCTGAGTCTACGGGGCGCACCGAAGGACGATCAGTTCACCCGGACACCCGACGGCCTCACGCTCACAGCCTGCCCCTCGGCCACGAACTGATCGTTCGAAGGTCAGCTCGGGAAGGCCTCCTCAAGGCTCCGCAGGATGCAGAACTCGTTGCCCTCGGGATCGGCGAGCACGACCCACCCGCTTCCGTCGGGCCGGCGCAGGTCTTCGAGCTCGCGGGCGCCGAGCGACACGATCCGACTGAGCTCCTGGTCGCGGGTTCCGGCGCTCGGGCGCAGGTCGAGATGGAAGCGGTTCTTGCCCCGCTTCTCCTCGGGCACCTCGATGAACAGCAGCGGATGGCCCCCGTCCGGGCGCTGGATCAGGCACTCCTCGTGCCCACGCTCGTTGGGGTCCTCCGGGTCATCGACGTACTCCAGGACCTGCTTCCACCACTCCGAGAGCTCGTAGGCGTTGGAGCAGTCAACGGTGGTGTGCGAGATGTACGACGTCATGGGACCACCTTGACCCCGCTGGTTCAGCGCGTCGAGCCCTCGGGCGAAATAGGACCCTTGCCGGTGCCATGGCCGGCGCTCCGGATCGCGCGGAGCGCCGCAGAGACGGTGAGCCAGCCGACGACCTTCCGGTGGTCCGCACTGAGGACCGGCACCGCGCCCGGCGAGGAGTCGAGAGCGTCCAGCGCCTCGTCCAGGGAGTCGGAGGCCACCACCGGGGTCCCGCGGTCGATCACGTGCGAGACCGGGATGTCGTCGTGGGTGTCATCGGCCAGCGTCTCCACGGCGGTGCGGCCATCCAGCACGCCGAGGAAGCCACCTTGATCATCAAGGACCGCCAGACAGGGCTGCCCGGAGCGGGTGAGCCGCTCGGCGGCCAGGCTCAGGGCGAGCTCACCTGGCAGGGAGTCCGGCGGCGGCACCATCACCTGCGCCACCTCGATCACCGCGGCCCGGGGCACGTTCTCCTCGGGAGAGCCGAGATCGATCCCGCGACGCCGCAGCTTCAAGGTGTAGACCGTGTCGCGCGAGAGCAGGTTGCTCACGCCGGTGGCGAGCACGATCGCCGTCATCAACGGCAAGATGATGGAGTACTCCCCAGTGAGCTCGAACATGATGATCACCGCAGTGATCGGCGCACGCGCAGCGCCTGCGAAGACGGCCCCCATCCCGATCAGGCCATAGGCACCCGTCGGCCCTGCCAGGCCAGGGACGAGCAGGTGCAGGACCTGGCCGTACGCCGAGCCGAGCATCGCCCCGATGAACAGGCTGGGCGCGAACACGCCACCGGAGCCACCGATCCCGATGGTCAGGCTGGTCGCGACCGCCTTGCCGATCAACAGCACCAGCAGGAAGCCGATCGCGTAGCCACCGGCCACGCCCTTGCTCAGCACCGGGTAGCCGACGCCGTACATCTGCGGCAGCACCAGGAGCACTCCGCCGAGCAACAGACCCCCGACCGCAGGGCGCAGCCACTCGGGTCCACGCCAGGCCGCGTCGCAGAGATCCTCGATGAGGTAGAGCACCCGGGTGAACCCGACACCCACTGCGCCGGCAACCAGGCCGAGACCGGCGAAGAGGAGGTACTGCCCGACGTGGTCGACCGCGAAGGTGGGCAGCGTCAGGAATGCCTCGTTGCCCAGGGCGGCCCGACCGATGACGCTTGCGGTGACGCTCGCCAGGGCCACCATCCCGAAGGACTCGGCAGCGAAGTCCCCGAGGATCAGCTCCATCGAGAAGAACACCCCGGCAAGCGGTGCGTTGAAGGTGGCCGCGATCCCCCCCGCGGCACCGCAGGCGACCAGCACCCGCATCCGTCCCTCGGCGACCTTGACGACCCGCCCGAGCGTCGAGCCCAGAGCAGAGCCGATCTGCACGATCGGTCCCTCACGGCCGACCGACCCACCACCGCCGATGCACAGCGCGGAGGCGAGTGCCTTCACCCCGGCGACCTGAGGAGCTATCCGACCACCGCGCCTGGCCACCGCATACATCACCTCCGGGACGCCGTGGCCACGAGCCTCGCGGGCGAAGAAGTAGACCAGCGGACCGTAGAGCAGCCCGGCCACGACCGGGGCCAGCACCACGAACCAAGGTCCCAGCCACGGCACGAAGTGGTTGCTTGCGCGGCCGGCTGCGGAGTAGTCGGCGTGTCCGGAGAGCAGTCGGGTGAAGCTCTCGATCAGCCACCGGAACACGATCGCCCCGACTCCTGCACCGGCACCCACCGTGACCGCGAGAAGCAGCAGACCCGTTCGGCCGACACGCAGCGACTCGAGCACGGCGCGAGGCGACACCGAGTCCCAGGCCGTGACCGAACGGGAGCGCCGACCAGTCACAGACATCACTGCAGTATGCAACCACTGCGTCACCCGCGGGAGTGGAGGACCCGGTGGCGCTCCTCGAGCGTTGGTAGGGCCTACTCGGCCCAGGGCCCCTCGGGGGCGCTCACCCGCGCCTCGTCGGCCTCCTGGTCGGTAGGCATCTGCTGGCTCTGCCGCTCCGCCTCGACCCGACGAAGGTAGTGGTCGACCTCCTCCTCCAGACGCATGGCGTCCCAGCCCAGCTCAGCGCCCATCAGCTCCGCGGCCGCGCGCGCAGTGGAGGTGCCGCGGTCGAAGGTCTCGATGGAGATGCGGGTGCGCCGGGTCAGCACGTCGTCGAGGTGGCGGGCACCCTCGTGGGTGACCGCGTAGACCACTTCGGCGGCAAGGTAGCCGGGGGCACCAGCCAACGGCTCCCCCAGCTCGGGACGAGACGCGACCAGGTCGAGGACCTCGTCGATCAGTCCGCCGAAGCGCCCGAGCAGGTGGTCGATCCAGGTGATGCTCAGCCCGGTCGAGCGTGCCAGCGCGACTCGCTGGTTGGTGCGTGCCTCGAAGCCGCTCGCACCCAGCAGCGGCACCCTCTCGGTGATGCTGTCCCGCGCTCCGTCCGGCAACGACCGCGCCGCGACGTCGACGGCGTCACGAGCCATCACGCGATAGGTGGTGAGCTTGCCGCCGGCGATCATCACCAGTCCGGGGACAGGCGCGGCAACGGTGTGCTCGCGAGAGATCTTCGAGGTCGGCTCGGTGGCCCCCCGCAGCAATGGTCGCAACCCGGCGTACACCCCCACGACGTCGGTGTGGTCGAGCGGCGTTCGCAGGATCTTGTTGACGTGGCCCAGCACGTAGTCGATGTCGCCTCGCGAGGCCGCGGGGTGGGCGAGGTCGAGGTCCCACGGGGTGTCGGTCGTGCCCAGGATCCAGTAGTCGGCCCACGGGATCACGAACAGCACCGACTTCTCGGTCTTGGTGATGAAGCCGCACTCGCTGCGGATCCGGTCGCGAGGCACCACGAGGTGGACACCCTTGCTGGCCTCGACGTCGAGCGCGCCCTGCCCCCCGAGCATCTCCTGGATCTCGTTGGTCCACACCCCGCCGGCGTTGATCACCACCTTCGCGCGCACCTCCAGCTCGCGGTCGTTCTCGAGGTCCATGACTCTTGCCCCCACGACACGCTCGCCCTCCTTGAGGAAGCCGATCACCTTGGTGCGTGAGGCGACGTGGGCGCCGTACGCCGCTGCCGTGCGGGCGATGTTCATCACCAGCCGCGCGTCGTCGACCTGGCAGTCGTAGTAGCGGATCGCCCCGGTCAGGTCCTCGGTGCGCAGGTCGGGTGCCATCCGGGCGAGCTGCTTGCGGAAGAGGTGCTTGTGCTTGGGCACGCCCATCTCGTACTTGCCCGCCATCGCCATGGCGTCGTAGAGAGCCACACCGGCGCCGACGTAGGGCCGTTCCCAGGTGTGGTGCAGCGGGTAGAGAAACGGCAACGGACGGACCAGGTGTGGCGCCAGCCGGGTCAGCAGCAACCCGCGTTCCTCGAGCGCCTCCTTGACCAGACCGAAGTCGAGCATCTCCAGGTAGCGCAGTCCACCGTGGACCAGCTTGGAGGAGCGGCTGCTGGTGCCGCTGGCGAAGTCGCGCTGCTCGACCACGGCGGTCGACAAGCCGCGCGAGACCGCGTCGAGGGCGGTCCCTGCACCCACGACACCAGCCCCGACCACCAGGACATCGAGCTCGCCGGCGGTCATCGCCTCGAGCGCCCTCTCTCGTGAGGATGGTCCGAGGTCAGCCGTGATCGTCATGGGTCCAGTCAATCAGGCACTCACCAGCGCCGTCAGTCCTCAGCGGTGAGCGATCCGCCAAAGCACCTCAGCGCTCCTTGATCTCCGTGCCCTCTCGCCCGTGCGAGCGCTCCGGGCTGCCGAAGAAGTACTCCGCCGCATACAGCGCGCCCCCGATGGCCAGCAGGCCGGCGCACCACACGAGCGCGAACGGATCGTCGATCACTACGTAGACCAGCAGCATGAAATTGCCGACGATGCCGGTCCACAGCAGCGGTCGAGGGGCCCGGAAGGACTCCTCGTGCTCGTCCTGGTCGCCCAGCTTCAGCGCGGAGACGATCACGAGGACGTAGATCACCAGCGTGAGGACCACGGTGACCAGCGCCAGCCGCGCCACCACGTCGACCCCGACACCGCCCTTGTTCAGCGCGGCTCCGACGACGAGCAGGCCGACGACCACGATGGCGGCGAAGATCAGAGCCACCCACGGGCTACGCCGGGAGGCGTGGATCTTGCCGAAGACACCGGGGACGACGTCCTCGCGGGCCATCCCGTAGAGGATCCGCGACTGGGTCACCACGGCGACGAGGGTGGTGTTGGTGATCGCGATCATCGCGATCACGGCGAACAGGGTGGCCATGATGCTGACCGGGATCGGCAGGATCCCGGCCTTGACCACCTCGAGCAGTGCCGCATCGGAACCCGCCAGCTTCTTGACCGGGACTGTGAGCGCCGCGGTCATCGCGACGAGCACGTAGATCACACCGGCCGTGATCATGCCTCCGACCAGTGCGCGGGGGAAGTTCCGCGACGGGTTGATCGTCTCCTCGGCGACGTTGGCGGCGTTCTCGAACCCGGTCATCGCGAAGAACGCCAGCGCCACCCCGGCGACGATTGCGAAGATCGGGTTGCCGTCGGCCGAGAAGCTCCCCAGCGTGCTGAAGTCGGCCTTGCCCTGCGCGACGTAGACGACCCCGATCGCCATCACGATGATCAGGCCGGCGATCTCCACGAACGTCATCACCATGTTGATGATCACCGACTCGGTGATGCCGATGTAGTTCACCACCGCCAGGATCAAGATGAACACCAGGCTGACCAAGAGCGCGGGTGGGAGCGACCAGAGCTCGGAGAAATACGCCGCGAACCCGGTCGCGAGGGACCCGGCGGCAGCGAAGCTGGCCGAGAGGAAGGTCACCGTGACCAGGAACGTGAGGGTCCGGTTGCCGAAGGCCTTGTTGACGTAGAGCGCTGCACCTGCGGCCTGCGGGTACTTGGTGACCAGCTCGGCGTACGCCAGGCCGGTGATCGTGGCCAAGGAGACACCGACTCCGAAGGCGACCCAGAAGGCGCCACCCACCGCACCGGCGACGAGGCCGATGAGCACGTAGATCCCCGATCCGAGCACGTCGCCCAGGACGTAGAAGTACAGCAGCCTTCCGGTGATCGAGCGCTTCAGCTCGCTCTCGGGGCCGGGGATGTTCTCGTCCACCTCTTGTGCCGTGGTCTCTGACATGGCGCCTCGATCCGGGACGGGGAATCCGATGAGGTCCCGCGTGCCCAACCGGACGTCTCGCCAAACCCGCGTCGCCCGGACCGTTACTGCGGCGTTACGAAACGACGACCTCGATGCGCTGGAACTCCTTGAGCTCGGTGTAGCCCGTGGTCGCCATCGCCCGGCGCAGTGCACCGATCAGGTTCATGGTGCCGTCGGCGACGGTCGAGGGGCCGAACAGGATCTGCTCGAGGGTGCCCACGAGCTCGAACTGGACCCGCTCTCCGCGCGGGAGCTCGGCATGATGCGCCTCGGTCCCCCAGTGGAAGCCCTTGCCCGGAGCGTCGGTGGCACGGGCCAGGGGCGAGCCGACCATCACGGCATCTGCGCCGCAGGCCACCGCCTTCGCGATGTCGCCGCTGCGACCGATGGAGCCGTCGGCGATCACGTGCACGTAGCGACCGCCCGACTCGTCCATGTAGTCGCGGCGCGCGGCGGCCACGTCCGCGACGGCGCTCGCCATCGGCACGGCGACGCCGAGAACGGTGCGCGTGGTGTGGGCTGCTCCCCCGCCGAAGCCGACAAGGACGCCCGCGGCGCCGGTGCGCATCAGGTGGAGCGCAGCCTGGTAGGTCGCGCAGCCACCGACGATGACGGGTACGTCGAGCTCGTAGATGAACTCCTTGAGGTTCAGCGGCTCGGCCTGGCCGCTGACGTGCTCCGCACTGACCGTGGTGCCCCGGATGACGAACATGTCGACTCCGGCGTCGACGACGGTCTTGGCGAACTCGTTGGTCCGCTGCGGGCTCAAGGAGCCGGCAACCGTGACTCCGGCGTCGCGCATCTGTCCCAGACGCTGGGTGATCAGGTCGGCCTTGATCGGCTCGGTGTAGATCTCCTGCATCCGGCGTACGGCGTCGACGCCCCGCAGGCCGGCGACCTCCTCGAGCAGGTCGCTCGGGTCGTCGTACCGCGTCCAGAGACCCTCGAGGTTGAGCACGCCGAGGCCGCCGTACTGGCCGAACTTGATCGCCGTCTCCGGGGACATCACCGAGTCCATCGGTGCCGCGAGGATCGGCAGCTCGAAGCGGTAGGCGTCGATCTGCCAGGCCGTGGACACCTCCTCGGGATCGCGAGTGCGCCGGCTCGGCACGATCGCGATGTCGTCGAAGGAGTAAGCCCGCCGCCCGCGCTTGGCGCGCCCGATCTCGATCTCAGTCACGGCGACATTCTGTCACGGCCTCTGGCCGGTGCTGCGGGACGACCGATCTGCAGGAGCGACCGATCAGGCCGACCGGGTGAGGTCGAGGTACATCACCAGCAGGGCGACCCGAGACCCGTCCGGCAGCTCGAAGGCCTCAGGAACGGTCCCCACGACCTCGAACCCCAGGGACCGCCACAGCGCCACCGCCGGGTGGTTGCTGGAGACGACCGCGTTGAACTGGATCGCGCGAAAACCTGCTTTGCGATGCCAGTCCACGGCGCACTCCCCCAGCGCCCGACCGACTCCGCGTCCGCGCGCCCCCGACCCGACCATGAACGACGCGGTGCCGACGTGGGAGCCCTGCGCCGGCCGGTTCGGCCCCATCTTTGCCGCACCGAGCAGCCTTCCGCCCGACTCGGCGGAGATCCAGTGGGTGGCCTCGCCCCAGAACGCGCGGGCCGCGGCGTCGTCGATGTCACGGTCGATGGCGTAGGTGCGCCCCTCCTCGACGACCTCGCGAAAGATCGGCGCGAAGTCCGCCCAGTCGGCGTCCTGCCAGTCTCGGACGGTCACGGGCTCGTTCACGGGTTCGCTCACGGGTCGCGACTCAGGCCGAAGACCTCGGCGAGCACGCTCGCCACCCCGTCCTCGTCGTTGGTGGGCGCGACATTGTCGGCGACCTCCAACACGCTGGCGTGCGCGTTGCCCATGGCGTACGACGTGCCGGCCCACGTGAGCATCGGCAGGTCGTTGGGCATGTCCCCGAAGGCGATCACGCCCGCCGCCCCGACGCCGAGTCGGTCCGCGACCGTGGCCAGCGTGGCCGCCTTGGTGACACCGACCGCGCTGATCTCGACCAGCCCCTCCATCGACCACGACGGGGTCGCCCGGTCACCCACGGCCACCGTGACGCCCTCGCGGAGCTCGGCGAAGGGAATCGAGTCGTGCCGCACCAGCACCTTGACCGCGTCCTGGTCCCACACGTCCTCGAGTGCGCCGCGCGGCGTCTCAGGGGGCAGGTCATGACGGCCGACGAAGCCGTCCCCGAGCCGGATCCCGTCGACCGTCTCGATGGCGAATGCCGCCCCCGGCACGCCCTCGCGGATCGCCCGCGCGAGCTCGAGCCCGTGGTCACGGGCGATGCCGGAGACCGAGTGCACCCTTCGCGCGGTCACGTCGTAGACCACGGCCCCGTTGGCGACGATGGCAAGACCGTGCGCGCCCACGTCGGGCCACAACGTCTCCATCCACCGCAACGGACGCCCCGTCACGAACACGACCGGCACCCCGGCGCGGTCGAGTGCCGCCAGCACCGCCCGCGTCCGCGGGGACACCGAGCCGTCGCTGCGCAGCAGCGTCCCGTCGAGATCGGTGGCGACCAACCGCGGGTTGCTCAGCGCCACGAGTAGTTCGGTGCCTCCGCGGTGATCTGGACGTCGTGCGGGTGGCTCTCCTTGAGGCCGGCCGAGGTGATCCGCACGAAACGGCCCCTCTCGCGCAGCTCGGGAATGCTGCGTGCGCCGACGTAGAACATCGATTGGTGCAGCCCGCCGAGGAGCTGATGCGAGACGGCCGAGAGCGGGCCTCGGTAGGCGACCTGGCCCTCGATGCCCTCGGGCACGATCTTGTCGTCACTCTCCACGTCGGCCTGGAAGTAGCGGTCCTTGGAGTAGGACTTCTTGCCCCGGCTGGACATCGCGGCCAACGACCCCATGCCGCGGTAGGACTTGTACTGCTTCCCGTTGACGAACACCAGCTCGCCGGGGCTCTCCTCGCACCCGGCCAGGAGCGAACCGAACATCACCGACTCGGCCCCGGCGACCAGGGCCTTGGCGATGTCGCCGGAGTACTGCACCCCACCGTCGGCGATCAGCGGGACGTCGGCCGGCCCGCAGGCCAGCGAGGCTTCGTAGACCGCGGTGACCTGGGGTACGCCGACCCCAGCCACCACGCGCGTCGTACAGATCGAGCCCGGGCCGACCCCGACCTTGACCGCGTCGGCACCGGCGTCGATCAGCGCCTGCGCGCCGGCGCGAGTGGCGACGTTGCCACCGACGACCTGCACGTCGCGGGTCGCCGGGTCGCTCTTGAGCTTGCGGATCATGTCGAGCAGCAGCCGTGCGTGACCGTGAGCGGTGTCCACGACGAGCACGTCCACACCGGCCTCGATCAGTGTGGTCGCACGCTGCCAGGCCTCACCGAAGTAGCCGACCGCCGCGCCCACGAGAAGCCGACCGTCTGCGTCCTGCGAGGCGTGCGGGAACTGCTCGGACTTCACGAAGTCCTTGACCGTGATCAGGCCGGTGAGCCGACCCTGGTCGTCGACGAGCGGCAACCGTTCGCGCTTGTGCTTGCGCAGGATCATGGTGGCGTCCTCGCGACTGATCCCCGGGGGTGCAGTGATCAGCGGCATGGGAGTCATCACCTCGTCGACCTTGGTGGTGGCCCACTCAGCGACCGGCACGAAGCGCAGGTCGCGGTTGGTGATGATGCCGAGCAGCCGCAGGTCCGGGTCGACGACCGGGAGACCGGAGATGCGGAACTGGCCGCAGATCTCGTCGAGCTCCTCCAGGGTCGCATCCGGACCGATCGTCACCGGGTTGGAGATGATGCCGGTCTGGGTCCGCTTCACCAGGTCGACCTGGTAGGCCTGGTCCTCGATCGAGAGGTTGCGGTGGAGGATCCCGATGCCGCCCTGCCTGGCCATCGCGATCGCCATCCGGGACTCGGTGACCGTGTCCATGGCGCTCGAGACCAGCGGGGTGCGCAGTGTGATCCCGCGCGTGAGCCGGGTGGTGGTGTCGACCTCGCTCGGGATGACGTCGGTCTCGCCGGGCAGCAGCAGGACGTCGTCATAGGTCAGGCCGAGCGGCGCGAACTTGGAGGGGAGTTCAGGAGTGAACTCCGGGGGGACACCTGAGGACATCGGTTCCGGGGGCCTTCCGGTTGGCGAGTGGCCAAGTCTACCGGCCAGCCATGTCCAGCTCCGCCACGGAGATCTGCACCGGCAGACGCCCCGCCGCCCTGTATCCGCGCCCGTCCGGGCTGCCGGGTGCGTCGGTTTTTCAGGTTAACGTGAAAAACAGTCACTTCTCCGCCATTGCAACGGCAGAGAAGTGACTGCTTTTCAGGAGACCTTGTGAAACTTGCAGCCTCTAGTGGCCGTGCCCGTGCCCGTGGCCACCAGCGGCCTGGGGCTCCTCGGCTTCGGGCTTCTCCACGATCAGGGTCTCGGTGGTGAGCAGCATCCCCGCGATCGAGGAGGCGTTGATCAGCGCCGACTTGGTGACCTTGACCGGGTCGAGGACGCCCTGGGAGACCAGGTCGCCGTACTCGCCGGTGGCGGCGTTGTAGCCGTTGCCGACACCGAGCTCGCGCACCTTGGCCACGACGACGTAGCCCTGCTCGCCACCGTTCTCGGCGATCCAGCGAAGCGGCTCAGAGGCGCTCATGCGTACGACGCGGACGCCGGTCGCCTCGTCGCCCTTGAGGCCGAGGTCCCCGTCGAGAACGGAGACGGCGTGGATCAGCGCAGACCCGCCACCGGCAACGATGCCCTCTTCGATCGCGGCGCGCGTCGCGGAGACGGCGTCCTCGATCCGGTGCTTCTTCTCCTTGAGCTCGACCTCGGTCGCAGCACCGACACGGACGACGCACACGCCGCCGGCCAGCTTTGCGAGGCGCTCCTGGAGCTTCTCGCGGTCCCAGTCGGAGTCGGTGTTCTCGATCTCGGCCTTGATCTGGTTGACGCGGCCGGTGACCTCCTCGTGGGAGCCACCACCCTCGACGATCGTGGTGTTGTCCTTGGTGACGACCACGCGACGCGCGGTACCGAGCACCTCGAGGCCCACCTGGTCGAGCTTGAGGCCGACCTCGGAGGAGATCACCTGACCACCGGTGAGGGTGGCGATGTCCTGCATCATCGACTTGCGACGGTCACCGAAGGCCGGAGCCTTGACGGCGACGGCGTTGAACGTGCCGCGGATCTTGTTCACGACCAGGGTCGAGAGCGCCTCGCCCTCGACGTCCTCGGCCAGGATGAACAGCGGCTTGCCGGCGGCGATGACCTTCTCCAGCAACGGCAGCAGCTCGGAGATCGTGGAGATCTTGCCCTGGCACAGCAGCACGTAGGGGTCGTCGAGGACGGCCTCCATCGACTCCTGGTCGGTGACGAAGTACGGCGAGAGGTAGCCCTTGTCGAACTGCATCCCCTCGGTGAACTCCAGTTCGGTGCCCATGGTGTTGGACTCCTCGACAGTGATCACGCCGTCCTTGCCGACCTTGTCGAAGGCCTCGGCGAGCAGCTCGCCGATGACCTCGTCGCGGCTGGACACGGTGGCAACAGCCGCCATGTCCTTGCGGTCGTCGACATCGCGGGCCGCGTCGGAGAGCGCCTGGGTGACAGCCGCGGTGGCCGCGTCCATGCCACGCTTGAGGTCCATCGGGTTGGCACCGGCGGCGACGGCGCGAAGGCCCTCGTGCACCATCGCCTGGGCGAGCACGGTCGCGGTCGTCGTACCGTCACCGGCGACGTCGTTGGTCTTGGTCGCGACCTCCTTGGTGAGCTGCGCACCGAGGTTCTCGAACGGGTCGTCCAGCTCGATCTCACGCGCGACGGTCACGCCGTCGTTGGTGATCGTGGGAGCACCCCACTTCTTGTCCAGCACGACGTAGCGGCCGCGCGGGCCGAGCGTCACCTTCACTGCGTTGGCGAGCTTGTCCACGCCGCGCTCGAGCGAGCGGCGGGCGTCTTCGTCGAACTCCAGAATCTTGGGCATCGCGGGGATGCTCCTTTCACAGTTGGGAAAAGCGAATAGTCCGAGGCTGAAAGCACGTCCGGTCGCCCGGAGTCGGTGCCTTCAGCCTCGGACTACGCGGAGTGGATCAGGAAACGATCGCGAGCACGTCGCGGCCGGAGAGGATGAGGTACTCCTCGCCGGCGTACTTCACCTCGGTGCCGCCGTACTTGCTGTAGATCACGCGGTCGCCGACGGAGATGTCCATCGGGATGCGCTCGTCGCCGTCTTCGTTGAAGCGACCAGGACCTACGGCGATGACCTCGCCCTCCTGCGGCTTCTCCTTGGCGGTGTCCGGGATCACGAGGCCGGAAGCCGTGGTCTGCTCGGCGTCCAGTGCCTTGACGACAATCCGGTCCTCGAGGGGCTTGATGTTGACCGACACGTCTGATCAACCTCTACTTTCCACACAGTCGTTGGGTTTTGGAAGTTTGCTGCCTGTGATGACGTACGCCGTCGCGGGGGTCGTACCTCGGCACAAGCGCTGGCACACTCACCGGGAGAGTGCCAATGGAAAAACTAGCACTCTGACCTCGCGAGTGCCAGAGCGGGTGCCCTGTTGATGGTGCCGGTACGGTCTGGAGGTCCTGCTCGACCAGGAGGGGAACCGTGCCCGAACCGTGGCTGCTGGCCGGCCTGCTCGTCGGTGTCATCGTGCTGACCCCCATCGCCGACCGGATCAGGGTGCCGCAGCCGGTGCTGCTGACGCTCTTCGGTCTGGCGCTGGGGTTGACGCCCGGGATCGCGACCCTGTCCCTGGATCCCGAGCTGATCCTGCCCGCGGTCCTGCCGCCGCTGCTCTTCGCCGCCACCCAGCGGACCACGGCACGAGAGTTCCGCGAGCACGCCCGGGCGGTGCTGCTGCTGGCGGTCGGTCTCACCGTGGCCACTGCCGCAGTCGTGGCCGTCGTCGCCCACGCCCTCGGCGTGCCGTGGACGGCCGCGTGGGTGCTGGGCGCCATCGTCTCCCCGCCCGACCCGGTGGCAGCGACCGCCGTCGCACGCCGGTTGCGACTGCCTCACCGCCTGGTGACGATCCTCGAGGACGAGGGCATGTTCAACGACGCGACTGCCCTGGTGCTGTTCAAGGTCGCTCTCGCAGCCGCGGTGACCGGCAGCTTCTCCTTCCTCGACACCGGCATCGAGTTCGTGGTGACGCTGTTCGTGGGTCTGGCAGTCGGCTTCCTCGCCGGCGCGGTGAGCCGTGCCGCGTTGGCCCGGATCGAGGAGGCCTACACCGAGACCACGATCACGGTGCTGATGCCCTTCGTCGCCTACGTGGGCGCCGAGCACGTCGGCGGCTCGGGCGTTCTCGCGGTGCTGGTGCTCGGCTTGTTCCTGCGCGACGTGGGCCACCAGGCGACCACCTCGCAGGGCTGGCTGCTCGGCCGGTCGGTGTGGTCCTACGCCGATTTCCTGATCACCAGCCTGGCCTTCAGCGTCCTGGGGCTGGAGCTGGTCGACGTGATCGCCCAGTCCAAGCCGACGATGGAGTCGCTGCAGCTCACCGCGGCCGTCGTGGGGTCGGTGATCCTGTTCCGGTTCCTCTACATCTTCCCGGCCAGCACGATCGCTCGCGCTCGCGCTCAGCGTCGTGACGAGCCGATGCCGGGCAACTGGCGCGAGACGACAGTCGTCTCCTGGTCAGGCATGCGAGGCGTGGTGACGGTCGCCACCGCGCTGGCGCTCCCCCGCGTCCTGGAGTCCGGCACTGCGTTCCCGCAGCGCGACAACCTGGTGATCGCCGCCCTCGGATGCGTGCTGGTCACCCTCGTCGTGCAGGGACTGACGCTCGCGCCGCTCACGAACCGACTCGGCGTGGCCAGCTCCGAGGGCGGCCGCCGCGAGGTGGCCGATCTGCGACGCCGTGCCGCCGAGGCAGCGCTGGGTTTCGTCCGCGAGGAGACCGGGCCGGAGACCACCGAGGAGGTCCGCACCGCTGCCTGCAGGCAGTACGACGGCTACCTGGCCGCCCAGGAGGCGATCGAGGAGGCCCGTGCGCTCGACGGGGGCGAGCGTGACCCCGGAGCCGAGCTCGCTCACCTGCTCGGGCGTGCCTCCGACGTGGAGCGCGACCTCGTCCTGCGCGCCCGACGCACCGGCGAGGTCAGCGCCGCCAGCGCCGACGAGGTGCTGCGCGACATCGAGGGTCGGGCCCTGCGCGACTTCGGGTGACAGACTCCTCAGCGTGGACCTCGACGCGTTTCGCTGGCTGCTGACCGACGACGGTTACCGACTTCTCCGCGACGCAACCGAGGCCGGCGACGACAGTCTCCGCACGCATGCCCTGCTTCGCCGCAGCGCTGAGCCTGCCCAGGTGGCGGCGGCCCTGACCCAGGTCGAGCTGAGACGTCGAGCCGCGACCAAGTTCGGCGACCTGGCCGCTCGGATGTTCTTCACTTCCGAGGGGCTCGAGCAGGCCACCAGGCTGCCCGTGGCGACCCACCGGGCCGCCCGGCTGAGCGCGTCCGGATCGACCACCCTCGTGGACCTGGGCTGCGGCATCGGCGGCGACCTGATCGCCTTCGCTCGTGCCGGGCTGACCTGCGTCGGCCTCGACCTCGATCCGCTGCGGGTGGCGGTCGCCGAGGCCAATCTGGCGGCGCTCGAGCTCGGCGGTGTGGTGGCGCAGGCCGACGCCACCACGATCGCTCTTGATCCCTTCGACGTGGTCTACGCCGACCCGGCGCGCCGTACGGCCCGCGGGCGCAGCTTCGACGCCGACAAGTGGACGCCGCCCTGGTCCTTCGTGGAGACCCTGCTCGACCGCGATGCCGTCGTGAAGCTGGCACCCGGCATTCCGCACGACCTCGTGCCTGAGGGCGTGGAGGCCGAGTGGGTCAGCGACCACCGCGAGGTCAAGGAGGCCGTCTTGTGGTCAGGTCGGTTGGCCACGACGAGACGGCGAGCGACGGTGCTGTCCACAGCACCTGACGGCACCAGTGGACTGGCGACGCTGACCGTGGAGGACGATCCGGGGGCGCCGGTCGGTCCGGTCGCAGACTTCCTCTACGAGCCAGACGGGGCGGTGATCCGCGCCGGACTGGTCACGGCCGTCGCAGCGGGTGTCGGTGGCCATCTCGTCGACGAGCACATCGCCTACGTCACCGCAGCTGGCGCCTTCCGGACGCCGTTCGCCCGCGGCTACCGGGTGATCGAGGAGCTGCCGTTCCGGGAGAAGCCGCTTCGGGCGGCCCTGCGCGAGCGCGGCATCGGTCGCCTGACCATCAAGAAACGCGGTGTCTCCGTGGTCCCGGAGGAGCTGCGGCGGCGACTTGCACTCTCCGGGGAGTCCGAGGCCACGGTGGTGCTCACCAGGGTCGCCGGCAAGGGCACGGCCCTGCTGGTCGAACCCCTCTAGCAGCCGGTTCGAGGCAGCCCACCGACCCGCACGGGCAGCCGACCTGGAGCCGGCGCACGACCGAGGAGGTGCCGCACGACCGCGCGCATCGCACCGGCACTCTCGCCGTACGCCGCCAGCCGGATGCGTGCGCGACTCCGGGCAAGCAGGTCCGGCCGGTCCAGCGCCACCACGACGCGCGCCCGAGCCGGGGAGTCCGACGTCAGCGCCACCAGGTCACCCTTGCGAGCAACCCGAAGTCCTTCAGCGCTGGCCGCCCGCCGAAAGGCCGAGACCGCGCGATCAGGCCCGAAGACCCGCACCGCTCGCCCCACAAGGCGGCCTCGGCACGGACCGGAGACAGAGGTCAGCGCGGCTGCGGACAGTCGCGCGGCCGCCGGCCCACCGCTTCCGAGCGCCTTCGCACGCAGGAGCGGCTTCTCGTGCAGCAGCAGGGCGATCATCCTGATGGCGGCCTCGTCGAGCCGGGCCCGCGACAGCGAACCGCCGCGCACGGCGCGAACGATCCCGGCTCGCGCGGCGGCGGGATCGGGAGGCATCAGCACCACGTCGGCACCGGCGAGCAGGGCACGGGCGCCGACGATCGCACTCGGGTAGCGGCGAGAGACCCCGACCATGCCCAAGCCGTCGGTGACAACGAGCCCGTCGAAGCCGAGCTGCTCGCGGAGCAGGCCCGTGGTCACCTTGTAGGACATCGAGGCCGGCACCCCAGGGTCGATCGAGCGTACGTCGATGTGGCCGGTCATCACGACGCTGGCACCGGCATCGATCGCCGCCCGGAAGGGCACCAGGTCGGTCGCCATCAGCTGCGCACGACTCTTGCGCTGCACCGGCAGGGCGAAGTGGCTGTCGCTCGTCAACGACCCGTGACCGGGGAAGTGCTTGAGCGCACCGAGCATCCCGCCGGCGCGCATCCCACGGTCCGCGGCAACGACCTGGGTGGCGACCTCCGCGGGCCGATCACCAGCCGAACGAGAGCCGATCACCGGGTCGGACGGCCCCCGGGTCACGTCGGCGACCGGACCCATCACAGCCGTGAAGCCGAGCGCTGCCATCTCGCCCGCGTTGGCAGCCGCAGCCTGCTCGGTCAGGTCCGGGCGACGAGCGGCCCCGGTGGCGAGGAAGGCCGGAAAGCTGGTGGCGGGTGCGCCGACCCTGGCGACCCGACCACCTTCCTGATCGACACCGACGAAGGCGGGGTAGCCACGTTGGGAGACGGTCCGGCGTACGGACTCATTGATGCGGCGAATCTGTGCGGCCGAGGTGATGTTGGCCCCGACAGGAAGCACGCCACCGAGGTGCAGGCGACCTACGAGCTCGGCCGGGGAACCGGTGCCGGTGTAGCCGGCCACGATCACCTGTCCAGCCGCCTCGGCCAAGGTCATCCGACTGACCAGATCGGCGGCCCGGGCAGTCTCCTCGGCGGTCGTGCCGGGAACCCTGCCGGCGAACGACCCCGCCAATCGGGCCGCTGCGCCGGACTCCGCGTCGCTCGGGCCGTCGTCGACCGTGAGGAGAGCCAGGGGCAGGCTCGCCACCGCGAGCAGGATCAGGGAGCGCCGTAACACCGCCGCAGTCTCTCACCGACCGGCCGAGGCTGTGGCCGAACCCGTTCAGCCGTCGAGCGCTGCCTTCTCCGCCCCGATCGTGGTGTCGCCGCCGTGGCCGGTGTGAACGACCGTGTCGTCTGGAAGCGCGAACAGCTTGGCCCGGATCGAGTCCAAGATGAGGCTCTCGTCGCTGAAGGACCGCCCGGTAGCACCGGGGCCTCCCTGGAAGAGGGTGTCCCCGGTGAAGACGCAGCCCAGGTCGTGGACGTAGAGGCAGATCGCGCCGGGTGCGTGCCCCGGGGTGTGCAGCACCTTGAGTACGGCGCCGGCGACCGTGACGGTCTGGCCGTCCTCGAGGTCGACGTCCCACAGGTGGTCTGCATGGGTCAGCTCCCAGACCGGCTTGTCGGCGGGGTGCATCAGGATCGGCGCGGTCGTGCGCTCTCGCAGCTCTGGAGCGACGCGCACGTGGTCGTCGTGGGCGTGCGTGCAGATGATCGCCTTGACCCGACGCCCGGCGACGACGGCCAGGATGTCCTCGACGTCGTGCGGTGCGTCGATCACGACGCACTCCTCGTCGTCGCCGATCACCCAGATGTTGTTGTCGACCTCGTGGGTCTCCCCGTCGAGGCTGAAGGTCCCGCTCGAGACGGCGTGGTCGATGCGCACCGAAGAACTCATGCTGCCGACCCTAGAGGGAAGGCCCAGCGCGACCTCGAAGCACCTGGACGATCACCAGTCCGACCACCACTCCAGTGGTATCGGCCAACCCGTCGCCGAGGGTCCCGTCGCGGCTGATCGGCAAGAGCGCCTGAAGCACCTCCGAGACCCCGGCGTACGCGAGCAGGCCGGCGGCCAGCGGCGGCCAAGCGAGTCCTGCCCAGCTGCCGGTGACCGCGAGGGCGGCAAACAGGGTCCCGTGCACCACCTTGTCGTTGATCGCCAACCCGGTCGGTACGCCGTCACCCGGCATGAACAGGATCACCAGGCTCAGCAGCACCACCAGAGCGAAGGCCGTGCGGCCGGCACGTCCTGTGCCCGCGGGCGCGGAGGTCCGGATCACTTCTGCGGGGGTCCTGGTCGCGTCCGGCGGCGTCACAACAAGACGACGGAGCGCAGTACGTCGCCGTGGTGCATCTTCTCGAACGCCGCCTCGACGTCGCCGAGCCCGATCTCCTCGCTGACGAAGGCGTCGAGGTCCAGGCGACCCTGGGTGTAGAGGTCGACCAGCATCGGGAAGTCACGGCTGGGCAGGCAGTCGCCGTACCAGCTGGACTTCAGCGACCCACCGCGGCCGAAGACGTCGATCAGCGGGATCTCCGGGATCTTCATCTCCGGGGTGGGCACGCCGACCAGGACCACCGTGCCGGCGAGGTCGCGGGCGTAGAACGCCTGCTTCCAGGTCTCCGGGCGCCCGACCGCGTCGATCACCACGTCCGCGCCGTTCCCATCGGTGAGAGCCTGGATCGCCTCGACCGGGTCGGCGTCCTTGCTGTTCACGGTGTGCGTGGCACCCATCCTCAGCGCACCCTCGAGCTTCTTGTCGTCGATGTCGACGGCGATGATCTTGCTGGCCCCTGCCAGTGCCGAACCCGCGATCGCTGCGGCACCGACGCCACCACAGCCGATCACTGCGACCGACATGCCGCGGCCGACGTTGCCCGTGTTGATCGCGGCACCCAGACCAGCCATCACGCCGCAACCGAGCAGCCCGACCGCGGCCGGACGCGCCTCCGGGTCGACCTTGGTGCACTGACCGGCGGCGACCAGGGTCTTCTCCGCGAAGGCGCCGATGCCCAGGGCTGCGGAGAGCTCCGTGCCGGCCCCCTCCTCGCCGTCCGCCAGAGTCATCTTCTGGGTGGCGTTGTGGGTGGCGAAGCAGTACCAGGGCTCGCCGCGGTTGCAGGCGCGACACTCTCCGCACACGGCACGCCAGTTGAGTACGACGAAGTCACCGGGCGCGACCTCGCTCACGCCCTCGCCCACCGACTCCACGATCCCGGCTGCCTCGTGCCCGAGCAGGAACGGGAACTCGTCGTTGATCCCGCCCTCGCGGTAGTGCAGGTCGGTGTGGCACACGCCGCACGCCTGGATCTTCACCACTGCCTCGCCCGGACCCGGGTCGGGCACGTTGATGGTCACCAGCTCGACGGGTGCTGCCTTCGAACGGGCGATGACGGCCTTGACCTGCTGCATGGGGGGCTCCTGTCGATAAAGCTGATCTGGGATCGGGGGATCGATGAAATCGGGGTCATGGACGCATGTCTTGGACTTTGCCGAGCCTCGAGCGTCCACAACCCTCGACAAGTTGTACGGCGTTCAGCGACCCAGCAGGTGTGCAGGCCGGGCCCTGGTCGCAAGGTACTCCCGCATCAGGCGGTCCCGAGAAGCACGTCTCGCCATACTCCGATCTGGATTGGGGAACCCGCCCGCACTCAGGCAAGTACGCGCACCACGGGCATCGAGGAGTCGGCGGGGAGGTCGAGGTCGGAGGGGGTGCGTCCACGAGCGACCATCTCTGCGCCGAGCGCGGCCACCATCGCTCCGTTGTCGGTGCACAGGCCCGGCCGGGGGACCCGGACCCGGATGCCGTGCGTGGCGGCACGCTCCTGCGCCAGCACCCGCAGGCGCGAGTTCGCCGCCACGCCTCCACCGATCAGGATGTCCTCGATGCCCTCGCTGCGGGCAGCGTCGACCGCCTTGCGGGTGAGTACGTCGCACACCGCCTCCTGGAAGGAGGCCGCGACGTCAGCCACGGGCACCGGTTCGCCAGAGTCCTCGCGGGCCTGCACCCAGCGGGCCACCGCGCTCTTGAGCCCGGAGAAGGAGAAGTCGAAGCGGTGCCGCTCGAGGTCGCGGCGGGCGCTCAGTCCCCGGGGAAAGTCGATCGCCACCGAGGACCCCGAGAACGCCGCGCGATCGATGTGCGGCCCCCCGGGGAATGGCAGCCCGAGCAGGCGGGCCACCTTGTCGAAGGCCTCTCCTGCGGCGTCGTCGATGGTGGCGCCCAGCGGCCTGATCGAGGAGGTCACGTCGTCGACGCGCAGCAGCGAGGAATGCCCGCCCGAGACCAGCATCGCCAGGCACGGGTCGGGCAGGGGTCCGTGCTCGAGCTGGTCGACCGCCACATGGGCGGCGAGGTGGTTCACGCCGTACAGCGGCTTGCCCAGGCCGACCGCAAGCGCCTTGGCCGCCGCCACTCCGACCAGCAGCGCCCCCGCGAGACCGGGTCCCGCGGTCACGGCCAAGGCATCGACGTCCCTCAGCCGCACCCCCGCTGTGGCGCACGCACGCTCGATCGTCGGCACCATTGCTTCGAGGTGGGCCCGCGACGCGACCTCGGGTACGACGCCGCCGAAGCGCGCGTGCTCCTCGACCGAAGAGGCCACGGCGTCGGCCAGCAAGGTGTGACCCCGCACGATCCCGACACCGGTCTCGTCGCACGAGGTCTCGATGCCTAGGACGAGGGGGGCGGAGCTGTCGGCCGGGGTCACCGAGCCATTGTGCCGCGCACGCCTCCCTTTCTCCGCGCACCCTCAGCAGTTACGTTGGCGGGCCCTGCAGTTTTTCAGGAGAACCTGTGAAACTGTCACTTCTCCGCCGTTGCAACGGCAGGTAAGTGACAGTTTCACAAGGTCTCCTGAAAACCCGCGACCTCGGAGGAGACCCATGGACCTGCACGACGACGCCCAGGCGATCGGTGACGACCTCGCCCACCTGCGCAGTGACCTGCACCGGGAGCCGGAGATCGGGCTCGATCTGCCACGCACCCAGGAGCGAGTGCTGCGTGAGCTCGAAGGGCTCGGTCTGGAGATCTCCACCGGCACCGCCACCACCTCGGTGACGGCGGTGCTCCGCGGCGGAGCCCGCGAGGAGAACGCGCCGCGGACGGTGTTGCTGCGGGCCGACATGGATGCGCTCCCGGTACACGAGGAGACCGGCCTGGACTTCGCCTCGACCAACGGGGCGATGCACGCTTGCGGCCACGACCTGCACACCGCCGCCCTCGTCGGGGCCGCGCGGCTGCTCAGCACCCATCGGGACCGGCTGCACGGCGACGTGGTGCTGATGTTCCAGCCCGGCGAGGAGGGCTGGGATGGTGCCGGCGTGATGATCGAGGAGGGTGTGCTCGACGCTGCCGGGCCGAGGGTCGACGCGGCCTTCGGGATGCACGTCTTCTCCTCGATGCTGCCGCAGGGTCGCTTCACCAGCAGGCCGGGGACGATGCTCTCGGCCTCCCACGGACTGAGCGTCACCGTGCGCGGCGAGGGTGGTCACGGCTCGGCGCCTCACCGGGGGCGCGACCCGATCACTGCGACCGCGGCCATGATCACCGCCCTGCAGACGATGGTGACCCGCCGCTTCGACATCTTCGACCCGGTGGTGATCACCGTGGGTGTGATCGAGGGCGGCACCAAGCGCAACATCATCCCCGACGTGGCCAGGTTCGAGGCGACCGTACGCCGCTTCTCCGAGGCCAGCGCCGACCGCCTGCGCGAGGCGATCGACGAGACCTTGCGTGGGGTCGCCATTGCCCACGGCGTGGAAGTCGTCTACGAGTTCGCCGACGAGTACCCGCTCACGGTCAACAACGCCGCCGAGGTCGACTTCGGTGCCACTGTGGTGCGCGAGGTCCTCGGGCAGGACCGCTACGAGCAGATGGAAGCGCCCATCGCCGGGTCCGAGGACTTCTCCCGGGTGATCGCCGCGGTGCCCGGTGCCTTTCTCGGTCTCGGAGCGTTGCTCCCGGGGCTGGATCCGGCGAGTGCGCCCAACAACCACAGCCCGCGCGCCGACTTCGACCCAGCCGTGCTCCCCGACGCTGCCACGGTCTACGCCGAGCTCGCCGTACGCCGGCTCGAGGCGCTGGCCACGTCCTAGCCCCGCGCCTAGGTCGGGCGAGCGCCGCAGCCCCGGCCGAGGCCGAGCCGGAGCACCACGGCACTGGCACCGTCGGCGTAGTAGCGAGGACGTCGGTCGATCTCGACGAAGCCGAGCTGTGCGTAGAAGGCAAGGGCTCCCCGGTTGTCCTCGCGCACCTCCAGCAGCATCCGGTCGGCCTCGGTCCGGGCGGCAGCGGCGACTGCTGCCGAGACCAGCAGCGTCGCGATCCCGCTGCGTCGATGCATGGCGGAGACGGCGATGCGCTGCAGTTCGGCGATGTCCCCCGCCGCGGAGACGACCACATGACCGACCACCTCGCCGGCGTGCTCGGCAACGAGGTAGCCCACGGTCGGCAGGTTGCCCGCCACACCCTCACGCACCAGGGCCTCGGACCACGCGTCGGCTCCCAGCGCCTCCCTCTCGATCCGGGCCACCTCGGAGGCGTCCGCCTCCACGGCGGGTCGGACCAGGGGCTCGGGGCTCACGCGGTCAAGGGTGCCACTCCCGTCTGTCAGGCGTCCTTAGGGTGCTTCTGGACCAATCCATCAGGGGCCCTCGCCCCGAACAACTCTTATGGCCACTCAGCGCACTTCCGCCAAATTCGGCATCGGCATCCTCGCGGCACTCGCGGGGACGGCTGCCGGGCACCTCGTTGCCGCAGTGACCGTCCCCGCCTCCTCCCCCGTGCTGGCGGTGGGTACGGCGGTGATCAACCTGACGCCGACCCCGGTGAAGACCTGGGCCGTCCGCACACTGGGCACCGCCGACAAGCCGGTGCTGATCGGCTCGGTGCTGGTCGGCGCACTGCTGCTGGCCGGGGTCGCGGGCGTCGTCGCCGGCAAGCGTCTCGGTGCGGGTGTGGCCCTGCTCGTCGCGATCGTCGGTGCGGCCGGGGTGGCGGCGGTGGTCCAACCTGCAGCCGGACCGCTGGACGTGGTCCCGTCGCTGGTCGCCGCCTTGGTCGGTTTCGGCGTGCTCCTCTACCTCCTCCGCGGCGGCGGCAACCCGCGCATCGTGCTGGCGGAGAAGCCCACCGAGGCAACGGGTGCCTCACG
>JBDSBU010000059.1:0-27555 GCA_039921445.1 Marmoricola sp. | reverse complement strand
CCCCAAGATGAAGCGCTTCATCATGACCGAGCGCAACGGCATCTACATCATCGACCTGCAGCAGTCGCTGTCCTACATCGACACCAGCTACGCGTTCATCAAGGACACCGTGGCCAAGGGCGGCACGGTCATGTTCGTCGGCACCAAGAAGCAGGCGCAGCAGGCCATCGCCGAGCAGGCGACCCGCGTCGGCATGCCCTACGTCAACCAGCGCTGGCTCGGTGGCATGCTCACCAACTTCCAGACCGTGCACCAGAGGATCAACCGCCTCAAGGAGCTCGATGAGGTCGACTTCGACGACGTCGCCGGCTCCAGCCGCACGAAGAAGGAACTGCTCTTCATGCGTCGCGAGCAGATCAAGCTCGACAAGACCCTCGGCGGCATCCGCGACATGAGCCGGACGCCGTCCGCCGTGTGGATCGTCGACACGAACAAGGAGCACCTCGCGGTCGAAGAGGCGCGCAAGCTCAAGATCCCGATCATCGCGATCCTGGACTCCAACTGCGACCCTGACCTGGTCGACTTCCCGATCCCGGGCAACGACGACGCGATCCGCGCCGTCGGGCTGCTGACCCGCGTGATCGCCGACGCCGTGGCCGAGGGCCTGATCGCCCGCTCCGGTGCCAAGGCCGAGGGTGACGTCAAGGGCATCGGCACCGACGAGCCGCTGGCTGACTGGGAGCGCGACCTGCTCCAGGGCCAGGAGGCCGAGAAGGTCGAGAAGGCCGCCGTGGCCGCGACCGGTGGCGACACCGCGACCGAGGCGACTCCGGCCGCCGAGGCAACCGGTGCCTCCTCCGAGGGTGCCGCGAGCGTCGAGGCCGCCGAGGCCGCTGCCCCCGCTGCTGAGGCCGCTCCGGCTGAGGCTCCCGCTGCTGAGGCCGCTCCGGCTGAGGCCACCCCCGCTGCCGAGGCCCCCGCGGCTGAGGCCACCCCCGCCGCCGACGCTGCTCCTGCCGCCGAGGCGTCCGACGAGTCCAAGGAGGGCTGAGAAGTGGCGATCACCGCCGCCGACGTCAAGAAGCTCCGCGACCTCACTGCCGCGGGCATGATGGATGCCAAGAAGGCGCTCGAGGAGGCTGACGGCGACTTCGACGCAGCCGTCGACATCCTGCGCACCAAGGGCGCCGCCAAGGCCGCCAAGCGCGGTGCCGAGCGCGAGGCCACCTCAGGCCTGGTCGCCACCTCCGGTGGTGCCCTGCTCGAGCTGAAGAGCGAGACCGACTTCGTGGCCAAGAACGACGACTTCATCGCTGCGGCGCAGAAGATCGCCGACGCGGCCGACAAGGCCCAGGCCGCTGACGCGGAGGCCCTCAAGGCGGTCGACCTCGACGGGAAGACCGTCGGTCAGGTCGTCGAGGACCTTGCCATCACCATCGGCGAGAAGATCGAGCTCGGTCAGGTCGCCTACTTCGGTGGCCAGTCGGTCGTCTACATGCACCGTCGCGCAGCCGACCTGCCCCCGGCAGTCGGCGTGCTCGTGGAGTACGACGGCAACGACGCCGAGGTGGCGCGCGGTGCGGCGATGCAGATCGCCGCGATGCGCCCGACGTACCTCACCCGTGACGAGGTGCCCGCCGAGATCGTGGAGCACGAGCGCTCGATCGCCGAGGCCACCTCACGCGAGGAGGGCAAGCCCGAGCAGGCGATCGCCAAGATCACCGAGGGGCGGCTGAACGGCTTCTTCAAGGAGGTCGTGCTCCTCGACCAGCCGTCGGTGACCGATTCCAAGAAGTCGGTCAAGGCCGTTCTCGACGCCGCGGGCGTCGAGGTCAAGCGGTTCGCCCGCTTCGAGGTAGGCGCCTGATCCGCACGGATCCACTAGTTTGTCGGCAGACGTCAGAGGAGGCCGGTTCGATGCAGTCCACACTGCGGCATCGGACCGGCCTTCGGCCATCACCACCAAGGGAAATGACATGAGCGGCTACAAGAGGGTCCTGCTCAAGCTCTCGGGCGAAGTCTTCGGCGGCGGAAGCGTCGGTGTCGACCCTGACGTGGTGCAGAAGATCGCGGCAGAGATCGCGACCGTCGTGCGCTCCGGGGTCGAGGTCGCGATCGTCACCGGTGGAGGCAACTTCTTCCGTGGCGCCGAGCTCCAGCAGCGGGGGATGGACCGTGCCCGCGCCGACTACATGGGCATGCTGGGCATCGTGATGAACTGCCTCGCCCTGCAGGACTTCCTGGAGAAGGAGGGCATCGAGACCCGCGTCCAGACCGCCATCACCATGGGTCAGGTCGCCGAGCCCTACATCCCGCGCCGCGCGATCCGCCACCTCGAGAAGGGGCGCGTGGTGATCTTCGGCGCCGGCGCAGGCATGCCGTACTTCTCCACCGACACCGTCGCAGCCCAGCGCGCGCTGGAGACCAAGTGCGAGGTCGTGCTGATGGGCAAGAACGGTGTCGACGGTGTCTACACCGCCGACCCGCGCACCCACAAGGACGCGATCAAGTACGACGAGCTCACCTTCACCGAGGCACTCCAACAGGGCCTCAAGGTCGCGGACGCGACCGCGTTCGCCCTCTGCATGGAGAATCAGATGCCGATGATCGTCTTCGGCATGGAGCCGGAAGGAAACATCCTGCGAGTCGTGCAGGGTGACAAGATTGGCACGCTCGTCAGCGCCGGCGACCCCAGCCCGGCGCCCGGCCACAGCAACTAGGAGAGAGCCTTGATCAACCAGACCCTCAACGACGCCGACCAGAAGATGGCCAAGGCCGTCGAGGTCACCCGCGAGGATTTCGCCGCGATCCGGGCAGGACGCGCGAACCCCGCGATGTTCTCCAAGCTGACGGCCGACTACTACGGCACGCCCACCCCGATCCAGCAGCTCGCCGGGTTCACGGCGCCTGAGGCCAGGGTGATCCTGGTCCAGCCCTACGACATCGGCTCGCTGCCGGCGATCGAGCGCGCGATCCGTGACTCCGACCTCGGGGTGAACCCGTCCAACGACGGCAAGATGATCCGTTGCGTGCTCCCCGAGCTGACCGAGGAGCGCCGCAAGGAGTACATCAAGATCGCCCGCACCAAGGCTGAGGACGGACGCATCTCGGTGCGCAACATCCGGCGCAACGCCAAGCAGGCGCTGGAGAAGCTGGGCTCCGACGGCGAGGTGGGCAAGGACGACGTCACGGGCGCGGAGAAGAAGCTCGATGTCTCGACCAAGAAGCACACCGACCAGATCGACGAGATGCTCAAGCACAAGGAATCAGAACTGATCGAGGTCTGAGCAGACTGCCATGACACAGTCCTCAGCTGCTCCGGTGCAACCGGAGAACAAGCCCAGCCGTGCCGGGCGCGACCTGCCTGTGGCGATCGCATCGGGCGTCGGGCTGGTGGTGGTGATCGTGCTCTCGCTGGTCTTCTGGAAGCCGGCCTTCATCATCGTGGTCGCTGTCGCGGTCGTCGTGGCCATCTGGGAGATGCACCAGGGGCTCTTGTCCCGGTCCATCGACATCCCGCAGGAGCCGTTGATGCTCGGCGGGGTGCTGATGCTGGTCTTCGCCTACCTCTTCGGGGCGCCAGCGCTGGTCACGGCCACAGCAGTCACCGTGCTGGCGACCATGCTGTGGCTGCTGCGCCGCGGGGTGGACGGCTATGTGCAGAACGCGACCGCCTCGGTCTTCACGCTGATCTATGTGCCTTTCCTGGCCTCCTTCGTCGCGCTGCTCCTGGCCGAGGACGAGGGGGTCAAGGCGGTGATCACCTTCATCACCGTGACGATCGCCTCCGACATCGGGGGCTACGCCGCGGGCGTGCTGTTCGGCAAGCACCCGATGGCGCCGGTGATCTCGCCGAAGAAGTCCTGGGAGGGCTTCGCGGGATCGGCCCTCGCCTGCGTGGCGTCCGGCTACGTGCTGGTCGTCCACCTGCTCGAGGGCGACTGGTGGGTCGGTGTGGCCCTAGGACTGATCGCGGTAGTGATGGCCACCCTCGGTGACCTGTGCGAGTCGGTGATGAAGCGCGACCTCGGCATCAAGGACATGAGTCAGGTGATCCCTGGCCACGGTGGCCTGATGGACCGACTCGACTCGTTGCTGGCCACGGTTGCGCCGATCTGGCTGCTGCTGCACTACCTGGTGCTGTAGCCGCCCTCAGGTGGCACCATCTCGGCTCGCAGCCCCAGCAACCGGATCGGCCGCTGGTCATCGAGGTCGTGCAGCAGCTCCCCGGCGGTGCGCGCCAGCACGTCGGCGTCGTACGTCGGACCAGCCAGCTTGCGTGACCTGTTCACGGTGAAGAACGGCGCGAACCGCACCTTCAGGTGCACCCGTGCGCAGGCTCGACCCTCACCCCGGATGTCGGTGACCACCTGCTCGGCGAGCGCGGCCAGAGCTGCCTGCACCTCCGCCGGTGAGGTCAGGTCCTGCTGGTAGGTGCTCTCGCGCCCGTGCGCCCGCGCCACCCAGGGCGTGTCATCGACGGTGGTGCTGCCCTTCCCCCGGGCCAGCGCGCCGAGTCGGGGACCGTTGCCCGGGCCGAACTCGCTGGCCAGCAACTCCTCGGGAGCTCTTGCCAGCTGGTGCACCGTCTCGATGCCGAGAGCTTTCAGACGCTGCTGGATGCGGGACCCCACGCCCCACAGGGCCCGGGTCGGACGCGCGCCCATGACCTCGAACCAGCTCTCCCGGGTGAGCCTGAAGGTCCCCTGTGGCTTGCCGAAGTCGGTGGCGATCTTTGCGCGCACCGTGTTGTCGCCGATGCCCACGGAGCAGTGCAGCCCGGTCGCCGCGAGCACGTCGCTCCGGATCCTGCGGGCGACCTCGTCCGGGTCCTCGGACTGCACCCCGACGAACGCCTCGTCCCAGCCGAGCACCTGCACCACGGCTCCGGGCACGGCGCGCAGGGTCTCCATCACGACAGCCGAGGCGTCGTCGTAGGCCTCCCGGTCCGCGGCGAGGAAGACCGCCTCGGGGCAGCGCTTGGCTGCGGTGCGCAAGGGCATCCCCGAGCGGATCCCGAACTCGCGGGCCTCGTAGGACGCGGTCGCCACCACCCCGCGCTCGGTCGGGTCGCCACGGCCGCCGACCACCACGGGCAGCCCGGCCAGCTCGGGTCGCCGGAGCACCTCCACCGCCGCGATGAACTGGTCCATGTCGACGTGCAGCACCCAGCGCGTCATTCCCCCATCTTGCCTGTCGCCCCGCAGGATTCGGCTCGGGCCGGCACGGGTGGGAGACTGGGTCGGCCATGAGTGAACCCATCAAGACCCTTCCCCTCGTCTTCGAGGAGCCCAAGGGGCCCCGCGGACCCAAGCCGAAGCCTCCACGCCACCTCGCCGACCTCACCCCGGCGGAGCGCAAGGAACGCCTCGAGGATCTCGGCCTGCCCGGCTTCCGTGCCAAGCAGCTCTCTGCGCACTACTTCGCCCGGTTGGTCGACGACCCCGACCAGATGACCGATCTCCCTGCCACTCAGCGTGCTGAGCTCGTCGAGAGCCTGCTCCCGCACCTGATGACGCCGCTGAAGACGCAGGAGGCCGACAGGGGCACCACCCGCAAGACCCTGTGGAAGCTCTTCGACGGCGCCCTGGTCGAGTCGGTGCTGATGCGCTACCCCGGCCGGGTAACGATCTGCGTCTCGAGCCAGGCCGGTTGCGGCATGGCCTGCCCCTTCTGCGCCACTGGCCAGGGTGGGCTGCAGCGCAACATGTCCACGGGCGAGATCGTGGAACAGGTGGTGGCCGGGGCGCGCGCGCTCGCTCGCGACGAGGTCGCGGGCGGCCCCGGACGGATCTCCAACGTGGTCTTCATGGGCATGGGGGAGCCGATGGCCAACTACAAGGCCGTGATCGGTGCCGTACGCCGGCTCACTGATCCTGCACCTGACGGGCTGGGGATGTCCGCGCGCGGGATCACGGTCAGCACCGTCGGTCTGGTCCCACGGATCAACCAGCTGGCCGAGGAGGGGATCCCGGTCACGCTCGCCCTGAGCCTGCACGCACCCGACGACGAGCTCCGCAACGAGCTGGTCCCGGTGAACACGCGCTGGAACGTGGGCGAGACCGTCGAGGCGGCCTGGAACTACGCCCGGGTCACCAAGCGACGCGTCTCCATCGAGTACGCCATGATGCGCGGCATCAACGACCAGGGCTGGCGTGCCGACCTGCTCGGCGACGTACTGAACTCCTACGGCGACTGGGGCTGGGTCCACGTCAACCTGATCCCGTTGAACCCGACCCCGGGCTCGAAGTGGACTGCGAGCGACCCCGAGGACGAGCGCGAGTTCGTGCGCCGGCTCGAGGCCAAGGGCATCTCGACGACCGTTCGCGACACCCGTGGCCGCGAGATCGACGGCGCCTGCGGACAGCTGGCCGCGGAGGGCTGAGGGATCGAGGTCGCCGGCTCGCGACTCAGGCGACGTCGGCGGGCTTGGCGACGAGAAGCTCGGTGTTGCGGTCCCCAGCGGTGCCCGCTGCTGCCAGGTTGGCGTGCGGATCGTTGACCGAGAGCTCCCTGGAGAGGCCGGCGAGGGCGATCGTGCTGCCCAGGTCGTTCCCCGCGTCGGCCGGGCCGGAGTGGTCGAGGACTGTGGTGAAGATCGAGAGGGTGCCGTCGCGGTTGTCGGCGACCTCCACGATCCGGGCCTGCTGCGGGTAGTCGATGTGCGCGGCGGTGTTGATCTCCCAGAATCCTCCGGAGCCGTCGGCCCGCTTGTGGGCGGTGATCTGGTTGCGGTGCGAGTGACCGTTCACCCAGGCCACCACGCGGGGTGTGCCGAGCAGGAACGAGTTGACCTCGGCGCCGAGCACGCGAGGGCTGGGATCGCCGCCGGTGGCCACGAACGGGTTGTCCATGCTGGAGCTGGTGTGGTGGCTGAACACGACCACGGCCCTGCCAGCGGCTGAGGTGAGCGTCGACTGGAGCCAGGCGAACTGGCCGGCGTCGAGGGACCCGTCGGCGTACCCGTTGGGGTTCACGGTGTCCATCACCACGAACCGGAACGATCCCTGGTCGAAGCTGTAGTAGGCAGTCCCCGCCGCCCGGTTCTGCGGGGTGAAGCCGTGACCGCGGGGGGTGCTGGTGGTCTTGAAGTGCTCCTCGACCACCTGGCCGCGGGTCAGCTGTCGGCGCTGGGCGTCTGCGGTGACCGGCTTGACGTACGGCGAGACGACGAGCTCGCCGAGGACCTGGTCGAGCGTGCTGCCTTCCGGGTCCAGGATGTCCGCGGGTGCCACCCCCGGAGGGGGGGAGATCACCTTGACCCCACCGGTCGCGAGAGTGGAGGTCTGGGTCGTGGTGGGAGGGAAGTTGCCCTGCGCCAGGCCGTCGTGGTTGCCGAAGCAGGTGTACCAGGGCACGTCGAGTCCCGCAGCCGTGAACGGGCGCCGCGCCGCGTCCAGCAGACCGGGGATGGTGGGAAAGCCGTACTCCGCCCGGTAGCGGTCCGCACTTCTGCCGATCGGCGATCCCGCGGGGTGCCAGTAGTGGGTGTCGTAGTAGACCGGGTCGTCGTCCATGACGCCCTCGTAGCGCTCGGTGCTGCCGCTGTCGGGCACGACCCTCCCCCCGTCGAGCAGGTCGATGTTCCAGCGGACCTCGTTGTACTGGCAGTTGTCTGAGTTGTCGCCGGTCTGGACGGCGAACTGGAGACGGAGCCCGGTCACCGGGGCCTTGCGCACTGCGTTCACCGCGTGCACCATCGCGTCGCCCACCTGGGCCGAGAGCATCTCCTGGGGCCGGTAGGCCGAAGCGAAGAGCCCAGGCGTCTGACCCGTGGCGTTCGGGTCGTCGTACCGGTCGGTCCACTCCACTCGCGCTGGCGACTGGTGGTCGACCACGTGGACATCGCTGAGGTGGGCGAAGGCCAGCAACCCGCGGCGCTTTCGGGAGCGGGTGGCCGAGGCAGCGACGCCGACGTCGGTGCGCACCACCCGCGCCGAACCGGGTGCGGTGACCAGCTTGCGGTAGCCGCGTGCGTTGGCCGGGCCGGGGGAGTAGGTGCGCTCGATCGTCGTCACCGCCGTCGCGCCCACGGCATTGTCCGCAAGCGAGCCGAACAACAGCTCCCGGTTCATCGTGGCGAAGGCCCCGGCGAAGATGCTGGAGGTGAGCAGGCGTCGGCGGGACAGTTCCATGCGGACTCAACGAGGCTCGTGCGGGCGAGGTCACGGACCTCAGAAGTTACGGCCAGTTGGGGGAGACACATCTCACCCCTCCGTGGTACCTCGGAAGTAGCCGACATAGTGGACAGGGTTAGGCGATGGCGGGAGGATCGACCCCGACAGCTCTGCCAAGGGAGTTGCCTGCCCAAGGAGATGCGCGATGGCCGACGAGCCGCAGACGGACAAGCTGGAGAAGCTCAACCGCCTCGAGAGCCTCACCAACGAGGACCTCAAGACCGTGCTGGCCAAGGGACGACAGGTTCATCTGCCTGCCAACTGGTCCCTGATCTGGGAGAAGACGCCCGCCGACAAGGCCTACCTGATCGTCGAGGGCACCGTCTCGGTGCGGAAGAACGGCAACGAGATCGCCCAGCTCGGCCCCGGTGACGTCATCGGCGAGATGGCGGTCGTCGGACACAAGCTGCGCTCGGCGAGTGTGGTGAGCACCTCCCCGCTGGAGGTCATCCACTTCACCAGCGAGTCGCTGTCCGAGCTGCTCGACGAGGTCCCCGCCTTCGGCCAGGCGCTGCGGTCCACGACCGAGGACCGTCTTGGCGAGAACAAGGCCTGATCCTGCCGTCGGTCCAGCCCGACAGCGGGCGAGACTGACCTCATGGCCGAACCGATGGAGCCGACCCGACTGATCGACCTCCTCGAGGCCTACCTGCTCGGCGAGAAGCCCTCGCTCACCGGCAACGAGATCGCAGACGAGCTCGACATCCCCTTCGAGACCTCGCAGAGGCTGTGGCGCTCGCTCGGCTTCTCCGCCGTGGGCGGTGACGTGCCCGCGTTCACCCACGCCGACCTCGAGGCGCTGCGGCTCACCCAGAAGCTCAGCAACCTCGGAATGGTCGATGAGGACAACGAGGCGGCTCTGGTCCGTGCCATGGGGCGCAGCTTCGCGCGGCTGGCCGAGTGGCAGATGGGACTGCTCGCTCGCACGATCGACTTGAGGACCACCGGTCTGGGTGAGCTCGCCGCCGTGATGGACGAGATGGTCCCGACCGTCGAGGCGCTGCAGAACTACGTGTGGCGCCGGCACACGCTGAGCGCCGCGTCCCGGCTGCTCCTGGCCGCTGTCAGGGACGGGGACGAGCACGACGACGAGGGCGAGGACGAAGAGGGCGACGATGTCGTCGACCCCCGCGATCCCGAGTCCGGTCGGGTCGTGGACGAGGGAGTGGTGATGGGGGTGGGTTTCGCCGACATCGTCGACTACACCCGCCAGAGCCGTCAGGCCACCCGGACCGAGATCGCTCGGATGATCGACGGCTTCGAGGCTCGAAGCCTGGAGATCCTGACCAGCCACGGGGGCAGGATCATCAAGACGATCGGCGACGAGATCCTCTTCGTCGCCGACGCACCCGACGAGCTCGCCCGGATCGGCCTGGAGCTCTCCGAGGAACGCCACCGCGACGAAGGGTTCCCAGAGCTGCGGGTCGGCATGGCGTGGGGTCCGACGCTGGCGCGACTCGGGGACGTTCTGGGTCCGGTCGTCAATGTCGCGTCCCGGTTGACCTCCACCGCTCGTCCTGGGCGGGTGCTGGTCGACCGCTCCCTGGCCGATGAGCTGCAGGACTCCCAACACTTCAAGCTGCGCCGGCTGCGGCGTACGTCGGTCCGCGGCTACCGGCGGCTGGAGCCGTGGTCCTTGCGCCGCCCCGCCGACGAGGATCCCGACGTCAGCGAGGACGGCGTGCTGCCGGGGCCGATCTCCTCACTGCTGCACCAGCAGGTCCAGGACCTGCGCCGGGTCGTCGACCAGATGGAGCACAGGGGCGAAGGCCCGGCCGGCGGCGAGCACGCTGACTAGCGGCCAGGCCGGCAGCAGCTCGCTCCAGTGGTCGCGACCGACCAGGACCATCGGGGCAACGGTCTCGGCCGTCGCGTAGTAGTTGCTGCACGCGGCCTGGAACAGCTCCTGGACGGTGCCGGCCGCACCCGGGAGGAAGACGATGCCGCCGCGGCAGACCTCCAGCAGGACGTCCTCACGGATCGCGTTCCGGAAGTACTTCGCGATCGCGGAGCTGAACGGGTTCGGCGGCTCATGTCCGTAGTGCCAGGTCGGGATGCCGAGCGACCGTCCCGAGTCGCCGAGGTCACGGACGGCCTCCAGCGCGACCTGCGCCCACGCAGAGACGTCCGGTGCGAAGGTCGGCACCTGCGCGATCTGCCTGATCACGTCGTCGAGGATCTCGGGCGGGTGCTCGGCCAGCCGGGCACCGAGGTTGGCGGCCTCCATCGCACCTGGCCCACCGCCTGTCGCCACCATGGCGCCCGTGGCGGCCAGGGAACGCGCCAGGTGCGCCGCTGCGGCGTACTCGGGGGAGCCGCGGGTCAGGGCGTGCCCGCCCATGATCCCGACCACGTGCTGGTCCTGGACCAGGTCCTGCAACGCGTCGTCGATCGAGCGGTCGTGCAGCGATTCGGCCAGCAGGTCCTTGAGGTCGTGCTGCAGTCGGGTGGCACGGCTCCAGGCGTAGATGGTGGCGTCGACGGTTCGGTCGTAGCCGCCCTCCAAGCCCCGGTAGAGCTCGGCTGCGCTGTAGAGATGCGCCCGCCAGGGATCGAAGGGCACGTCCGGGACCGCGGGGAAGAGCAGGCCGCCCTCCTCGCGGAGACGATCGGCGGTCGTTTCGGTGAGCAGGCAGCCGAGGAACAGGGCACCGTGCGGATCCAGTCCGGTGAGGAGGTCCTCGTGCCCGGTCAGGTCCAGCCCCTGGACCTGCCAACCACTCATCGACCGGTCACCGGCCCGGGCGCGGGCGGCGACGACCTCGAGCTCGTGGAGCGTCTCGATCTCGATCGTAGGCATGTGCGCATCATGCCCGAGCGCACCGGACCCCAGGTGTCCGACGTGAGGGGCTCGCCTCTGGGCATAGCCTTGCGCGTCATGACGACCAACGTGAGCTTCGCGCTGCTGGACGCCGCGGTGATCGGCGGACGCGGTGATGAGCCCGCCCTGGGCCGGATGACGCACGCGCGTCTGCTCGAGGAGGTCGCTGCCGTCGGGGGCGTCCTGCGCGCGTTCGGAGTGACTCCCGCGGCGCCTGTGCTGATCGATCTCGCCGACGACGAGGACGCCGTCGTCGCAGCGCTTGCCGTGGCGCGCGTCGGCGGCCTCGTGACGACCGAAGACAGGCCGGACGCGCTCGTGGTGCTGGTCGACGAGGGATCGACGGTGCCCGCCGGGCGGCCCCGCGTCGTCCGCGGAGACGACGTCCGGGAGCCGGACCTGGAGTGGGGTCTGATGATCCGCGCAGGCCGGACCGACCCTGCTGCCTGCGCAGAGATGTCCGCGGGGGCGGCGTACTCCGCCGGCCGCAGCGTGGGCGAGCAGATCGAGGTGCTCGCCAGCGCGCATCCGCCGTACGACGCCGCGCACCTGCGTCGTCTGCTCCAGGTCTGAGCCGACCCTCGGCACCGGCGGTGGGCCCGGGTACTCAGCCCGTCTGGGTACGCCGGCGGCTGTGCACGTCCCGAATCCAGGGGAGCCTGAAGAACATGTCGTTCCCCCGGAGAGTCACGGTCCTGGCCACCTGCATCCTCGCCCTCGGCGTGAGCGGGTGCCAGCTGATCACCGAGCACATGTGCAGTGACGGGGAATATCCCACCTATGCCCTCGACAATCCCGACGGTGCCTACTGCGAGAAGGACGGGAGGCAACCTGAGCCCGGGTTCGCGGCCTACCCCGAGAAGCGGGTGCCACAGGTCGTGGGTGACAAGTACGACCGGTGGCCACTCGCGGAGGACTATCCCTGGCGGGACGAGGTCGACCCAGCCCTGCGCAAGTGAGCCAGGGCTCAGCCGCGGAAGGCTTGCTTGACGTAGGGGATGGTGTCGACGAGCGAGTCCTGCATCGTTCCCGAGTGGTCCGTGGGATAGGTCTTGAAGATCACGGGCTCACCGTTGCTGCGAAGCGCCTCGGCGTAGCGCGCGGTCTGGGCATAGGGGACGTCCACGTCGCCGCCACCGTGGGCCAGGAAGAACGGCTTGTCGAAGCCTGACTCGGGCATCCTCATGTAGTCGTCGAGTGCCGCGTCGATGCCCGGACGGGCCGCCATCGGCTCGCTGAAGAAGGTGCTGATCAGGACGCCATCCATCGTCTGGGCGAACTCCTCGTCGCACTGGATCTCGGCGAGCTTGACGTACTTCTTGCCCTCGGCCGTGAGGATGTCGTCGATCCGCAGCTCGGGATGTACGTCGCGCAGACTCGCGACGATGTAGACGAGGTAGGCGTTCAGGTCTGCAGTCAGGGGTGGGTCCTGCGGCCCGAGGAGCTTGACGTAGTCCTCGATGTAGGCCGGGGTGCCGGTGCCGACAGCGCCGCGGTAGCTGAGTCGCCTGCCGCCGTACTGGGTGGCGTAGCGCGCGGTGTAGATGGCGGCCCCACCTCCTTGGGACTGGCCGATGGTGACCCACTTGCGCGCGAGGTGGAGCCGTCGGCGCTTGGATCCTGTGAACGCTCGTCCCGCCTTGACCATGTCGACCACGCTGTGCGCCTGCGCCTTGCCGTCCAGGTAGGGCATCAGACCCGGGGTACCGAGCCCGACGTAGTCGGTGGCCACCACGGCGTACCCCTGCCGCATCCAGGTCCGCAGGTAGGACCAGTCGCGCTGCTTCAGGACCGGGCCGACCTTCGAGGGCGCGCAGGCGTCGCCGAGACCGGAGATCCCGTGCGCCCACGACACGACCGGCCAGCCGCCCTTGGGGGGCTTGCCGTGCGGGAGGAAGACCGTGCCGGTGCTCCTGGCGCGGCGCTCGTGGGAGTCCTTGGTGACATAGGTGAGTCGGAAGGCGCGGCTGGTGCTGCCCGGAATCCACAGTCCCTTGCGCAGGGGGGCGTGGCGGAGCACCGTGCCGGGACGGGGGAGGCCGGCAGCCCGCGAGTCCGTGGGCGAGCTCGTCGGTGTCGAGGCGCTCGAGGCGCTCGAGGTGGGAGCTGTCACGAGGGACAGGGCGAGAACGAGACCGAGGGTGGCGGAGGCCAGGACGGAGACGTGGCGGCTGCGATGCATGCCTGAGCAACGATCACGCGCGAGTCTCGTTATGTGTGGCTGGGATGATGACCCGGTGAGTCAGCGTCGTGATGTGGTCATCCTGGGTTCGACCGGCTCGATCGGCACCCAGGCCCTGGAGGTCGTGCGAGCCAACCCCGACCGGTTCCGGGTGGTGGGACTCACGGCCGGCGGCGCGCAACCGGAGCTCTTCGACGAGCAGGTCGCGGAGTTCGCGCCCTCCTTCTCCGGCCTGGGGGAGGAAGCGTCGATCACGGCGGCTGCTCTGGGCTGCGACGTGGTCCTGAACGCGATCACCGGAGCCGTCGGGCTGCGACCGGCCGTGGCGGCCCTCGACGCGGGCAACGTCCTCGCCCTGGCCAACAAGGAGTCCCTGATCATCGGCGGGCCGGTCGTCACGGGCCGTGCCTCCGTGGGCCAGATCGTGCCCGTGGACAGTGAGCACAGCGCGCTGGCGCAGTGCCTGCGCGGCGGCTCCGCCGCAGAGGTACGCCGGCTGGTGCTGACCGCTAGCGGGGGGCCGTTCCGTGGCCGCACCCGCGAGCAGCTCGCCGCGGTCACCCCTGAGGAGGCGCTGAACCATCCGACCTGGGACATGGGACCGGTGGTGACGATCAACTCCGCGACCCTGGTCAACAAGGGCCTGGAGGTGATCGAGGCGCACCTGCTCTTCGACATCCCCTTCGAGCGGATCGAGGTGGTGGTGCACCCGACCAGCGTCGTGCACTCGATGGTGGAGTTCACCGACGGCTCCACGCTTGCGCAGGCGAGCCCCCCGACGATGCTGATCCCGATCGCTCTCGGCCTCGCCTGGCCGGCGCGGGTGCCGGAGACCGCAGCCCCGGTGGACTGGACCCGGGCCCAGACCTGGGAGTTCCTCCCGCTCGATGACGAGGCCTTTCCTGCCGTACGCCTGGCGCGGGAGGCGGGGAAACGGGGAGGCACCGCGCCGGCGGTCTACAACGCGGCCAACGAGGTGTGTGTCGAGGCCTTCCGTGCCGGGCGACTGGCGTTCGTCGACATCGTCGACACTGTGGCGAAGGTGCTGGGGAGGCACGACGTACTCTTGTCCGGAGATCTCACCGTCGATGACGTGCTGGCCGCGGATGCCTGGGCGCGCTCGGAGACCTCGTCCCTGATGGAGAGCTGATGACCCCCGTCTACTACATCCTCGGCGTGCTGATCTTCGTGGTCGCGCTGCTGGCGAGCGTAGGCCTGCACGAGTGCGGCCACATGGTCCCGGCCAAACGTTTCGGCGTCCGGGTGCCGCACTTCTTCATCGGCTTCGGAAAGACCCTGTGGTCGCGCCAGAAGGGCGACACCCTCTACGGCATCAAGGCGCTCCCGCTCGGTGGCTACGTCAAGATCGTCGGGATGTTCCCGCCCTCCAAGGACGGCATCGAAGCCGATGCCACCGCTGAGGGCGAACCAGCAGGACTGCGACTCCGCCAGTCCAACACCGGCATGTTCACCCAGCTGATCTCCGACGCACGCGCGGCCGAGTGGGAGTGGGTCAGGCCCGAGGACACCGACCGGCTCTTCTACAAGCTCACCTGGTGGAAGAAGGTCGTGGTGATGGCCGGCGGCCCCACGGTCAACCTGGTGATCGCCTTCTTGATCTTCGGCGGAGTCTTCGCGACCTATGGCAACCCCAGCGACCAGTACCTCAAGCCGGTCGTGTCCACCGTCTCGGGCTGCGTGGTCCCGGTGGCCCAGGAGGGACGCAAGTGCACCGCTGCGGACCCCAAGAGCCCGGCGCTGGTCGCGGGGCTGCAGCCCGGCGACAGGTTGGTGTCCTTCAACGGCACGCCGGTCACCTCGTGGGAGCGGCTGCAGACCCAGATCCGCGGCAACGACAACGGTCGTGCGGTCATCGTCGTGGAGCGGGGCGGGTCGCAGCAGACCCTGACCACCAACACCAGCGTCACTCTCCGGCCCGACCTCGTGGACACGAACAAGCAGGTCGAGGTGGGCTTCCTCGGAGTCTCACCGACGGTCAGCGGACCCACCACCGGCGGGCCGATCTACACCCTGACCCAGATGGGAACCATGACCAAGGACGTCGGCACGGCGCTCGTGCAGCTGCCGGCCAACGTCTTCAAGGTGGCCAAGGCCATCGTCGGGCTCGAGCAACGTGACCCCGAGGGACCGATCAGCATCGTCGGCGGTGGTCGGATCGCTGGTGAGACCGCCGCCGCGCAGAACTTCCCGGTCAAGGAGAAGGCGGTCGCGCTGCTCCTGCTGATCGCCGGCTTCAACTTCTTCATCGGCATGCTGAACCTGGTGCCGCTGCTGCCGCTCGATGGCGGCCACATCGCCGGGGCGCTCTACGAGGAGGCTCGCCGCCGGCTCGCCCGGCTGCTCAAGCGGCCGGACCCGGGTCACGCCGACGTCGCCAAGATGCTTCCGATCGTCTACGTCGTGGCGAGCATCCTGCTGGTCTTCGGGGTCGTGCTGATGGTCGGCGACATCGTGGTGCCGGTGCACCTGACCAGCTGATCCACGCCCGACGAACCTAGGATGGACCCATGACTTCGGTTTCCCTCGGCATGCCCAGCGCCCCGCCGCCTGTGCTCTCCCCGCGTCGCAAGACCCGGCAGATCCGGGTGGGCAAGGTCGGGGTCGGCTCGGAGTCGCCGGTCTCGGTGCAGTCGATGACGACCACCTTGACCTCCGACATCGACGCGACGCTGCAGCAGATCGCCGAGCTGACCGCCTCCGGCTGCGACATCGTCCGGGTGGCCTGCCCTTCCCAAGATGACGCCGACGCGCTGAGCGCCATCGCCACCAAGTCCCAGATCCCGGTGATCGCCGACATCCACTTCCAGCCGAAGTACGTCTACGCGGCCATCGAGGCCGGCTGTGCCGCCGTACGCGTCAACCCGGGGAACATCCGCAAGTTCGACGACCAGGTCAAGCAGATCGCCCAGGCAGCCAAGGACCATGGCACCTCCATCCGGATCGGGGTCAACGCCGGCTCGCTCGACAAGCGGGTGATGGAGAAGTACGGCAAGGCAACCCCCGAGGCCCTGGTGGAGTCGGCCGTCTGGGAAGCCTCGCTCTTCGAGGAGCACGACTTCCACGACTTCAAGATCTCTGTCAAGCACAACGACCCGGTCGTGATGGTGCGTGCCTACGAGCTGCTCGCAGAGGCCGGCGACTGGCCGCTGCACCTCGGTGTCACCGAGGCCGGTCCGGCCTTTCAGGGCACGATCAAGTCCGCGACCGCGTTCGGGGCGCTGCTCAGTCGCGGCATCGGGGACACCATCCGGGTCTCGCTGTCGGCTCCTCCGGTCGAGGAGATCAAGGTCGGCATCCAGATCCTGCAGTCGCTGAACCTGCGGCCCCGCAAGCTCGAGATCGTCTCCTGTCCTTCGTGCGGCCGTGCCCAGGTCGACGTCTACAAGCTCGCCGACGAGGTGACCGCCGGCCTCGAGGGCATGGAGGTCCCGCTGCGCGTGGCCGTGATGGGCTGCGTCGTCAACGGGCCCGGTGAGGCGCGCGAGGCCGACCTCGGCGTTGCCTCCGGAAACGGCAAGGGGCAGATCTTCGTCAAGGGTGAGGTCATCAAGACCGTGCCGGAGTCACAGATCGTCGAGACCCTGATCGAGGAGGCCATGCGCCTCGCCGAGGGCATGGAGATCGAAGAGGGTGCAACAGCGCAGGTCAGCGTCTCCTGACCCGAGCGTCGACCTGGCTCAGCCGACGGGAGCCTGCGTCGAATCCACGGCCGCCCGGATCGTCTTGAGCGCCTTCGAGCAGGCCGCGAAGGCCGCGCTCTCGGAGGAGAGGAACTTCAGGTCCTTCACGGTCTTGGCGACGGCTTGGGTGTCGCTGAGCTCGACCACCTCTGCCTGTTGCCAGCCCGGCCGCTGATCCTCGGTGGCAGTCGGCGCCTGCTCGGTGAGCGTCCGCAGGGCAGCTGCGATCGTCGCCGGCTTCGGGGGCCGGGGCTCCTTGGTGGACTTGGTGCCCTTCTTCGACGGGCTCGGGCTCGGGGCGGGAGGACGCGGGCTGGTCGCGTAGGTCTCCGCTGATCCCTGTACGACGCCGAGCTGCAGCTCCATGTCGAAGGGCTGGAGTCGGGCACTGAGGTCTTCCAGGGCCCTGAACGCCCCTCTCTGGCGGGCCAGCTGGTCTCCGCAGTCGGTGCTCTTCGCCGAGACCGCGTAGTAGTCGAGGGTCGCGCTGATGTTGCGCCAACGCGAGGCCAACGACGAGGGCTGCGTCAGTGACTCGTTGCCCGTCACCTCCTTGCCGAGGTCGCGCCACTGCTGACGGCACTCGAGGGTCGCAGCGCTCGGACCAGATGGCTCCGGCTTCGCGGACCCGCCGCAGCCAGCGAGGCCGACCACGAGCGCGGCCAGGACGGCGATGCGGAGCGAGAGGAGCAGATGCAGCGGGCGGCCGCGGGCGGAGAACATGGGCTCACCGTAGTGCTCACGCGCGGCTGGTGAGGCGCGAACGGGCCCAGGACTTCTGTCGTAGGCTCCGGGCGTGGTCCGAGCCAGCGAGAGTGTGCGCGTGCTGGGGCCCAGTGACGTGGCAGCCGCGCTCGAGGTGATCGGCCGCGATCCGGTGACGAACGTCTTCGCCGACTACCGCACCCGGATCACCCAGCTCGACACCCGTTGGCTCGGTGGTGAGATGTGGGGCTGGTTCGAGGGCGACGAGCTGGTCTCGATGTGCCACGTAGGGGCCAACCTGGTGCCGGTCTCGGCCACGACGCGCGCGTGCGACGCCTTCGTCGAGCGTGCCTTGCGGACCCGACCGCGCAGCTCGACGATCGTGGGCCCGCAGACGGCAGTCGCCACCATGTGGGAGGGACTCTCCGAGCACTGGCCCGAGCCCCGTGACTTCCGCTGGGAGCAGCCCCACCTCGTCGCAGAGGTGAGTGCGCCGATCCCCTCGGACCCGCTGGTACGACGTACGCGCAAGGAAGAGGTGGAGGTGCTCTATCCCGCGTGCGTGGCGATGTACACCGAGGAGGTGGGCATCTCGCCGGAGAACGACGGCGGACGCGACCTGTACCGGGCACGCGTCAACCAGCTCGTCGGCCGGGGCTGGTCGTTCTCGCGGATCGAGGACGGGAAGGTGTTGTTCAAGGCGGAGGTGGCCTGCGCGACGCCGCACGCCTGCCAGATCCAAGGGGTCTACGTCGACCCGTCCGTGCGCGGTCAGGGTCTGGGCACCGCCGGCATGGCGACCGTGCTGGAGCTGTGCCTGCGCGAGGTGGCCCCATCGGTCTCGCTCTACGTCAACGCCCACAACGTTGCGGCCCGGACGGCGTACGAGAGGGTCGGCTTCAAGCAGACCGACACCTTCGCCACGATCATGTTCTGAGGTCGAGTGCCCAGGTGGTCGCCCCAGCGGCCACTCCAGCACTCGACCGCGAGGGGCAGAAGGGCCACGGCTAGCCTTGCGCCCATGATCCTGCGGATGTCGTCCCTGTTCGTGCGCACGCTTCGTGACGACCCCGCGGACGCCGAGGTACCCAGCCACCGGCTGCTGGTGCGTGCCGGCTACATCCGTCGGGCCGCCCCCGGCATCTACACATGGCTGCCGCTCGGTCTGCGCGTCTACCGCAAGGTCGAGCAGATCGTGCGCGACGAGATGGACGCCATGGGTGCCCAGGAGCTGCAGTTCCCCGCGCTGCTGCCGCGCGAGCCCTACGAGGCCACCAACCGGTGGACCGAGTACGGCGCCGGCATCTTCCGGCTCAAGGACCGCAAGGGTGGTGACTACCTGCTCGGGCCCACGCACGAGGAGATGTTCACCCTGGTCGTGAAGGACCTGTACTCCTCCTACAAGGACCTGCCGGTCTGGCTCTACCAGATCCAGACGAAGTACCGCGACGAGGCCCGTCCGCGCGCGGGCCTGATCCGCGGGCGTGAGTTCGTGATGAAGGACTCCTACTCCTTCGACGTCTCCGACGCCGGGCTGGACGCCTCCTATGAGGCGCATCGCGACGCCTACATCCGCACCTTCGACCGTTTCGGATTCGACTACGTGATCGTCAAGGCCACCAGTGGCGCGATGGGTGGCTCGAAGTCGGAGGAGTTTCTCGCCAGCAGCTCGGTCGGCGAGGACACCTACGTCCGTTGCACCACCTGCGACTACGCCGCCAACGTCGAGGCGGTGCAGGTGCGACCTCCTTCGCCGGTGGCCTATGACGACGCCCCGGCCGCGCACGCCGAGCAGACTCCGGCGACACCGACGATCGAGACGTTGGTCGACCACCTGAACGCGGCGTACCCCCGCGAGGACCGGCCCTGGCACGCGGGCGACAGCTTGAAGAACGTCCTGGTCGTGCTCAAGCACGCCGATGGCACCCGCGAGCCGCTGGCGATCGGCCTGCCCGGAGATCGTGAGGTCGACCAGAAGCGGCTCGAGGGGATGATGGAGCCCACCGAGATCGAGGCGATGGGCGAGAAGGACTTCGCGGCCTTTCCCTCGCTGGTCAAGGGCTACATGGGGCCTGGGGCGCTGGGGGAGTCCTCCGAGAGCGGCATCCGCTACCTGCTCGACCCGCGCGTCGTCGAAGGCACCCGCTGGGTTACCGGCGCCGACGTGCACGGCAGCCACGTGCTCGACCTCGTCGCCGGACGTGACTTCACCGCTGACGGCACGATCGAGGCCGCCGAGGTCCGCGACGGCGACCCCTGTCCCAACTGCCGATCTGGCAAGCTGGAGACCGCCCGCGGCATCGAGATGGGTCACATCTTCCAGCTCGGGCGCAAGTACGCCGAGGCGCTGGGCCTGAAGGTCCTCGACGAGAACGGCAAGCTGGTCACGGTCACGATGGGGTCCTACGGGATCGGGGTCTCTCGTGCCGTGCCCGTGATCGCGGAGGGCAACCATGACGAGCTCGGTCTGGTCTGGCCACGCGCCGTGGCGCCTGCCGACGTGCACATCGTGGCGACCGGCAAGGACCCGGCCGTGTTCGAGGCTGCTGCCAAGCTCGCCGCAGACCTCTCCACCGCCGGTGTCGAGGTCCTCTACGACGACCGTCCCAAGGTCAGCCCGGGCGTGAAGTTCAAGGACGCCGAGCTGATCGGCGTTCCCACGATCGTCACGGTCGGCCGCGGTCTCGCCGACGGCACCGTCGAGGTCAAGGACCGCCGCTCCGGCGAGCGCACCGAGGTTCCTGTCGCCGAGGCGACCCAGCACCTGGTCTCAGTCGTTCGGGGCTGAGCGGGTCGCGGCGGCAGCCGACTCAGAGGTCGTCCAGGGCGGCAAGGTCTTCGATGGTCGGCCGCCAACGCAGCGCGGCCGCGTTGGAGCGGACCTGCTCGGGACTCGTGACGCCGGAGATCACCGAGGAGACCGCCGGCTGGGAGGCGAGCCCCGCAATGGCGACGTCGAGCAAGGACAGCTCGCGTTGGTCGGCGTAGGCCTGGAGCGACCCGATGCGGTCCCAGTCGGCCTTCGCCAGCCAGTTGGCACGGGTGGGGTCGAGCGCCGCCCGCGAGCCCGCGGGCGCCTTGGCGCCCCGGGTGTACTTGCCGGTGAGCAAGCCGTACTCCAGCGGAAAGAAGGGGAGCACCCCGAGCCCGAAATGCTCGCAGGCGGGCACGACCTCCTCCTCGAGGTCGCGGTCGAGCAGCGAGTAGCGGTTCTGTGCGGAGACGAATCGTTCAAGGCCTGAGGTGCGCGCGGTCCAGTCGGCATCGGCCACCTGCCAGCCGCTGAAGTTCGAGCACCCGATGTAGCGCACCTTGCCCTCGCGGACGAGCTCGGTGAGTGCCGCAAGCGTCTCCTCGATCGGGGTCACGTCGTCGGGCACGTGCAGCTGGTAGAGGTCGATGTGGTCGGTCTGCAGCCGACGCAGGCTCGCCTCGACCGCTCGTCGGACGTAACGTCGCGAGCCGCGCACCCCGTGGTCGGTGCCGTTGGTGCCCTTCATGTTCATCCCGAACTTGGTGGCGACCACGAACTCCCCGCGCCGGCCCTGCAGCGCCTGGCCCATCAGCTCCTCGCTGGCACCCGGCTCGATGCCGTAGGCGTCAGCGGTGTCGAGCAGGGTGACGCCGACGTCCTGGGCGGCGTCGAGGATCTTCGCGACTCCGTCCTGGTCGACGCGACGGCTGAAGGCGTTGCAACCGAGGCCGACCGCGCTGACCATGAGTCCGGAGCTGCCGAGCGGGCGATAGGTCATGTCCATGTCCTCGACACTAGGGACCGGTCCCCGGGCCGTGCCACCCCGGTTGTCGCGCGGATACCGTTCGCCACATGAGCAGCGAGATCGACGCCGTCATCTTCGACTGGGGCGGCACGCTGACCCGGTGGCACGACATCGACTTCCACGCGGAGTCGCTGGCGCTGGCGGCCGCGGTCGTGCGCTCCGAGGACGCTCCGCATGTTCACGCCGACGCGCTGCACCGAGCCAACCAGGTGATCTGGGGGCGAAGCCGCGACCACCAGCAGAGCTCAGGCGTCGACGACCTGTTCGCCGAGGCGGGGCTGGAGCACGACCCTGAACTGCTCAGGCACTATCGCGAGTTCTGGGAGCCACACACCCTCACCGACCCACAGGTGGGTCCGCTCCTGAAGCAGCTGCGCAGCCGAGGCCTCAAGGTCGGCGTGCTCTCCAACACGATCTGGCCGCGTTCCTGGCACGAGGACTTCTTCCGGCGCGACGGGGTCCTCGACCTCATCGACGGTGCCGTCTACACCAGTGAGATCCCGTGGACCAAGCCGTCGCCCCGCGCCTTCGGTGCCGCCATGGAGGCGGTCGGCGCCAAGGACCCGCAGCGGTGCGTCTATGTCGGTGACCGGCTCTACGACGACATCTGGGGTGCGCGCAACGCCGGGCTCCGCGCGATCCACATCCCGCACAGCGTGATCCCCAGCGAACAGCTCGGCCACTCCGTTGGCCTGCCGGATGCCGTGGCGCACGAGCTCGACGAGATCGGGAGCATCCTGGACCGGTGGTGACCTGCCCGCCGGGACGGTTCGGCCGAGTCGCTCAGCCGAGACCGGGAAAGTCGGTGGGTACGCCGCCGAAGTCGAGCTCGCGCAACGCGCTGGAGTCGAGGGCCCCGATGGCCCAGCTGCGGTCCTTGCCCGAGGTGTTGGCCACCAGCTCGGCGTACACCTTGGTGAGGCGCTGCTCCACGACCAGGGCGGTGGCCCGGATCTGGGCGGCGTTGCCGAACCGGCCGGGTGGGTCGTAGGAGACCTCGGCGGCCACCGGGTCTGCACCCTTGGCGCTGACCAGCACGGTGAGCTCGTCGCGGGCCGCGCGATGGATCGCATAGGTGCTGTCGAGCTCCCTGAACAGCGCGGGTTGCCGGGAGCCGGATGCCTGCGCCCCCAGGACCCCGAAGACATACATGGCGGCGTGCTCGCCCGCGAGTGCCTTCTGCAGCGCCTCCAGCGGCGTCATTGCGGCCACCGCGCCAGCTGCTGACCGACCCCAGCGCCCATGCTCGCCAGCAGCCGGGCGAAGTCACCGCTCTCGGCCCGCAGAGCGAGCGCGTCGAGCGAGGTGTGCAGACGCTTTTCCGCTGCAGCCAGCCGCGCCAGGGCGGCGGTCCGCCCCCGCGGGACGGTGTACGCCCTGGTGCCGGGCGTGCTGGGCGCCTGCGTAGGAACCGCGTCGACGAGCGAGGCCTCATGGGCGGCGTGCATCGCCGAGACGACAGTCAGTCCCGAGGCCAGGTCGGGCAGCCGCGTCGTGGTGGCGGTGAGGGCCTCGCGAAGTCCGCGAACCTGGGCCAACGCCTCGGAGGCCACGCCGACGTCCGGCTCCAGATCGGGGGGGGACGAGGTCGCGCTGGACGTGCTCGGCGCCCCATCTCCTGTGCCGTCGGCGTCCCGGGTGATCCTGCAGCCGGTCGCGGAGAGCCCCAGACCAGCCGCGATGATCACCGCCCGGCGTGAAAGAGCGGGCGGGGTGACTGGGGACACGTGCACGAACGAATCCTAGGGTGCTGGGCGTTGTGTCCGTGCCGCTAGGGTGAGGACACCACAACAGCACAGCAGGGAGGACCTCGGTCATGAGCACGTCAGAAACCAGGGATCGCCTCGCTGAACAGTTGCTCGACCCGATGACGCAGCTCGGGCTCGACCTCGAGGCCGTCGACCTTTCCAGCGCTGGCAAGCGCCGTGTCCTGCGGGTCGCGGTCGACAAGGACGGCGGGGTGTCGATGGATGACATCGCCGACGCCACCCGTGAGGTCTCCAGAGTGATCGACGAGACCGACCTGATGGGACAGCAGCCGTTCACCCTCGAAGTCTCATCGCGCGGGGTCGACCGACCCCTGACGCTTCCGCGGCACTGGGTCCGCAACGTGACTCGCCTGGTGAAGGTCGACCTCGCTGAGGGCGAGCCTGTGCTCGGCAGGATCGTCTCGGCAGACGCCGAGGGCGCGACGCTCGACGTCGAGGGTGCCGAGGAGCGAGTGGACTACGCGCACGTCCGCAAGGCCAAGATCCAGATCGAGTTCAAGAAGGAGAACGCCTGATGGATATCGACATGAGCATCCTGCGCATGCTGGAGCGAGAGAAGGAGATCTCCTTCGAGGTGCTGGTCGATGCGATCGAGCAGGCCCTGCTCACGGCGTACCACAAGAGCAGCGGCTCGCGGGACAACGCTCGGGTGGAGCTCGACCGCAAGACCGGTCACGTCACGGTGATGGCCCAAGAGGTCGACGAGGACGGCAACCCGGTGGGCGAGTTCGAGGACACGCCCGAGGGCTTCGGCCGGATCGCCGCCACGACTGCCAAGCAGATCATGCTGCAGCGTCTCCGCGACGCCGAGGACGAGCGCAAGTTCGGGGAGTTCTCCGGCAAGGAGGGCGACATCATCTCCGGGGTGATCCAGCAGGGTCGCGACCCCAACGACGTGATGGTCGACCTGGGCAGGCTCGAGGCACTGCTCCCTGCGGGGGAGCGCGTGCCGGATGAGGACTACTCGCACGGCACCCGGATCAAGTGTCTGGTGATCAGCGTCCGCAAGGGCATGCGCGGTCCCCAGGTGATGCTCTCGCGGACCCACCCGACCCTGGTCAAGAAGCTCTTCGCCCTCGAGGTGCCCGAGATCGCCGACGGCACGGTGGAGGTCTGCGGGATTGCCCGTGAGGCCGGCCACCGGACCAAGATCGCGGTCCGGTCCAACGTGGCCGGTGTCAATGCGAAGGGCTCCTGCATCGGCCCGATGGGCCAGCGGGTTCGCAACGTGATGAACGAGCTGCACGGCGAGAAGATCGACATCATCGACTGGTCCGACGACCCGGCGACGCTGGTCGGCAACGCCCTGAGCCCGGCACGGGTCTCCAGCGTCACGGTCGTGGACGCGGCGACCCGCTCGGCGCGGGTCGTGGTTCCGGACTTCCAGCTCTCGCTGGCCATCGGCAAGGAGGGCCAGAACGCCCGCCTCGCAGCCCGGTTGACCGGCTGGCGCATCGACATCCGTTCCGACGAGGCCCCGGTCGCACCACCTGCGTGATCGGTCGCTCTGGTTCGGAAAAGCCCGGCCACACCGGTAGAGTGGCTCAAAGTGGCTTCACGAATCGACATCACAGTGCGCACGGACGATCCCGTCCGGACGTGTGTGGGATGTCGACGACGAGCCGCCAAGCGTGAGTTGTTGCGGGTAGTCGCAGGGACGGACGCGGCTGGTCAGGACACCATCTGGCACGTCGTACCCGATCCGCGTGGCACCGCCTCAGGTCGTGGGGCGCACCTGCATCCCACAGCCGAATGTCTCGCACTCGCCGAACGCAAACGTGCCTTCGTCCGAGCCCTGCGGCATGATGCCGGGGTCCGGGGAGCACTGAGCCTCGAGCGGCTGAGGGAACACCTGACGTCGACCGCTTCCGAATCTGAACAGAACTGGAGCATCAGCTCATGAGCCTGCGATGAGAACTTCGCGATGAGCATGCACATCAACTAGCGGTCCGCAGCCTCCCTCCTGAAGAAAGGGACTCGGACCAGGAGGAAACACGTGGCCAAGGTCCGAGTCCATGAGCTCGCCAAGAAGTACGACGTCCCCAGCAAGGACGTCTTGAAGATGCTCAACGATCTGGGTGAGTTCGTGAAGGCACCCAGCTCCACGGTGGAGCCCCCCGTCGAGAAGAAGTTCGAGGAGAAGTACGGCGCCGAGCTGCTCGCTCAGGCCGAGGCGAAGGCTGCGAAGAAGGCTGCCAAGAGGGCACCGGCCAAGAAGGCTGACGCTGCCGACGCCGAGCAGCCCGCCGCATCGGAACCTGCCGCACCGGCACCTGCCGCGGAGCCCGAGGTGGCTCAGCCCGCTGCCAAGGCCGAGCCGGCCGCGCCGCGATTCACGCCCGGTCCGCGACCGCGCGTGCAGGCTGTTCCTGAGCCCGAGGCCGATCAGGACTTCCCCGAGCCTGCTGCGGAGGCGCCTCAGGATGCTCCGGCGGCAGCCGCCGAAGCCGACCCCGACACCGACGGCGGCGCTGCTGACGCACCGGCGGCGAGTGCTGGTTCCGGCTTCAAGCCCGGTCCGCGTCCCGCACGCCCCGGTGCTCCGCGACCGGGCAACAACCCGTTCTCCTCCACCCAGGGCATGGGCAGCCGACCTGCGCCCGCTCCCGGTGCCGCACCTGGTGCTGCTCCTGGTGCCGCGCCGAGCGCAGGCGCCAGTGACCAGCGTCCGCCGCGGCCCCCGTCGGCGCGCGACGGTATGCCGCGCCCCAACCCGGCGATGATGCCGAAGTCCCCTGCCGCCTTCGGTGGCGGTCCCGGCGGTCGTCCCGCACCCGGTGGTCCCGGCGGTCGTGGCCCCGGTGGTCCCGGCGGTGGCCCCGGCGGTCGTGGTGGCCCCGGCGGCGCCCCGGCTCGCGGTGGCCCTCCCGGCCGTGGCGGTTTCGGCGGCGGTGGCGGCGCACCCGGTATGGGTGGCGGCCCCGGCGGCGGTGCCCCCGCAGGCGGACGCCCCGGTGGTCCCGGGCGTGGACGCCCCGGACAGCGCGGCAGCACCCAGGGTGCGTTCGGTCGCCCCGGCGGCCCCTCGCGTCGCGGACGCAAGTCCAAGCGGGCTCGTCGTCAAGAGTTCGAGCAGATGGAAGCTCCGACGATCGGCGGCATGCGCGTCCGCAAGGGCAACGGCGAGACCGTTCGTCTGGCGCGTGGCGCCTCGCTGACCGACTTCGCGGAGAAGGTCGGGCTCGACCCGGCAGCACTGGTCCAGATGCTGTTCCACCTGGGCGAGATGGTCACCGCGACCGAGTCGGTCAACGACGAGACGCTGCAGCTGATCGGCGATGAGCTCAACTACATCGTCGAGGTCGTCTCTCCCGAGGACGAGGACCGTGAGCTGCTCGACTCCTTCGACCTGCAGTTCGGCGAGGATGAAGGCGTCGAGGCGGACCTCGCGGCGCGTCCGCCGGTCGTGACCGTCATGGGTCACGTCGACCACGGAAAGACCAAGCTCCTCGACGCGTTGCGTACTGCCAACGTCGTGGACAAGGAAGCCGGTGGCATCACCCAGCACATCGGTGCCTACCAGGTCCACACGGTCGTCGACGGCACTGACCGTCGCATCACCCTGATCGACACACCCGGTCACGAGGCGTTCACCGCCATGCGTGCCCGTGGTGCGCAGGCGACCGACATCGCGGTGCTCGTCGTGGCTGCCGATGACGGCGTGATGCCGCAGACCGTCGAGGCGCTCAACCACGCCAAGGCGGCCAACGTGCCGATCGTGGTCGCGGTCAACAAGATCGACAAGCCGGACGCCGACCCGGTCAAGGTCCGTGGCCAGCTGACCGAGTACGGCCTGGTCCCCGAGGAGTACGGCGGCGACGTGATGTTCGTCGACGTCTCGGCGAAGTCGCAGCTCAACCTCGACAAGCTGCTCGAGGCGGTCGTGCTAACCGCGGACGCCTCGCTCGACCTGCGGGCCAACCCCGACCAGGACGCCCAGGGCCTTGTGGTCGAGGCGCACCTGGACCGTGGGCGTGGTCCCGTGGCGACGGTGCTCGTCCAGCGCGGCACGCTGCGCGTGGGCGACTCGATCGTGGCCGGTCCGGCGTACGGCCGGGTGCGCGCCATGCTCGACGAGCACGGCGACAACATCGAGTTCGCCGACCCGTCCCGCCCCGCGATGGTGCTGGGCCTGTCCGGTGTTCCCGGCGCAGGACAGAACTTCATCGTGGTCGAGGACGACCGGATGGCGCGACAGATCGCGGAGAAGCGTGAAGCACGCGAGCGTGCGGCCATGCAGGCCAAGCGTCGCGTGCGTCGTAGCCTCGAAGACTTCATGGCCTCCATGGAGAAGGGTGCGAGCCAGGAGCTCAACCTGATCCTGAAGGGTGACGTCTCCGGTTCCGTCGAGGCACTCGAGGACTCGCTGGCCAAGATCGACGTCGGCGACGAGGTGTCGCTGCGCGTCATCGACCGCGGTGTCGGTGCGATCACCGAGACCAACGTCGACCTGGCCGCGGCCTCCGACGCGATCATCATCG
>JBDSBU010000058.1:0-3505 GCA_039921445.1 Marmoricola sp. | reverse complement strand
CACGCATCAGCAGATCTACAAGGTGCTTCGTCGGATGGAGACCGACGGCTGGCTGCGTTCGGAGGCGGGGGACTCCAGGAGCACCGAGCGGCGCTACACCGTCACCGAGAGTGGGAGCCAGGTGTTGGCGCAATGGGTCGGGTCGCCCACACCGCCCGTCGCGCTGCGCTCGGAGATCGCGGTGAAGATGCGGGGCGCCTCCTTCGGCGACCGCGAGCAGCTCCTCGCCCGGCTCCAGGACCTCCGCGCCGAGCATTCCACCAGGCACGCCCACTTCGAGCAGCTCGAGCGCGAGCAGTTCCCCGACCCCGGCGTACTCACCGGGCAGCAGCTCGACACCTGGCTGGTCCTGCGTGGCGGCATCAAGCAGGAGCTGTTCTGGATCGAGTGGCTCACCGAGTACGTCGACGCCCACCGGAAGGCACGCCCATGAACGACTACCCGCACCTCCTCGAGCCGATCACCCTCGGCGACCTGACCTTGCGCAACCGCGCGGTGATGGGCTCGATGCACACCGGGCTGGAGGACAACGCTCGCGACATCAGCAAGCTCGCGGCGTACTTCGCCGAGCGCGCGCGCGGCGGCGTGGGCCTGATCATCACCGGCGGCTACGCGCCCACCAAGCGCGGTTGGCTCAAGCCCTTCGCCAGCGAGCTCACCACGCGGTTGCAGTCCGAGCGGCACAAGGAGATCACCGGCGCCGTCCACGACGAGGGCGGTGCGATCGCGATGCAGGTGCTGCACGCCGGTCGTTACGGCTACACGCCGTTCTCGCAGTCCGCCAGCGCGATCAAGTCACCGATCACCCCGTTCAAGCCCAGCGCGATGTCGACCCGGACCGTGGACCGGACGGCCACGGCCTTCGCCGAGTCGGCGGCGCTCGCCCAGCGTGCGGGGTACGACGCCGTCGAGATCATGGGCTCGGAGGGTTACCTGATCAACCAGTTCCTCGCCCCCCGGACCAACGACCGCGACGACGCCTGGGGAGGTACGCCGACCCGGCGGATGCGCTTCCCGGTCGAGGTGGTGCGACGTACCCGCGAGCTGGTCGGTGACGGCTTCCCGATCATCTATCGGATCTCGCTGCTCGACCTGGTCGAGGACGGGCAGTCGTGGGAGGAGGTGGTCGAGCTGGCCCTGCTGATCGAGCAGGCCGGCGCCACCGTGCTCAACACCGGCATCGGCTGGCACGAGGCCCGCGTGCCGACGATCATCACCCAGGTCCCGCGCGGCGCGTGGACGTGGGCGACCAGGCGGCTCAAGGCCGAGGTCGCGATCCCGGTCTGCGCCTCGAACCGGATCAACACCCCCGAGCTGGCCGACCAGCTGATCGCCGACGGCTCCGCCGACCTGGTCTCGATGGCCCGCCCGTTGCTGGCCGACCCGGACTTCGTCAACAAGGCAGCCAGCGGTCGCGCCGATGAGATCAACACCTGCATCGCCTGCAACCAGGCCTGCCTGGACCACGCCTTCGTCAACAAGCGGGCCAGTTGCCTGGTCAACCCGCGCGCCTGCCGCGAGACCGAGCTGGTGCTGCTGCCACTCCCGACCACGGTCCCCGCGAGGCCGCGGCCCACGGTGGCCGTCGTCGGCGCCGGGCCGGCAGGGCTGAGCGCTGCCACCTCCTTCGCCGAGCGTGGCTACGCCGTCACGTTGTTCGAGAAGGACGCTGACCTCGGCGGACAGTTCCGCCTGGCGATGCAGGTCCCTGGCAAGGAGGAGTTCGCCGAGACGATGCGCTACTTCGAGCGTCGTCTCGAGGTCCTCGGCGTCACGGTCAAGCGGGGCGTGACCGCAACCGTGGACAGCCTCGACGCCTACGACGAGGTCGTCGTCGCGACCGGGGTCGAGCCGCGGATCCCACAGATCCCCGGCGTGGAGCGCGCGCTGTCCTACGCCGAGGTGCTCAACGGCTCGGCGGTCCCGGGGCAGCGGGTGGCCGTGATCGGTGCCGGCGGCATCGGCGTGGACGTCTCGGTCTTCCTCACCCACACCGAGGAGAACCTCGAGGAGTGGTTGGCGCACTGGGGCGTCGGAGACCCGGCGCTCTTCGTCGGCGGCCTCACCGAGCGCAAGCCCCGCAGCCCCGCGCGAGAGGTCTTCCTCGTGCAGCGCAAGAGCACCATGATCGGCAAGGACCTCGGCAAGACGTCCGGCTGGGCCCACCGGGCGGTGCTCAAGCAGTCGGGTGTGGAGCAGGTCAGCGGCGCGACCTACGAGAAGATCGACGCGGATGGGCTGCACATCACCCTCGACGGCGTACCCCGACTGCTCGCGGTCGACGACGTCGTCCTGTGCTCGGGCCAGGAGTCCGTGCGTAGCCTGTACGACGACCTGCTGGCCGCGGATCGCCACGTGCACCTGATCGGTGGCGCCGACGTGGCCGCCGAGCTCGATGCCAAGCGCGCGATCGAGCAGGGCATGCAGCTCGCGGCGTCCCAGCGGTGACTCGTGATCCCTGGGGAGCGACCACCAGACGGATCAGAGTCGCCTCGTAGTGAGCAGGTTCGTCCCGTGGGTCGCGTCGGCCTCCTTGTGGTCGGTCTCGGTGAACCCGAGCTTCGCCAGGACGTGGCGCGAAGCGGCGTTCCAGTCCCAGACCGTCGCCCACACTCGTTCATGGCCAGACGACCTCGCCCAGTCCAGGACCGCCCATGCGGCCTCGGTCGCGTAGCCGTGACCCCACACCCGACGCAGTAGCTCGTAGGCCAGTTGCGGCTCGTGCTCCGCTTCTCCGCCGCTCTCGACCAGCCCGCAGTAACCGATGACGTCACCGGCTGTCCTTCGCTCGACGGCCAGCAGCCCGATCCCCCACAGTTGTGCGGCCTCCCCGATCTGATCCTCGATGTCCGCGACCGTGGGGTTTCCCGCTGCGTCGATCCGGCGGTGCGACGGCACTCGTGGATCACGTTCGGTCCACAACTCACGCCGGATGGCAGCCTCGGAGACCCGCCAAGGCCTGAGACGCAAGCGATCCGTCTCGAGCACGAGTTCTCGGCCCGCAGTCGCCTCACCTGCCATGGCGACGAGCCTCTCATGGGCGATCGGCGGGGCTCGGGGTTCGTCGGTGTGGCCGCGGCCGTGGCCGCCGAGATGGCCCAGCACTCCCGGTTCAAGATCGAGACCGGGGTCTCTGTCTACTTCTGTGACCCCCAATCACCCTGGCAGCGCGGCTTCCAACGAAAACACCAATGGGCTGCTGCGCCAGTACCGGCCCAAAGGCGCCGACCTGACCCACACCGAATGCGACGACGTCGCCTACGTCTCAACACCCGACCCGCATGACCCTGGGCTGGCAGACTCCAAGCAAGGTCCTGACCCAGAGACTCGTTGCAACCACCGGTTGAATCCGCCCCCAACTGGTCTACTCAGAGTCTCGTCTGGTATAGAACACCTGAGCGATTGTGTCGGTGGTCGCGGCTAGCGTGGTTTTCATGACCAGTGAGGTGATCGACCGGACGCATCGGGTTGCGGAGTTCGCCAGTCGCCTGTGTGTGCGGCTGAA
>JBDSBU010000057.1:0-5767 GCA_039921445.1 Marmoricola sp. | reverse complement strand
TGGACCTTGGTGCCGTGGCCGATCTCGGTGTCGAGCAGTGGCGTCATCAGCTCGACGTCAACCTGGTGGCCCCGGCCGAGCTCACCCGACGTGCCCTGCCGGCCCTGCGCGCGGCGCGGGGGACCGTGGTCTTCGTCAACTCCGGTGCCGGGCTGCGTGCCAACCCGCAGTGGGCGGCGTACGCCGCCGCCAAGCACGGCTTGCGTGCCCTCGCCGACGCCTTGCGGGCCGAGGAGGCCGAGCACGGCGTCCGGGTCACCTCCGTCTACCCGGGCCGGACGGCAACCCCGATGCAGGAGCGGGTGCACGACCAGGAGGGCAAGGACTACGACGCCGGGCAGTGGATCCGGCCCGAGAGCGTGGCGGCCTCGATCGTGCATGCGCTGGACCTGCCGCGCGACGCCACCATCCCAGATCTCTCGCTCAGCCCCGGACCCTGAGCTGGCTCTGCACGACCCAGCTCAGCGGTCGGTGCGGGAGCGCCAGCGGAGCACGCCCACGATCACCATCCGCAGCTGTGCGCGCGCTCGCTCGAGGATCGCCTGCTCTGCTTCGGGGCGCGAGGCGAGGATCACTTCTGCCGTGCCGACCATCGAGGTGACGATCAGGTTGGCCAGGACGCTCAGGTCCTCGGTCGACCAGGCCGCCGGCGCGGTGAGGCGCGCCAGGTCGGCGGCGAGCTCACGCTCGACGAGGTCGAGCTGGTGCCGAATGGCGGCGCGCACGGCCGGCGGACCGGCCACCCGCTCGCGGGCGATGAAGGAGAAGTGCGCACGCCTGGAGCGCACATGCTCGTGGAGCACCGAGATCGAGCTGTCGATGAGGTCGAGGTACTCCGGGTCGCTGCGGCGTACGTCGCGAAGCATCTCGCGCAGCGACACGAAGGACTCCTCGACCAGGACCATGCCGAGATCCTCGATCGAGTCGAAGTGCCGGTAGAAGGCCGTCGGCACGATGCCCACCCGCTTGGCGACCTGGCGTAGTGACAGCGCCACCAGGCTGCTGTCCTCGCACAGGTCGAGCGCAGCGTCCAGGATCGCCCGACGGGTCCGCTCCTTGCGCTCGCCGCGGGACTCCACCGAGGCGGCCGGGGCGAGGGCCACGGGGGAGCGGTCAGCAGGCATGCCAGCGAGGATATCGCTCGCACTCCGGTGCACAACCGTTCACGTTCCGGGACCCACCTCGACACCGTCGAGATAGACGCCGCGGACCCGGGCGGCCAGTCCGGAGACATCGTCGGGACGACCGTCGACGACGACGAGGTCGGCGCGCAGACCCGGACGCAGCGTTCCGCGGTCCTCCGCGACGTCGAGCAGCGCTGCGGCCGAGCCCGTCGTGGCGTGCAGGGCCTCCAGTGGACTCATTCCCGCCTCCACCATCAGCTCGAGCTCCTCGAGGTTGGTGCCGTGTGCGCCGACGCCGGCGTCGGTCCCCATGGCGATCCGCACGCCCGCCTGGTGGGCACGTCGGACGCTGTCCTGGTGCGCCTCCACCACGAAGCGTGCCTTGTCGACGGAGGACTGCGGGATCGGAACTCCCGACTCGGCGGCGCTGATCACTGCCCTGGGGGCCTGCAGGGTCGGCACCAGCCACGCACCACTCTGGAGCATCATCTCGATGGCCTCCTCGTCGAGGTAGATCCCGTGCTCGATCGACCGGACCCCGTTGCGCAGGGCCGCCTTGATGCCGCCGGCACCCTGGGCATGCGCCATCACATGGATGCCGGCAGCGGCCGCCTCCTCGGTCATCACGGCGATCTCGGCATCCCGGAAGTGTGGGTGTCGCGGGTCGTCGCGAGGCGAGAGCACCCCACCCGTGGTGGCGACCTTGATCACGTCAGCGCCGGCGCGGATCAGCTCGCGGACGCGACGTCGTACCTCGTCGGGCCCGTCCACGCGGCCTCCCGGCCGACCCGGGTGCGGCACCATGAACGGAGCCTCGGCACCGCAGATGCTCCAGTCGTCGCCGTGCCCGCCGGTCTGGCTGAGCATGATGATCGAGAGCTGCATGCGCGGGCCGGGGATCATGCCTCGTTCGACGGCCGTCTTGATGCCGAGGTCGGCGCCGCCCGCGTCGCGCACGCTGGTGATCCCGACGTCGAGGGTCTTCTTCAGGTTCAGCGCGGCGCTGTAGAACTGCAGGCTGAACGGCGTCTCGATGATGCGCATCTGGCTGGGCGCGTCGAGGGTGACGTGCACGTGGCAGTCGAAGAAGCCGGGGGCGATGTAGCCACCCGTGCAGTCCACCGACACGTCGCCGTCGAGGCCGATGCCGACATCGATGATCCTTCCGTCCTCCACGACGACGTCACCCTTCGCAGGGGTGGCCGTGGTGCCGTCGTGGACGAGTCCGCCAGTGAAGAGTGTCCGAGTCACGCCCCGACCCTAGCCCGGGAGCGGCCGGGTGGCGGGCATCACGTACGACGCACCTTGACCCGGGGTCCAGGGCTTGCCACTGTTGTGAGTGAACATATGTTCACTCAAACTTGGGAAGGAGACGACGATGACTATCCTGCGAGACGCAGCAACCAGCATCCTCGGCTCGAAGACACTGGCTGCCCTGACCTCGCCCCACGGCGTGGACCGCTATCTCGAGCAGATCAACCCGATGTGGGCGGCCACGGAGGTCCGCGCCCGCGTGGTCTCGGTGACTCGTGAGACCAGCGGCGAGCATCCGGTGGCCACGCTCACCCTGCAGCCGACGAGCACTTGGCGCGGTCACCGAGCCGGACAGTACGTCCAGGTGGGCGTGCAGGTCCCCGGGGCCCGGCGTACGACGAGGTGCTTCTCGATCTCCTCGGCCGAGTCCGGCCCGGGCGAGAGCTTCACCCTCACCGTCCGGGCCCACGAGGAGGGTCGGGTGAGCAAGTTCCTTGTCCGGCAGGCCAGGGCCGGAGAGATCGTGCATCTGAGTCAGGCGCAGGGGGAGTTCACCCTCACCGAGTCTCCCGCGACACCCTCGAACAACCACCTGCTGATGATCTCCGGCGGCTCGGGCATCACTCCGGTGATGTCGCACGTGCGCACGTTGCTCCGCGACGGGTACGCCGGCCACGCCAACCGCAAGGTGACGTTCCTGCACTACGCCCGCTCGGCCGAGGATCAGATCTTCGCTCTCGAGCTCGCCCGGATCGCCCGCGAGGACAACGGGATCACGGTGCACCTGCGCCACGGTGCGGAGCACTTCAGTGCCGAGTCGCTCGCCGAGCTGGTGCCGGACTTCTGCGACACCGACACCTGGGCCTGCGGGCCGGCGCCGATGATGGCGCTGGTGACTGAGGCCTACGGGGACTCCCCGCGACTGCGGACAGAGTTCTTCAAGGCGCCCGCTGCCTCGTCGGGGAGCGCCGAGGGGCAGGTCTCCTTCTCCCGTGCTGGCGCCAGCGCGACGAACAGCGGCGCCTCCCTGCTCGAGCAGGCGGAGGCCCTCGGGCTGACGCCGGAGTTCGGCTGCCGCATGGGCATCTGCTTCTCCTGCACCTCCCGCAAGACCGAGGGCACCGTGCGCAACGTCCTGACCGGCGAGGAGTCCTCGCTTCCTGATGAGGACATCCGCATCTGTGTCTCCGCCCCTGTCGGCGACTGCACCGTCGACCTCTGAGAAGAATCCACAACCTTGAGGACCACTGACATGAGCATCAAGCAAAAGCACCTGACCTCCGAGCAGCTCGACGCGTTCGGCGCCGAGATGGACGCCATCCGCCAACGCGTGATCGGCCAGCTCGGCGAGGAGGACGCCGCCTACATCCGCAACGTCGTCAAGCGCCAGCGGCAGTTCGAGATCGCCGGTCGCGCCCTGATGTATCTCCCGCCGGCCTGGCCGCTCGCCGTTGCCTCCCTGAGCGTCTCCAAGATCCTGGACAACATGGAGATCGGGCACAACGTGATGCACGGCCAGTACGACTGGATGGGTGACCCCGGCCTGAACTCGCGGATGTACGAGTGGGACAACGTGTGTCCCAGCGACCAGTGGAAGTACTCCCACAACTACATCCACCACACCTTCACCAACATCCTCGGCAAGGACCGCGACATCGGCTACGGGATCCTGCGCATGGACGAGGACCAGAAGTGGCACCCCTACTACCTCGGTAACCCGCTCTACGCGCTCTTGCTGATGGTCTTCTTCGAGTGGGGCGTGGCCATGCACGACCTCGAGGTGGAGAACATCGTCAAGGGCAAGCGCACCCTCGCCGACAACAAGGCGCTGCACGCCGGGCTGATGCGCAAGATCCGGAAGCAGGCCTTCAAGGACTACCTGCTGTTCCCGGCTCTGACCGGGCCGTTGTTCCCGCTGACCTTCGCCGGCAACACGACCGCCAACCTGGTGCGCAACATCTGGACCTTCAACATCATCTTCTGCGGCCACTTCCCGGCCGGGGTCGCGACGTTCAGCGAGGAGGAGTGCGAGAACGAGTCGCGCGGACACTGGTACTACCGCCAGCTGCTCGGCTCGGCCAACATCACCGGCAGCAAGCTCTTCCACGTGATGAGCGGCAACCTCTCCCACCAGATCGAGCACCACCTCTTCCCGGACCTGCCGGCGCGCCGCTATCCCGAGATCGCCCCGGAGATCCAGGAGATCTGCCAGCGCTACGGGCTGGAGTACAACACCGGCCCGTTGGGCAAGCAGCTGTTCAGCGTGGCGAGGAAGATCTGTCGGATGGCGCTGCCGAACCGGCGTACGTCGGACCAGACGGCCGTGACCGACGACGAGCACGCCCTGGCCGCCTGACCCGACCGGGACTGGGTGACAATGGGAGCCATGGAGGCGACCGGATGACTGACAAGCTGAGCAAGGCCGAGATCCGCAAGGACGCCATGCAGGACGGCGTCACGGCGGCCAGTCACGCGGTGGGCTCGGTGGCCACGATCATCACCACCGCCGTGAGTGACATCGCCAAGGCGCTCGGCGGCCTGGCCACCGAGGTCTTCGAGATTCGCGACGCCGCTCGTCGAGCAGGCACCGACCACGAGCTGGACGCGGCCGTCCTGGACGCTGCCGCGCGGCCTGACTTCGAGGCCCCCGACAGGGACTGACCAGTTCTCGGCTCAGCCGAACGACATCGCGAAGTCGGCCATCCGCAACGACATCAGCGGCCGCTTGCCTGCCAGCCAGGCAAGCGGTCCCTGCTCGTCGAAGTCCCACGAGCCACGGCAGGGCAACGCCCGGGCGCTGCCGGACAGCGGGGCCACGACCTCCGCACCCGCACGAGCGTGTCCGACCGGGAACTGCTGCCGGGTGCCGCCTCGAAACGGTGTGCGGAAGGTTGCGCGGGAGATGTCGGTGAAGCGGGCCGTCGCGATCGGTCGTCCGTCGAGACTCGCTGACCACGAGGTGCGCTGGAGCTTGCCGCCGGTGGTCTCGTGCTCGAAGGCGCCGAGATCCTTCGGGATCGCCCAGAGCTCTCGACCGCCGTCGCGGGAATCGGCCGAGTCCACCCAGATGTCGGTGATGTTGGCCTTGCCGTTCACCGGGCCGTTCACCGGCCTGGCAACGAGCAGCTCGGAGTAGGTCAGCGGGCTGGGCGCCTCGTAGGCGACCAGCGCTGCGCCGTACACCCCAGCGGGACGGTCGGGGTGATCGCCAGCGCGGACGCGGAACAAGGAGAGCCACAGCTGCCCGTGCATCGGCCAAGGGGCATCGGGGTAGGGCATCGGGGGGCTACTCCTCGAGGAGGTCGTCGTCCGGGTCGTCGAGCCTGGCCAGCCAGGTCGCAAAGCGCTCGACGGGCGTCTCGAAGTCCGGGTGGACGTCGACGAACTCC
>JBDSBU010000056.1:0-6000 GCA_039921445.1 Marmoricola sp. | reverse complement strand
CAGTTGCTTTCGTGCTTCGCTCGCGGTGACAGACATGCCCAACTCCTCCAGATAGTGGTACAAGATTACCGTACCACTCTGGTCAATCGAGGTGGTCCGTGAAAGCCACCAGCAACCGTCCGCTTCTAGCCGCTGTCGGGCGCTTGCGGGTCATCCGAGAAGGGGTAGCTCGAGGTCGTAGGCCAGGACCACGGCGCGCGCCAGTTGCAACTCTTGTTCGGCGGTGAGGTATCCGACGGTGCGGCCGAGTAGGTTCACCGGGACGGTGATGACGTTATCGATGGCGACCGCGCAGTGGTGATCCAGCCCGTTATCGGGTCCGACCAGAATCTCGCTGGACAATCCCTTGATGGTGCTGGCGATGGGAGCGACGGTCACCTTGCTCATCGCAGCCCGTGCCAGCTCACGGGTCAGGACTAGTGCCGGCCGGGTCCTGTCGAGACGAACCAGGCAGATCTCGCGCACGGATCAGTCCTCGACCTCAAGGTGGGTGCTGCTCCACTGCACCAGATCGTCCAGGTCGTCGGTGGGGCCGTGTTCACGCAGTACCTGGGCGTCTTGCTCGGCAGCCTGTCGACGCATCTCCCGCTCTACTGCTGCGGCGACGAGCGCGGCCCGGCTGGGAGCCTTGCCGGCGGCCACGGTGCGATCCAGGAAGGCCACCATCTTGTCGGGGAGACGCACGGCGATCTGAGTGCTCATGCCAACCATCGTAGCGAACGCATCCCATCTTGGGATGCGTTCGCGCATGCCGCAGATAGCGTGCGCTGCGGCGAGCGACCAGCGGTGGAACTGCGACCACACCCGCGTGCCCGGTCACTGCACCCCGCGGCGGCGCTGGCCCGCTCGCTGGGCCAGGAGACCCCCTGGGCGTGCTGGCGGCACCGACGAGGTGAGGCGTCGGGGCATGGGCGGTCAGGTTCGTCGATGTTGGCGGGGGATGTCCCGCTGCTGGCGCTCGGCCGTGGTCGCGGCCGTCTGACACGCGCTCGACCCGGCGTGCGGGCGTCGGTCGGCGACGCTGATGCCGTAGGGGTGCCCGGTGGGCGCGGTCCAGGCGTAGCTGCCGTCGTCGAGGCGCCGGCAGTCCCAGCTGGTGTGGGTCTTGACCCGGTGATGGGTCCGGCACAACGGAGCAAGATTGCCAGAGTGGGTTTGGCCAGGTGGTCCGCCGTCGCGCATGGAGACGTAGGGGGTGATGTGGTCCAGATCGCAAGCCCGGGAGTCGCGTCCGCACCCGGGGAACACGCAATGGGCGTCGCGGAGCAGGACTTGCTCGCGCATCGCCGGCGGTGCGTCGTGCTGGTCCACAGCCGTGATGGCGGCGAGGTCGAGAACGGGGCGCAGGATCACTTTGCCGCCGCTGGCGGTGAGGCGGATGAGCCAGTCGGTGAGCAGCTTGGTGGTGGCTGCCCGAGCTTCTCGATGGTGGCCGCCCCGGTGCCACCAGCGAGGTCGGCTTGCACGTCTTGTGGTGTGAGGTGGACGAACAGGTTCGCGACCCCACCGTGGTCGACGGTGGGGGTGGCGCCTTCTCGCCCGGACATCAGGTCCAGTGCGTATTGCGGGTCGGCGAGGATCCCGACCGCCCGTGCCCGGCGCACGTCGAGGGTGTCGCTGTCACCGAGCTCACGGAGGTCGCCGGCCACTCGGGACAGGGACCGGTCGAAGAGGTCGGCGTCGGGGGTGTCCAGGGTCATCCACATCTCGGTGGTCGCGGGTGCCGCACCCGGTCGTGACCAGACCCCGCGTCGGGCGAGGGCTTCTTCTTCGTCGGCGAGGGCGCGGTCGGGGTCGAAGTAGAGCCGTGCCTCCTGGACGAGCTTCGCAGCGTTGACGGATCCGATCTTGTCGGGGACGGCGGAGATCAACCGGTCTGCGAATCTCGCGGCTTCCAGGGACAGGTCACGGGTCTCGTGGGCGATCGACCTGGCCCGCCACACAGGAACCGCAAGGTCCTGGACTAGCGCCCAGAGACGTGGGAGGCGGTGGGCGAGCTCGAGGGCATCACCGAGGAGTTGCTTGGCGGCGTCCACCGAGATGCTCAGGGCGGCGCCGAGGTCGGCTGGGGCGAACTCCGCCACCCACGGCGCCCCCGCCCCGGCAAGGGGACAGACGCTCTCCCCGTGGAGGTCGACCTGACCCCAGTGAGCCGGGAGCTCGTCGGCCGGACAGGGGTGCAACCTCGCCCAGACCAACGCCATCGCCAGCTGCTCTGCGGCCGCCCGGCGCTCATCATGTCGCGCCCGTCGGACGCGCTCGATCACCTCAGCCGGGCAGTACCCGGGAGCGGCGATCGAGGTGCTGGTCATGGACCCATTCTAGGCCCCGACACCGACAGAATCGATAGCATGTTCGAGATCTGTGGACAACATTTTCCACCGCGCCATACCAGCCCACGCACTGCACGGCGGAAGAACTAGTTGATCTTGATGTGCACGTGGTCGTAGTGGTTCGCGGTCGCAGAGCCGCGGTCGGACATCGACCGGAAGCCCTCGCTGGAGCGCTCGATCGTCCAGATCCGCTGGGACCAGATGATGTCGAAGAGGTTCAGCTCGGAGCGGTTCGCGAAGAGATAGTCGGCCACGCGCTGGCCCACCGAGGAGCTCGGAACCATGAAGTCGATCGCCTCACCGTTGACGTGCTCGCCGTGCCCGTCCTGACCGCCGTAGGCGCTCAGCTCGGGGAACGCTGCGCAGACCGCGCGGTAGACCTTCACCGAGGCGGGCTGGAGACCGGCCTCGATGCCCGACCCGTCGGGGCAGGGCGCGCCGCTGATGCCAGCCGTCTCGGGAGTCGTCTCCTTGCTCTTGCTCAGGTAGGAAGCCGTGACCCAGCGCGGCAGATTTCCGATCACCACCTCGGCGAACTTGCCGTCGGTCTCTCCGGTGATCGCCACTCGCTTGTCGGTCTTGAGCAGCCCGGCGACCTTGGACCCGTCGCGGGGCTCGACCCGAAGGTCGAGATTGCCGGTGGTCCAGCGCTTGCCGGTGGCCTTGGGGACCCGGTGGTTGACCAGGGGCACCCGGTCGGCGGAACGCGAGGTGCCGAGGGTGCGATTGGCGGTGCTCGGGGAGGTGACCAGACCCGGGGCGGCCTGCGCGGCGCTGTTGGCACCTGCGGCGCTCGGGGGTACGGCGGGCTGCTGGAGGTCCAGGGTGGCGACGCCGACACCGACGGCCATCACGGTGACCAGAGGTGCCGCCACCAGGGCGAATCGACGGGCGCTGACCGAGTTCGGCACCAGGCTGTGTCTGGCTCGGAGCAAGGATCTTCCTATCGTTGTCGTCCGGGAACCCATCGATGGAACCATGATTCGGCGATCTGTGCCCAATCAACTACCCGATTTGTCGGCGTGAGGCATGACACGTCCCGCGAGTCCTGCTCTCAGCCACCGCCGATCTCCGTGGTGTCCTCGTGGACGATCGAATTGGTCCCGTCGGTGTCGGAGAGCCAGTTCTCGGGCAGCACCACCCGCTTCCGCGGGCCACCCTGCCGACCCCGTGGGGCACCGAGCTCGGTGACCGGAAACTCCGCAGTCGGGTCGATCCCGGCGAGCAGTTCCACCAGCCCTGCCAGGGTGCTGACCAGGGCCAGGTCGCGCCGCAGGTCACCACCGACGGGGAAGCCCTTGAGGTACCAGGACACGTGCTTGCGGAACTCCTTGCACCCGCGTTCCTCGCCCATGTGGCTCGCCAACAGCTCCGCGTGCCGACGCATCATCGCTGCCACCTCGCCGAGCCGCGGGAGGGTTGCGACCCGCTCACCGGCGAAGGCCGCCGCGAGGTCGCGGAACAGCCACGGCCGCCCCAGGCACCCGCGACCCACCACCACCCCGGCGGCGCCGGTCTGCTCGACCATCGCCAACGCGTGCGCCGCCTCCCAGATGTCGCCGTTGCCGAGGACGGGGATGTCGACGTGCTCGACCAAGCGCGAGATCGAGTCCCAGTCTGCGGTGCCCGAGTAGCCCTGCATGGCGGTGCGTCCGTGCAGCGCGATCGCTGCCGCGCCGGACTCCTGGGCGATCCGGCCAGCGTCGAGGTAGGTCAGGTGGTCATCGTCGATCCCCTTGCGGGTCTTCATCGTCACCGGGACGTCGTAGCGAGCTGCTGCCTGGACCGCCGCAACCAGGATCTCCCCGAGCAGGGTGCGCTTCCAGGGCAGCGCCGCTCCCCCACCCTTGCGGGTCACCTTCGGCACCGGACAGCCGAAGTTCAGGTCGACGTGCGCGACGCCGTACTCCTCGCACAGGATCTCGGTCGCCTTGCCGACGTACGCCGGATCGGTGCCGTAGAGCTGGACCGAGCGCACCGACTCCTGCTCGTCGAAGACCAGCATCTGTCGGGTGCCCCGGTCGCCTTCGACGAGGCCGCGACTGGTGATCATCTCGCAGACGTAGAGGCCAGCGCCCTGCTCGCTGCAGAGTCGCCGGTAGGCCGCGTTGGTGATCCCGGCCATCGGGGCCAGCACCACGGGGGGGCTCACAGTCAGCGAGCCGAGACGAAGCTCGGTCGGATGGCTCAGGGCTTGGCCTTCTTCTTGGTGTTCTTCTTGCTGGTCTTGGCGCCCTTCTTGGGCTTCTTGGCCTTCTTGACCACCGCAGGCTCGACGGTGCCCTGCCACACGATCGGCTCGAAGGCCTGGAGCGGGCGGAAGCTCAGCTCGGTGAGCGTGCCGCCGTCGGGGATCAGGTAGACCAGGCAGCCGCGCATCTGCTTGCCGCCGACGAACCCGGCCGGGAGCGGGGTCGAGGAACACTTGGCAAAGGTGTTGTTGAAGCTCGAGGGCTGGACCAAGGTGTTGCGCGAGTCGACCGCAAGCAGCGGGATGCCGGCTCGGCTGAGGTCGCCGGTGCCAAGGTTCTTCACCATCACCTTGACGTAGTAGGGCGTCGAGGCCTTGGTGCGCTTGTCCAGGTCATAGGCAGCGAAGTCCTTGAGCTGGCCGGTCTTGACCGAGCTGACGCTCAGCGAGAGCACCGAGCTCCGGCGGCTGTTGGGCTCGTAGGCCACGGTCGCCGCCTCTCCGAACTGCAGCGTGGTGCCAGCCGTGGTCAGGGTGACCCCCTCGGGGACCTTGACGTTGCCGGTGGGCAGGTCCGTGGACTCACTGGCGGCAGGTTTGGAGGCTGGCTTGTCCTCCCCGCAACCGGTGAGGACGAGGGCCAGGGTTGCCAGGACGGCGAGGGATGCGTGGGGACGGCGTGGGGTCACGCCGTCATTGTGCCGTTCGCGCCCGGTGTTCGGGCGCATTTGGCTGCGCGGACTCAGCAGCCGACCAGACGCTCGGCGAACCAGGTCCGCAGACCCTCGAGGCTGATCCGCTCCTGCGCCATCGTGTCGCGCTCCCGGATCGTGACCGCGCCGTCCTCCAGGGTGTCGAAGTCGACGGTGACGCAGTACGGCGTACCGATCTCGTCCTGGCGGCGGTAACGGCGCCCGATCGCCCCGGAGTCGTCGAACTCGACGTTCCACAGCTGACGCAGCTCGGCGGCGAGGTTCTTGGCCTTCGGGGTGAGCGCCTCGTTGCGGCTCAGGGGCAGGACCGCGACCTTGACCGGTGCGAGCCGTGGGTCGAGCTTGAGGACCGTGCGCTTGTCGACACCGCCCTTGGTGTTGGGAGCCTCGTCCTCGGTCCACGCATCGACCAGGAAGGTCATCAGGCTCCGACTCAGACCGGCTGCGGGCTCGATCACGTAGGGCAGGTAGCGCTCTCCGGAGGCCTGGTCGTAGTAGGAGAGGTCCTGGCCGGAGTGCTCGGAGTGCGTCTTGAGGTCGAAGTGGGTGCGGTTGGCCACGCCCTCGAGCTCACCCCACTCCGAACCGGCGAAGTTGAAGCGGTACTCGAGGTCGACGGTTCGCTTCGAGTAGTGACTGAGCTTCTCCGACGGGTGCTCGAAGTGGCGCAGGTTCTCGGCCCTGATGCCGAGGCCGGTGTACCAGGCGGTCCGCTGGTCGATCCAGTACTGGTGCCACTCCTCGTCCTCGCCGGGCTTGACGA
>JBDSBU010000055.1:0-15650 GCA_039921445.1 Marmoricola sp. | reverse complement strand
CGCCGCCTACTTCGACGACGGATCCGACTTGGACGCGATGCTCGCCGGCATGCGCCGCTTGGTCGAGATCTGCGGGCAGGGGCCGATCGCTAGCCACCTCGACCGACCCTGGCAGCTCCCTTCGAGTCCATCCGAGGACGACCTGCTCGAGCACCTACGCAAATGGACGCAGACGCTCTACCACCCGGTCGCCACCTGCGCGATGGGATCGGGGGAGGACGCAGTCGTCGACCCCGAGCTCCGCGTCCGTGGGGTCAAGGGTCTTCGCGTTGTGGACGCCTCGGTGATGCCGGTCGTCCCGCGTGGGAACACCAACGCCCCCACGGTGATGATCGCCGAGAAGGCAGCCGACCTGATCAGGGCCGGAGGCGCCGGATGATTCGGCGTGCGAGGCTCGCGCGCTGAGGAGCCGGCGGGGCCTCTGCTGGTGGAACTTCCGGCAGGTCTTGGTGGGCGGGCGACGTCGCTCGCAGGGAGGGCACGCGCTGCTTCCTGCGCTTGCCTCTACGGTCTTGGAACTCGGCGTAGGCGAAGTTGGCCAGGGTCTCGATGGCAGCCGATGCCATCGCGGCCTCGTCGAGCTCGGGTAACGGCGCCACGACCCGGGGGTCGGGAAGCAACAGGGTCTGGTCACCGTGAACCGTGAAGCCACGCTCGTGCACGGCCGTGATTCGTTCCTCTGCGATCTCGCGGACCCAGGCCACGTGTGCCGGTGGCAGCGTGATCCGGGGAGGTTGGCCACGTGGGATGGCGCGACGCACGAGGATCCGGCGTACGGCGAGCATGTACTCCTTCTCATAGTCGGGAAGGCGGTCGCCCAAGGCGAGGTTGACCCGGCGCAGCATCTCGGCCTCGACGTAGCCGAAGGACGTGTTGATCTCGCGCTCGGGGTCGATCCGGAGCGTGCTCGGGTCGAAGTCCAGCAGGTCGGCGAAGACTCGGAAGATCGCATCCTTGTCCACGGCGGCTGCCGGGACCGGCACCAGGTGGACGTGGCTGGGGTCCAGACCGGCACCCCATCGGTCGCAGACCCCGAAGAAGTCCTGCCGGCGCCAGAAGGTCTCGCCCTCGGAGCCTTGGTGGTCGCGCACCTGGTGCAGGAAGGTCTCGTAGTCGGTTGTGATCCGGTGCTTGAGCAGCTGCTGCCAGTCCGAGGCGAGCTGCTTGGCCCAGTCGCGTGCGGTGACGATCACGTGTAGGTCCAGATCGGCGGCCTCGACCATCTCTCGGAATGCGGCGATGGGTCCCGGCGGGGCCTCGGCAAGGTCTTCGTTGCTGATCACCAAGCGGTCACCCAGCGTGTCACGCAGGCGTGTGCCGAGGGTCTTGAGGCCCTCCGGGTCCAGCTCCTCGACGAAACCCGCGTGTGGGGTCCACCCGAGAGGACGCAGCATCTGGCGCACAGCCTCGCCACGACCGACCAGCGGTAGACCCAGCCCTGAGGCGTTGAGAATGTCCACGGAGTCCCACAGGCCGACCTGCAGCGCGGAGGTTCCACTCTTGCTCGTTCCGACATGCAGGAACAGGGGGCGCTTGGTCACCGGACGGAGCATAGCCAGCCCGGGCAGTTTTTGCGGGGTCGGGTATAGGTTCGCCAGATGACGACAGACGTAGCGGCCCGCACCGGCACCCGAGAGACCTTCGACTCCCTCAGCCCGCGCACGGGCGACGTGGTCGGCACCCATCCGGTGCAGACCGCCGAGGAGGTCGCCGAAGCCGTCGCGCGTGCCAAGGTGGCTGGCGCCTGGTGGTCGGCGCTGAGCTTCGAGGAGCGGGCCGAGCGGCTGAGTGCCTGGAAGGGCGTCGTGACACGTCGGATCGCCCAGCTTGCAGATGTCGTGCACCAGGAGACTGGCAAGCCGCACAGCGACGCGACCCTGGAGGCCGCGCTGGCCCTGGACCACATCGCCTGGGTCACCAAGCACGCCGAGAAGACGCTCAAGCGGCGCAAGCGGTCCTCCGGACTCGTGATGGCCAACATGAGCGCCACCGTGGAGTACCTCCCGCTCGGTGTCGTCGGGGTGATCGGCCCGTGGAACTACCCGGTCTTCACCCCAATGGGCTCGATCATCTATGCCCTCGGCGCCGGCAACGCCGTGGTCTTCAAGCCCAGTGAGCTCACCCCCGGGGTTGGTCAGTGGTTGGCTGCGACCTTCGCCGAGGTCGTTCCCGAGCACCCGGTCTTCCAGGTGGTCACCGGTCTCGGTGAGACCGGTGCCGCGCTGTGCCGGGCCGGAGTCAACAAGCTCGCGTTCACCGGGTCGACCGAGACCGGCAAGTTGGTGATGGCTGCCTGTGCCGAGACCCTCACTCCGGTTCTGATCGAGGCGGGAGGCAAGGACGCGCTCCTCGTCGACAGCGACGCCGACGTCGAGGCCGCCGCCGACGCCGCCTTGTGGGGCGCGTGCTCCAACGCCGGTCAGACCTGCATCGGTGTCGAGCGGGTCTACGTGCACACCTCGGTCTACGACGAGTTTCTGGGCAAGCTGCTCGCGAAGGCCCGTGAGGTCAACGCCGGCGACGGGGGCGATGACAAGATCGGTCCGATCACGATGCCCTCGCAGCTCGGCATCATCCGCTCCCACATCGACGACGCTCTGGCCCGCGGTGGCCGGGCCGTGCTTGGTGGCCCGGACGCTGTGGGGGAGCGCTACGTGCAGCCCACGATCCTGGTCGACGTGCCCGAGGACTCCACGGCAGTCCAGGACGAGACCTTCGGGCCGACGGTCACGGTGACCCGGGTCAGCGACATGGACGAGGCGGTGCGGCTGACCAACGGCACTCGCTACGGCCTCGGAGCCACGGTGTTCGCCAAGGAGAAGGCGATGGAGATCGCCTCCTCGATCCGGTCAGGGATGACGTCCGTGAACTCGGTGATCGCGTTCGCCGCGATCCCGTCCCTGCCGTTCGGTGGTGTCGGCGACTCGGGCTTCGGCAGGATCCACGGTGAGGACGGGCTCAAGGAGTTCACCTATGCCAAGGCGATCGCACGCCAGCGGTTCAAGCCGGCGATCACGCTGACCTCGTTCCGGCGTACGGCCAAGGCCGACGGTCAGCTCACGCAGCTGATCACCATGCTGCATGGCCGTGGCACCACACTCCGGAAGTAACGCGCGAGCGCAGCTGGCCAGGGCCGGAGCCGCCGCCGGCCCACACCTGGAGAGCGCAGTCGGTCGCAGCCGCACCATGCTGCGCCAGCGCTGGGGCCGGTTGCGTTCCAAGGGCTGGCAGATCGGGCAGTGCGCGGCCGCTGCCGGCGTCGCGTGGTTCCTCGCCTCCTCCGTGCTCGGGCACGAGACCCCGTTCTTCGCGCCGATCGCGGCGGTGGTCAGCCTGGGGACCAGCTATGGGCAACGGCTGCGCAGGGTGGCAGAGGTGACCGTGGGCGTGGCGATCGGAGTCTTCCTCGGGGACGCGATCACGTACTGGCTGGGCTCGGGCGGCTGGCAGATCACCCTGATCGTCTCCCTGGCGATGGCCACGGCCCTGCTGCTCGACCAGGGCACGTTGTTCGTCAACCAGGCGGCGGTGCAGGCGATCGTGGTGAGCACCCTGCTGCCTTCGCCCGGCGAGGCGTTCGTTCGGTGGACCGACGCACTGATCGGTGGTGCGGTCGCGCTCGTCGCCGCGACCGTCGTCCCCCGGGCGCCGCTGCGCCGGCCGCGCGAGCGAGCCGCGGTCGTGGTCAAGAAGATGTCCGAGCTGCTTCGGGCAGCCGCTGACGGCATCGTGGAGGGAGACGTCGAGCGGTCGCTGGGCGTGCTTCGCGACGCTCGGATGACCGACAGCCTGTTGGCCGAGCTGCGTGCCGCCGCCGACGAGGGCCTCTCGGTGGTGCGGTCCTCGCCCTTCCGGATCCGGCACCGTGGCCGGGTTCGAGCGATGGCCGACCTCGTCGAGCCGCTCGACTTCGCGATGCGCAACACCCGAGTGCTGGTGCGCCGGGTCGCCGTGGCGGCGTACCGGCGTGAACCGGTCCCCGCGTCGTATGCCGCGATGCTGCGTGAGCTCGCCGAGATCACGGACGCGATCGCCCGTGAGCTGGCGGCAGACCGGGTCGCCAGCGCCCTCCGGGACCGGTTGATCGCGCTGGGCAGGGACAGCTCCCAGATCGAGCGCGCCTCCGGTCTCTCCTCCGAGGTGGTTCTCGCCCAGGTCCGCTCGCTGATCGCCGACCTGCTCGCGGTGACCGGGGTCGATCCGATGGAGGCGACCGACCTGATCCCGCCGCTGGCCGAGTGAGGGCTCAGAGCTCGCGCAGGACCGAGTCGACGACAGCCACGAGGTCGCCCTCGGTGCGTTCGGCCACGCCGCGTTGCCGCTGGTAGGAGGCGCCGCGACGCGGGATCTCGGCGATCAGCGCCAGCTCGGTCGAGCAGCCCAGTCGCTCGGCCACGGGTGCGAGGTGCGCGAGCAGGTCGGTCAGGTCGTCGAGGAGCAGCGTCTCGTTGGAGTGCTCGTCCAGGATGATCCAGGCATCCAGGCCGTAGCGCGCGGCGCGCCACTTGTTCTCCTGGACGTGCCACGGGGGCATCGTCGGCAGGGTCTCGCCACGATCGAGCCGATCGGAGAGGTCGACCACGAGGCAGTGGGTCAGGGCGACCAGGGCGCGCATCTCCTGCAGCGTCGAGACACCGTCACAGATCCGGACCTCGACGGTGCCGTGTCTCGGCGCCGGGCGCACGTCCCAACGGATCTCGTCGATCTCCTCGATCACACCGGTGGTGAGCAGGTCATGGGCATAGGACTCGAAGTCGGACCAGGTCTCGAACTGGAACGGCAGTCCCGCCGTCGGCAGCTGCTGGAACATCATCGCCCGGTTGCTGGCATAGCCGGTGTCGGTGCCGGCCCAGATCGGGGACGAGGCGCTCAGCGCCAGCAGGTGCGGGTACCACTTCAGCAGCGCCGAGACGATCGGCACGACGTGATCCCGACGTACGCCGACGTGGACGTGCACCCCCCAGATCAACATCTGCCGCCCCCACCACTGGGTGCGCGCCATCAGCTCCTCGTAGCGATAGCCCGGCGTGAGCAGCTGGTTGCTCCACTCGGCGAAGGGGTGGGTCCCGGCGCTGTAGAGGGCGACCCCGAGCTCGTCGGCCACAGGGCGCACCATGGCGAGCATCCGAGCGAGCTCATCGACTGCCTCACCTGTGGTGCGGCAGATGCCAGTGGTCAGCTCGACCGTGTTGCGCAAGAGCTCCTGATGCAGTCGAGGTTGGTGCCCGTGCCGCTCCTCGACGAGCGCGAAGAGCTCGGACGCCGCATTGACGAGGTCACGGGAGACCTTGTCAACGAGAGCGAACTCCCACTCGACGCCCAACGTGGGCTCGCCGTCACCTGCGAACTCGATCGAAGCGCGCTCGGCAGGCATGCGGCCCATCGTTCCACGCAGCCAGGGCGGGGAAACGTCGCGTGGTGGTGCCCGCGGCTCTGATGGCCCTACTCAGAGCGCTCGTAGCGCTAGGGGCGCTAGGGGCGCTAGGGGCTCGGTGAGATCGAAGGGGGAGAGGGGATGGGAGAAGGAGCGGGCGGAAGGGTCGGCTTGGCCACGGGTGCAGGCGCCGGCTTGGGAGTCGCCTTGGGAACCGGCTTGGGAGCCGGCTTCGGCGCCGGCTTGGAGACGGGGTGAGCAGCCGGCTTCGCGACGTTCTTGACCTTGGGCTTGACCTTGGGCTTGGTCTCGGCCTTGGTCTTGGCCTCGGCTTTCGTCTTGGCCTTCTGCTCCAGCCGGTGAGCAGCCTGGCGCGCGATCCGGGCCGCACGCCGCTTGGCGTGGCGGGCTGCCTGCTGCTCGGCGTCGGCCTCGACCGCAGGATCGACGGGAATCACGAAGACACCGGTGCGGTAGCCACGCTCGTAGGCGAGCACCAGGGCCACGTAGTAGTCGGACTGGTTGTAACGGAAGGCGGCACGCCCCATGCCGCTCTGGTCGGAGAGGTTCCCGGCGCCGCAGAGATAGACCGCGGCACCCAGTGCGGCGTCATCGAGGTCGTTGGGGCTGGTCTTGCCGTCACCGTCGCCGTCACGCGCGACAGCCCGCCAGGTCGAGGGCAGGAACTGCATCGGGCCGACTGCACGGTCCCAGAGCCGATCACCGTCGAGCCGCCCGTTCTCGGAGTCCGGGATCGCTGCGAACGGCCCGGCGCCATCGAGTCGAGGACCGACGATGGCAGGACGAGAGACTCCGTCTGTCCCGAGCGTCGAGCCGCCGTAGCGTCCGTGGTCGCTCTCCACCCGACCGATCGCGGCCAACATCGTCCAGCCGATCCCGCAACCGGGCGTGGTCTTGGACATGGAGGTGGCGGCAGCCCGGTAGGCACGCAGGGCGGCCTCGGGTACGTCGTTGCCGCCGGTCCGGCTGATCGCGAAGAACTGTTGGTCGCTGTGGTTGCGTCGAGCTGTCTCCACCTTCCGAGCTCCGGTACTGGTGACATGCCGCAGGGTCTTCTGACGGACGACCAGCACCGAACCCGGCAGCACCTGCTGTGGCATGCTCGTCCGCGCCATGGACCCCGCTCCGGCGGCCGACGCGCTGGTGGGCACCGTCGTCGTCGCCGGTGGCGTCCTGGCCGCGACGGCCATCGTGGCCGTGGCCGTCAGCGGAACGATCGCGGCGCACAGCAGCGTCGACAACAACTTCATCAGAGTCTCCCACCCCAGTTAGAACATTTCGAGACTAAGGGGTCAAATGGGACACGCATCGGGTTTTAGTACAAAACTGCATCAAAACCTTAAAGCGGACTAGTCCGCGTCCGATCCGAGGCTCCGCAGCGTGCTCAACCAGCCACGGTGCACGCCGTCGAAGCAGCCCTGCTCCGCCGTCAAGGCAGTCAGCACCGACTCACAGCTTCCGAGGGCGCGCCGGACGACGTCCTCGGGGTAGGCCAGCTGCACTCGATGTGCGGCGAACTCGTCCTCGTCGTCGACCCAGACCCGACCGGTGGTGCCCTTGATCACGTCGAGATCCAGGTCGACCGCACGGACCAAGGACCCGCTGTGCCACACCGCGGGGGTGGCGATGTCGACGTAGATGTCGAAGGGGCGTTGCCGATCCTCGCCGTAGAACGTCGCCAGCCACCAGGCGTCGTGCGGGACGAGCGTCACGTGGTCGGCGGTCGCATGGAACGCGCGGCTCGGACTGGCGAGCAGCGTGCCCTCGGTGATGCCGATCCAGATGCCGTGCTCATCGACACCGAGGTGCACGCCATCGAACTCCCAGTGGGGGGCGTCAGGCCACTTTCGGCACTCCACGCGGACGGGGTGCGACATGGCCTGAGGATACGTTGGCGGGTGTGACGAGTGCTCAGGTTCCGACCTACGACGACGTGCGCGCTGCCGCCGAGCTGATCGGGTCGCGCGTACGGCGTACTCCCGTGGTGATGACCGGTGGCGGCGTCGGGTCGGTCGTCCTCAAGCTCGAGCTGCTTCAGCACTCGGGGTCGTTCAAGGCACGTGGGGCCTTCCACAGTGTCCTGTCGGTTCCGGAGACCCCTGCGGCACTGGTGGCTGCTTCGGGCGGAAACCACGGGCTCGCGGTGGCCCACGCCGGCAACGCTCTCGGCATCGCGACCCGGATCTTCGTGCCCACGACCGCTCCGGCGATGAAGGTCTCCGCAATCGCCGCGTTGGGGGCGCAGGTGGACCAGGTGGGCGCGACCTACGCCGAGGCGCTGGAGGCGAGTCTGGAGGCAGCGGCCGCGCAGGGGGTGCTGGCGCTGCATGCCTACGACTCCTGGGGCACCGTCACGGGTCAGGGCACGCTCGGTCTCGAGCTGGCCGAGCAGGTGCCCGACGTCGACACCGTGCTGGTGGCGGTCGGAGGAGGCGGGCTGATGGCAGGGGTGACCACCGCGCTTGCCGGAGCACTGCCCGGGGTGAAGGTCGTCGGGGTGGAGCCGGAGCTCTGCCCTGCCCTGCGAGACGCACTCGCCGCCGACGGACCGGTCGAGGTGAGTGTCGGGGGAGTCGCTGCTGACGCTCTGGGCGCTTCCCGACTGGGTGAGATCGCCTTCTCGGTGGCCCGCAGCCACGACGTCGCCTCGGTAGTGGTCACCGACGAGGAGATCGTGCGTGCGCGTCGGGCGCTGTGGCGTGACCTGCGTCTGGCCCCAGAGCCCGGCGGGGCCACGGCATTCGCGGCGCTGCTCGGTGGCGGTTACCGGCCAGCGCCCGGAGAGCGGGTCTGCGTCATCGTGTGCGGTGCCAACGCAGACCCCTCTGGTCTGGGCTAGTTCCTGGGCTCGTTCTTCGGCTTCGGCATCGTCATCGGAGCGAGGCGGGCCAGGATGTCCTGGTAGCGCGAGCCGGTGAGCTTGGCGAAGTGGTGGATGAGGTGCGCGTCGATGCCGACAAGCACGCGGGCGCGACCGGCCAAGGCGCCCTTGAAGATGATCCGTGCGGCCTTCTCGGGCGCCATCCGTGCGAGCTTCTTCTCGAACAGCGAGTCGAGGGCGTCGGCGTCCTGGCTGGAGGTCTTGCGGCCGTTGCGTGAGATGCCGGTCTTGATGCCACCGGGATGCACGCAGGTGACGCCGACGGCGTGGCCGTTGATGAGCATCTCCTCCCGGAGTGCCTCGGTGAACCCGCGGACGGCGTACTTCGTCGCGTTGTACGCCGTCTGGCCCGGCATCGAGATCAGGCCGAAGAGACTGGAGATGTTGATCAGGTGCCCGTCGCCGGACGCGATCAGATGCGGGAGGAACTCCTTGGTGCCGTTGACGACGCCGTTGAAGTTGACGCCGACGATCCAGTCGAAGTCCTCATACGACATCTCCTCGAAGTCGCCGGTGACCGTGACCCCGGCGTTGTTGACGACCACGTTGACCCGGCCGAACTGGTCAGCAACGGCCGCGGCCCACTGGGCCACCGCCGCCCGGTCGGAGACGTCGACGACGTCGCTGCGCAGCTCGCGGACTCCAGCGGATTTGCAAAGTTCGACGGTCTCGGCGAGTCCGGTCTCGTTCCAGTCCGAGATCGCGAGCAGCGAACCCGCGCGGGCTGCAAGCAGCGCCATCTCGCGGCCCATGCCGGACCCTGCTCCGGTGATCACGACGACCTGGTTGTCGAGAGTCTTCATGCTGCGTTCTCCTCGGTCTCGGTGGTGCGGGCGGCCTGCGCGGTCACGACGTACTGGTCGACGTCGAAGGTACGCAGCAGCTCACGGAACTTGAAGGTCGTGCGCGGCCACAACGTCGTGTTGCGGCCGTGGGCGTCCATGTACCAGCTGGCGCAGCCGCCGGTGCTCCATACGGTGCGCTGCATCCGGCGGTGGATGTCGTCGTTCCAGGCCCGCTGGGCCTCAGGACGCGGCTCGACGGTGGCAAGCTCGCGCTGGCCCATCTGCTGCAGCGCGGAGATCACGTAGGCGATCTGGCTCTCGATGATGAAGACCATCGAGGAGTGCCCCAGCCCGGTGTTGGGTCCGACGATCTGGAACATGTTGGGGAAGCCGGCGATGGTGGTGCCCTTGTACGCCGCCTGGCCGTGCTCGCCCCACGTGTCGGCGAGGCTGCGTCCGCCGCGGCCCACGATGTGCGTGGCGATCGGCTGCTCGGTGGTGTGAAAGCCCGTGGCGACGATGATCGCGTCGACTTCGCGCTCGACACCATCGGCGGTGACCACACCGGCAGGTGTGATCGCAACGATCCCGTCGGTGACCAGGTCGACGTGCTCCTGCGCGAGGGCGGGGTAGTAGGTGTTGGAGATCAGGATCCGCTTGCAGCCGATCTGGAAGTGCGGTGTCACCGCCTTGCGGAGCTCGGGGTCAGAGATCCCGCGCTCGATGTTCTGCAGCGCCAACCGCTGGGCGGGGTAGGCGAGCTTGGGGTTCACGGTGAAGCCGGGCACGAAGGTCTCACGACCCCAGTAGATCCCGGTCCGGTAGGCCTTCTGCAGCAGCGGAACGTGCTTGAACCCGAACTTCTCGAGCGAGGAGTAGGCGCGGTCATGACGCGGCATCACCCACGGAGCCGTGCGCTGGTAGACGTCGAGGTGGGCGACCTTGTCCACGAGTGCCGGGACGATCTGGATCGAGGACGCGCCGGTGCCGATCACGGCCACCCGCTTGCCGGCCAGGTCGACATCGTGGTTCCACCGGGCGGAGTGGAACACCTCCCCGTCGAAGGAGTCGATGCCCTCGATGTCGGGGAGCTTGGGCTCCGAGAGCCCCCCGGACCCGGTGATCACGGTCTCGGCCAAGACGTCTCCGGCGCTGGTGCTCACGCGCCAGACCTGATCGCTCTCATCCCAGCGCATGTCCTCGACGCTCACGCCGAAGCGGAACCGGTCGAGCACGCCGGACTCCTGCGCCGTGCGCTCGAGGTAGGCCTGGATCTCCGGCTGGGGCGAGAACGAGCTCGACCAGTGCGGGTTGGGCGCGAAGCTGAACGAGTAGAGCTGGCTGGGCACGTCGCACGCAGCCCCGGGGTAGGTGTTGTCGCGCCAGGTCCCGCCGACCGAAGCGCCCTTGTCGAGGACGAGGAAGTCCGAGAAGCCGTGCTCGTCGAGCTTGATCGCGGCGCCCAAACCGGCAAAGCCGGCGCCGACGACAAGGGTGCGGACCCGTTCGGGCAGGGTGGTGGTCGAGGTCATGGGTCAACCTTCGCCGACTGTTGAACACGCGTCAATAGCCTTGTTGAAAGAAATTCAGTAACATCGCACACATGTCTTCCAGCCGGGTGCGGATGAGCTCTGACGGTCGTCGCGAGCAGCTCCTCGAGCTCGGCGTACGCCTGCTCGGGAGTCGGCCGCTCGAGGAGCTCTCCATCGAGGCGCTGGCCGAGGAGGCCGGCATCTCTCGCGGGCTGCTCTACCACTACTGGGGCAACAAGCAGGACTTCCATGCCGCTGTCGTCCAGCGGGCCGCCGACAACCTGATCCAGGTGACCGCTCCCAACGGCACAGGTGCACCGCTCGAGCAGCTGGCGGGCTCGCTGACCCGCTACGTCGACTACGTCGAGGAGAACTACCAGGGGTTCGTCTCCCTGCTGCGTGGCGCTGCCGGGGGCAGCGACGCGCTGCGCAAGATCTATGAGGAGACGCGAGGAACGCTCACCGAACGGCTCTTCGAGCCCTGGGTCGCGGCCGAGGCCGCACAGCTCGGGCTGGTGGACACGCCGAGGGCGCGGCTGCTCGTGCGTGGCTGGGTGGCTCTGGTCGAGGAGGTCGTCCTGGAGTGGGTCCGCGATCCCCATGGCATCAGCCGCGAGGAGCTGCTGGTCACCCTGGCAGCGTCACTCCCGGCAATTCTGGCTCCGGCCGCGGACTGAGCAGCATGACGACGTACGCCGAGCGCGAAGAGGCGTCTGGCGACGACACCTCGCCCACCTGGTCCAGCCAGCGGGACGAGCAGACGTCGGACGAGCACGCCCGAGTTCGTTGTGCCGCGCAGGGCCGCGCAGGGCCGCGGACCAGCGTGCACTTCGAGCATCGCTAGCCTGTGCCGGTGACTGACAAGGATCGGATCGCCGAGCTGCTGGCCGACTTCCCGGTGACGGTGGTGATCCCTGTCGCCTGGGGCGACATGGATGCCCTGGGTCATGTGAACAACGTCGTGTACTTCCGCTACTTCGAGACCGCGCGGATCAACTGCTTCGCCCAGCTGGGCTGGGGTCAGATCGAGCAGTCCGGCGATGTCGGGCCGATCCTGCACTCGGCGAGCTGCCGCTTCCGGATCCCGCTGACCCACCCCGACACCGTCACCGTCGGCGCGCGGGTCGGGGACGTCGGGGAGGACCGGTTCGTCATGCACTACCGGGCGGTGAGCCACCGTCACGGCGCCATCGCAGCAGACGGCGAGTCGATGATTGTCACCTTCTCCTACGCAACCAACACAAAGGCTCGGGTCTCAGACGATCTCCGAGCGCTCCTGCTGGATCTCCGAGGCACTGCTGTTTAGACGACGCCCTCGGTCAGGGTCGCGGACGGCAGCCAGTCGGCCCCGAGGAGCTGGGCGAGGGCGCTGAGACCGGTGGTGTCGCCTCCCACCGTGTCGGAGGCGGCGGCGATGCGTTCCACCATCACCTTGCCGACCTGCTCCTCGACGGTGCCCTCGGCGTAGGCGATGTGCCACGGGGAGACCTGATGGTCGCGGTGGGTGCGACCGGTCACCTGCCGTCCAGCGATGCCCGAGAAGCGGGCCTGGTGGAAGACGCCGACCCGGGGCTCGGAGGTCGCCCGTCGGCCCTCGGGAAGGGTCTCGCCGGCGTGCAGGCTGATCGAGGCGACCGTGGTGAAGACGCAGACCTTCGCCTGCCCGGTCTGGAACCGGAGCCGCTCGGCCTCGGGGTCGAACCGGTCGCGACCGTAGATCGTGGCGACCCCGATGCCGCTGTCACGCAGCCGATCGGCGATGGGGTCGGCGGCGGTCGCGACGAACTCGACCGAGCACGCCACCTGTCGCTCCGCATGGACCTGCTGGACGATCCAGTCGACCGTCGAGTCGACGCGGATCAGGCCCGCCTTCTGCCGGAAGCGCAGCAGCGCGGCACGGCCCTTGGCGACGTTGCGACCACGTCGGGCGATGTCCATCTCACGGCAGAACTCTCCCCACTCGGAGTCGTACGCCGTGCGCTCCGCAGGCGTGAGCGCCACTGGCATGCCGGAGATCGGCACCGGCCCCCACGACGCGGCGCGGTGCAGCATCGCCGGGGGCCGCTCCTCGTCGAGCCATCCGCGAACCAGCTTGAGGTCGGCGGCACGTCGCGCCGGGTCGGTGGTCCACGTCGCGCCGTACCGTCCCTGCTCCACGCCCACGCCGTGGCGCTCGAGCGCGGTCGCGAACGCGGCCCCGGGCTGCGTGGCAGAGGTCCACTCCTTCATCGGCTCGCCGAGCACCTGCGCATAGGCCGGAGCGAGGTAGGGCAGCTCGAGGGGCGTGTGGCCGGGCGTCGCGGTCGTCGCGATCACGAACGGCGCCGTGTCGTGCGGCCGCCCGTGACCCGAGATCCGCGCCCAGAGCTTCCAGCGCTTGGTCGTCGTACGTCGGAGAGCGTGGGCCTCGTCGGCGATGATCACGTCCCACGTGTGGTCCTTGACCTTCTCCAGTCGGTCCCAGGTGATCACCACCCACTCCAGACCGCCGTCGCCCAGCGCCGTGATGGTGCGGCACCAGTGGCCGATCGTGATCGTCGCGGGTCGGTCGGCGATCACCAGCACGCGTCGTGCCTCGCGGAGGTCGCCCACCGCCGTCGCACCCAGGACCGCGGAGATGGTCTTGCCCACGCCGGGCTCGTCGGCCAGCAGGAACTGCCGTCCACCCGCTGCGGCGCGCGCCGCGATCGCGTCGGCCGCCTCGAACTGGATCCTTCGGGGCTCGAGCGCCTCGGTCGGCTCGGGGCTTGGTGTCGAGTGGTCGGGGTTGAGCTCGTTCTCGATGAACCGGCCGAGCGTGTGCGGACCTGGCGCGTAGGGCGCGAGGTGCGTGGGCAGAGCGCGTCCGACGAAGAGGTGGGTCTTGACAGCCGAATGCCAGGTGGCGCCCTCGACCTGTGTCCCGTAGGGCACGTCGAGCACCCACAGCCGCTCACCCTGTGCGGCGGCCGGTAACGGCGGCGGCGGCTGCCGTGCCCCGCCCCGGCGCGCACGCCCGTTGCGTCGACGGGCGTCGGAGCGGCGAGGGCTGGTCACCCCCGGACGCTAGCGGGGCCTTGTCCTTGAACGGAGCCGGCTCGCGCACACAATGCGGCAGCCGAGTGTGTTTTGCGAAGTAGACGGTGGTCAGGAGTTCGGGCTGGCGGCTTTCCTGGTGTTCCTCGGACGCGAGCCAGGGAAGGCCCGCCGACGCCTTCGAGTCTTCTTTTCGGCGGTCTCGCAATGTGGACGAAACCGCAGGTCAGGGGCGGTTTCTTGTCAGTGCTCGGTGCTTGGATCAGTCCATGAGCAGCGAACGGATCGACCCCACTGAGCAGCACCCGGTGGTCGACTTCGCGTGCCGGTTGACCCAGCGTCTGGAGGGGTTGGGGCAGGCAGCGTTGTGGTCGATGTCTTCGGCGCAGAAGCGGGCCGCGCTTGTCGAGTTGGCCCGCGGTGAAGCCCAGCTCCAGGGGTTGCGGCTGCGGTTGTTGGCCGAGGCCGAGGCGTCCGAGGCCACCGTGGACTCAGGGGCTCCATCGGCCGCGGACTGGGTCGCGAGCCAGACCCGGCAGGTCTGTCGCGATGCCCGCAGCGACCTGCGTCTGGCCCAACGCCTCGAGGACTTGGGGGTGCTGTCGGCGGCGGTGGCTGCTGGGGCGGTCAACGTGGCGCAGTCGCGGGCGATCGTGGCCGGCTTGGAGCGGTTGCCGCGCACCGGCACCTGGGCGGTCACCGAGCAGCAGCGGCTCGCGGCAGAGAGTCATCTGGTCGAGCTGGCCGCCCACCACGACGCCAGGGAGTTACGGGTCCTGGGCCGTCGGGTCTTCGAGGTGATCGCCCCGGAGCTGGCTGAGGAGTTCGAGGGCCGCGCCCTGGAACGCGAGGAAGCACATGCGTTGCGGCGTACGACGCTGAAGCTGTGGGAAGACGACGAAGGCACCTGCCACGGTCGGTTCCGGATCCCGGCCCTGCACGGCCAGATGCTGACCAAGATGATCCTGGCCCACGCCTCGCCCAACCGCCCCGGCAACGCCACCGACACCCTGGACCGGGCCTCGGGGATCGACCCCGACCTGCCCACCCCGGTGCGGCACGGGATCGCGTTGACCCAGCTCCTCGAAGCGATCCCCCAGGCGGTGCTGCCCAAGGCCGGGGGCTGCTCGGCGACCGTCGTGGTCACGATGAGCCTCGAGCAACTGCTCGCGGACCTAGAGAGCGCGGGGGTGTGCACCCTGGACACCGGGGGACGGATCTCAGCGACCGAGGCCCGGCGACTGGCCTGCCGGGCCGGCATCGTGCCGGTGGTGCTGGGCGGGCACGGGCAGGTCCTCGACGTCGGGCGTCGTCGGCGTCTGCACACCGAGTCCATGCGACTGGCCTTGATCGTCCGCGACGGCGGCTGCTCCGCCGCCGGTTGCCGGACCCCACCGGCGCTGTGCCACGCCCACCACGACACCCCCTGGTCCCGGGGCGGGCACACCAACGTCGGCAGTGCGCGGCTGCTGTGTCCCCACCACCACCGCCGCGTCCACGACCCCACCTACCAGACCCGCTGCCGCCCCGATGGCCAACTCACCTTCCATCAGTGCGAATAGGAGCTGCCGGTAAGAGCCGGGGAAGGGGCGAAGATCGTCGCCCGGCACTGCCCGACCGGAGCCCCAATCGCGGGGACAAGACCGCCCCCTCTCAGGGAAGCCTCCAAGGCGCCTCGGACACGAACCAGGCAAGGGCCGTGCAGTTGGCGATGACCGTGAACCAGAAGACGGTGCGGAACGGCTGCTTGGTCGTTTTATGTCGGAAGGCCCTGCGTGCGATCAGCGCCCCCGGCCAACCCCCCACGAGCGCGATCGTGTGGAGGGTGGATTCTGACGTACGCCACCCGCCCTGCTCCGCTGCGGACTTATCTATGCCATACATCAGGAACGCAACCCCGCTGAACAGGCTGTAAGCGATCAGCAACGCAACGGGCAGGTCGTCCAGCACGTGAAGGCCCACCAGGAGGGTGAAGAACAGCGCCGCGGCGGCGAGAGGCAAGAACACCCCGCGGGCGCCAGCACGGCTGGCCGATACGCCAC
>JBDSBU010000054.1:0-10549 GCA_039921445.1 Marmoricola sp. | reverse complement strand
GCTCCTCTACCTCCTTCGTGGCGGCGGCAACCCGCGCACCGTGCTGACGGAGAAGCCCACCGAGGCAACGGGCGCCTCACGGCGCGGCTTCCTGATCGGCAGTGGCGCGGTCGCTGCAGCCGCAGTGGTCCTGGGCGGCAGCGGGCAGCTGATCATCCGCGCCCGCAACAAGATCTCCGACCTCGTGCTGCCGAAGGCTGCCAAGCCGTTGCCGCCGATCGCGACCGGGCTCGAGACGAAGTACTCCGGGATCAGCACGTTCGTCACCCCGCGCGAGAAGTTCTACCGCGTCGACACCAACCTCACGGTCCCGGTGGTCGACGTCGCCGGTTGGTCGCTGAGCATCGATGGCGATGTGGACAACAAGCTCTCCTTGAGCTTCGAGGACCTCACCAAGATGAACGTGGTCGAGCACGACATCACCCTGACCTGCGTCAGCAACGAGGTCGGCGGCAGCCTGGTCGGCTCGGCCCGCTGGCTCGGCGTACCCCTCCAGGACGTGTTGGACAAAGCCGGTGTCGGCTCCGAGGCGGACCAGATCCTCTCCACCGCGGTGGATGGCTTCACGATCAGCACCCCGCTCGAGGTCGCGACGGACGGTCGCAACGCGATCCTCGCCTTCGCGATGAACGGCGAGCCCCTCCCCCGTGAGCACGGCTTCCCGGTGCGTCTGATCGTGCCGGGTCTCTACGGCTACGTCGGCGCCACCAAGTGGCTCGAACGCCTCACCCTGACGACGTACGCCGCTCAGGACGCCTACTGGACCAAGCGCAAGTGGGCCGTGGACGCGCCCATCAAGCTCTCCAGCCGCGTCGACACCCCGCGGCCGCTGTCCACGATCCAGCCCGGCAAGACCGCGATCGGTGGGGTCGCCTGGGCCCAGCCCGACGGCGTGGCCAAGGTCGAGGTCCGGCTTGACGGCGGGGAGTGGCAGCAGGCCGAGCTCGGTCCGGACGCCGGCACGGAGTACTGGCGGCAGTGGTATCTGCCCTGGGACGCCACGTCTGGCCGTCACCAGATCGCCGTCCGCGCCACCAACACGTCCGGCGAGGTCCAGGTGACCGAGCGTGCGACGCCGTTCCCCGATGGCTCGAGCGGTGTGCAGGAAGTCGTCGTCCTCGTCGCCTGACTTTCTGCAGACCCGCACCAATCCGATTTGACCCCTGCCACGAATCACTGGCACAACTCTTACCGAAAGGCTCCACGATGACCACGAACCTCAAGCGCGTCGGACTCAGCGTCGCAGCGCTCACCTTGACCTTCGGTCTGGCCGCCTGTGGCTCCGAGACCACAAGCTCGAGCTCCTCCACTCCGACCCCGGTGGAGCAGAACACTCCCAGCCAGACCACCGACGCCTCAGCCGAGGGCACCTTCGGTCCCGCGTGCGACGCCATTCCCAAGACCGGCGACGGTTCGTTCCAGGGCATGTCCACCGCCCCGGTCGCCACAGCCGCCAGCGCCAACCCGGTGCTGTCCACCCTCGTCGCAGCCGTCACGGCCGCCGACCTGGTCGACACCTTGAACTCCGCACCCGAGATCACCGTCTTCGCCCCTGCGAACTCGGCCTTCGAGAAGATCCCCGCGAAGGACCTCGACGCGCTGCTCAAGGACAAGGCTGCACTGACCAAGGTGCTCACCCACCACGTGGTCGGCGGCAAGCTCAGCCCCGAGCAGGTTGCCGGCACCCACGAGACCCTCGCCGGTGACAAGATCACCGTCGAAGGCTCGGGTGAGTCCTTCACCATCCCCGCCGACAGCTCCAACATCGTCTGCGGCAACGTCACTACGGCGAACGCGACGGTCTACGTCATCGACACCGTGTTGTCCCCGACCAGCTGATCACGCTTCTTCACTAGATCTGCGAAGGTTCCTTTGTGACCCGAATCAGTTCCGATCCCTCCGGCTCCCCCTTCGGGGAGCCGGAGGCGACCGGGGTCCCGCAGCCCGTCACGGGTGACGACAGCCGCCAGAACCTTGGTGAGCTGCTTCGTCGCTCGGGGCGTGGCGACGAGGCCGCCTTCGCCCAGCTGTACGACGCCACCTCTTCTCGAGCCTTCGGACTGGCAGTCCGGGTCGTCCGCGACCCGAGCCAGGCCGAGGAGGTCGCACAGGAGGCGTTTCTGGAGATCTGGCGCACCGCCAGCCGGTTCGACCCCGCCAAGGGGAGTGCCGTCTCCTGGGTCCTGACCATCGTGCACCGCAAGTCCGTAGACCGGGTCCGCTCGGCCGAGGCAAGCACCAGGCGGGACACGACGTACCACCAGAGCAACGCGGCAGTGGAGCACGATTCCACTGCCGAGGCAGCACAGGCATCAATGGAAGCACGACGGGTCCGACTGGCGTTGGACTCACTGACCGAGGTCCAGCGCGAAGCGCTGGAGCTTGCTTACTTCAAGGGCTACACGCACACGGAGGTTGCCAAGATGTTGGACCTTCCTGTGGGGACGGCCAAAACCAGGATCAGGGATGGCCTGATCCGACTGAGAGACACGATGGGGGTGGGACAGTGACCGAGTCATTGCACGCGCTGTCCGGTGCCTACGTGGTCGGCGCACTCGACGACCACGAGCGAGAGATCTTCGAGGCACACCTTCCCGGCTGCCTGGACTGCCAGGCCGAGGTCGTCAGCCTCCGCGAGGCTGCTGCTGTCCTGGCCGCCGACGCTGAGCTGACTCCGCCAGAGTCCCTGCGCGTCTCCGTCCTGGCCGGCATCCGCGCGATCCGCCCGCTTCCTCCCGAGGCAGGCGTGACCTCGCTGCCCTACGAGGACGGCCCCAAGATCGTCCAGCCTGCCGAGACCAGCGAGGCCCCCGCTCCCAGCAACGTCGTCCCGATGCGTCGTCGCCGGTTCCGGATCGCGACCCTGGCCGCCGCTGCCGCCGTGATCACCGCGGTCGGCGTCGGAGGCACCTGGCAGCCTTGGCAGGACGACACCACCTCCACCCTGAGCGCAGCCGACCGCGTCCTCGCGGCCTCCGACGCACAGCGGGTCAGCACCGAGTTCACCGACGGCTCAAGCGCCACGGTGGTCCGCTCGGTCAAGGAGGGCAAGGCAGTCCTGCTCACCCGCAACATGGCCGCCCCGCCCACCGGCAAGTCCTTCGAGCTGTGGCTCCGTGACGCTCAGGGCCGGCTGCTTCCGGCCGGGCTGATGACCACCGCCGGTGACCACAAGCTCCTGCTCACCGGCGACGCCACCAAGTCGACCGGTGTCGGGATCACCGTCGAGCCGTTGGAGGGCTCCGAGCAGCCCACGACCAAGCCGCTGGCGATGCTCGAACTGTCTGAGGCCGAGGCATGATCCCCGAGCACCCCCGCCACGTCGCCGTGATCGGCAGCGGTGTGGCCGGGCTGATGGCTGCCCACGTCATCGCCCCACAGGCCCACGTCACCCTCTTCGAGGGCGACTCCCGACTCGGTGGCCACGCCGACACCCACGTCTTCGAGGACGGCGGGCAGGAGTGGTCGATCGACACCGGGTTCATCGTGCACAACGAGCGCACCTACCCCAACCTGCTGCGGATGTTCGACGAGCTCGGGGTGCAGACCCAAGACTCCGAGATGTCGATGTCTGTCCGCTCCGACCAGACCAAGCTCGAGTACGCCGGCGCGCTCGGCTTCTCGGGCCTGTTCCCCACCTGGCGCCTCGCGGCGCGACCGGAGTACCTCCGGATGCTGGTGGAGATCCCCCGCTTCCACAAGATGGCCCGAAAGCTGCTCGCCACCCAGGCTCCGACCGGGGCGTCCGCGGACGAGGCCCTGGATGAGACCTTGGGCGACTTCCTCGAGCGCGGCAGCTTCACGCCCTTCTTCCGCACCCACTTCATGGAGTCGCTCGTCGCCTGCGTGTGGTCCTGCGACCCCGCCGTGGCGCTGGAGTACCCCGCTCGCTACCTGTTCAGCTTCCTTCAGCACCACGGCATGCTCCAGATCTTCGGGTCCCCGCAGTGGCGCACCGTGACAGGTGGCTCGCGGGAGTACGTCACCCGGATCGCGGCGCGGCTGCCCGACATCCGCCTGAACACCAAGGTGACCTCCTTGGAGGAGACCTCCGAGGGCATCGAGGTCACCGACGGCAACGGCGCGGTCGAGACCTTCGACGCCGTCGTCGTGGCCACCCACCCGGGGCAGGCACTGGCGATGCTCGCCGAGCCGACCCCAGCCCAGAGCGAGCTGCTCTCCGCGATCGAGTACTCCCCCAACGTCGCCCAGCTGCACACCGACACCAGCGTGCTGCCCCGCCTGGAGCGTGCTCGCGCGTCGTGGAACTACCTGCGTCGGCCTGCTGACGTCGACCGCACCGTCACCGTCAGCTACGACATGACCCGCCTGATGCGACTGCCCGTGCCTCAGGACGGCCGTCGCTACATCGTCACCCTGGGCGGCCGCGACCTGGTCGACCCGTCCAAGGTGATCGACACCATGGAGTACGAGCACCCGATCTACACCCCGACGTCGGTGGCCGCACAGCGCCGGCTTCGCGAGTGCGACAGCGACCGGTTGGTCTTCGCGGGCGCCTGGCAGGGCTGGGGCTTCCATGAGGACGGTGCGCGCTCCGGCGTCGAGGCGGCCCAGCGCCTGGGCTTCGAGTGGGGTGCCGGCAAGGCGCTCAGCCCGCTGCCGTTCGAGCCCACGACCTACGCCACCACGGTTCGGCACACCCGACGACGCCCGTTCCGGCGCGAGTTCGAGAACCAGACCCGGACCTGGCTCGTCGACCTCGACCACCTGCCTGATCACGGCGTCCTCGGTCGTTTCGAGGCGCGTGACCACCTCGGGGACCCGGACCGCTCGCTCAAGGCCAACGTCGAGAACTTCCTCGAGCTCAACGGCGTGGTGCCCGACGGCGGCCGGATCGTGATGGCCGCCAACGCCCGGGCGTTCGGATACTGCTTCAACCCGATCAGTGTCTTCTGGTGCCACCACCGCGACGGCTCGCTGGCCGGGGTAGTCGTCGAGGTGCACAACACCTACGGCGACCGACACGCCTACCTCGTCCACCCCGACGACCAGGGCCGAGCGCGGACCGAGAAGCAGATGTACGTCTCACCGTTCCACGGCACCGACGGCCACTACGAGATCGCCGTCCCGCGGCCGGGCAAGCACCTCCGCATCTCGGTGACGTTGCACAGCGACGACGGCGCGGTGTTCAGCGCCTCGCTCGACGGGGTACCTACCCCGACATCACCTCTCCGCAGCGCTCCGGTAGCCCTGCGGACCTCACTGCTCATCCGCGTCCACGGCCTCGTGCTCTGGGCTCGGCGGCTGGGGATCCGTCCCCGCCCGACCCACCCACGACAGGAAGCCGTCTGATGACGACCACACCCTCACGCCCGATCACTGCCTGGCCAGGACTGCACACGTTGCCCACCGGCTTCAAGGCCGAGGCATCCTCGCGGATCGCGCGGCGCCTCTTCCACGCTGCCGTACGTAGCCTGCCGGTCAGCGTGCACGAGGGCGAGCGAACCTACGGCGCGGGCGGGCCCTCGATGACCATCGTCCGGCCCGACGAGTTCTTCGCCCGCCTGGGTCGTGACGGCCTGATCGGCTTCGGTGAGTCCTATATGACCAAGGCCTGGGAGGCCGAGGACCTCGGCGGCTTCCTCACGGTCCTGGCCGCGGACCTGCCCACCTTGATCCCGGCCCCGCTCCAGAAGCTTCGGGCCGCCTACGTACGCCGCCCACCGCGGCACCAGAAGAACCACGAGCACAACACCCGGGACAACATCTCCCACCACTACGACCTCTCGAACGACCTGTTCCGGGTCTTCCTCGACGAGACCTTGAGCTACTCCTCGGCGCTCTACGACACCTCGGTCATCGACCGTGGCGACCACCTCGTGGCTGCGCCGCCGGAGAGCCAGGATGCAGAACCGCTGGCCGATGCCCAGATCCGCAAGATCGAGCGGCTCCTCGACGAGGCTCACGTGGGCCAAGGCACCCGGGTGCTCGAGATCGGGACCGGCTGGGGCGAGCTCGCCATCTGTGCCGCCCGTCGCGGAGCCACCGTGCACTCGGTGACGCTCTCCACCGAGCAGCTCGAGCTCGCGGAGCAGCGCATCGCCGAGGCCGGCTACTCCGACCAGGTCCGCGTCGAGCTCAGTGACTACCGCGCCGTTCAGGGCACCTATGACGCCGTGGTCTCGGTCGAGATGATCGAGGCCGTCGGCTACGAGTTCTGGTCGACGTACTTCCGGACCATCGACCGAGTGCTCGCACCCGGCGGCCGCGTCGGGATCCAGGCGATCACGATGCAGCACGAGCGGATGCTGGCCACCCGCCGTACCTGGACCTGGATCAACAAGTACATCTTCCCCGGCGGCCTGCTGCCCTCGGTCACCGCCGTGGACGAGATCACCCGCGCCGACACCTCACTGCGGCTCAGCGGCCGACTCTCGTTCGGCCAGCACTACGCCGAGACGCTCGCGCGCTGGGACCACGCCTTCCTGGCCAACAGCCAGGAGGTCCGCGACCTCGGCTTCGACGAGATCTTCGAGCGGATGTGGCACTTCTACCTGGAGTACTCCCGAGCAGGCTTCGCCTCCGGCTACATCGACGTACAGCAGCTGACCCTGACCCGAGAGGGATGACGGTGACGACCACCCAGCAACGCCACGCCGGTCCTCGCACCACCGGCGGCGTTGCCAACCAGCTGGAGGACGCCCTGCGCCCCTTCGTCGGCGGCGACCTCCCCGTCCGGCTGCGTGCCTGGGATGGTTCGGAAGCCGGCCCGATCGAGGCTCCGCTCGTCGAGCTGCGTTCGCGTGACGCCGTACGTCGTCTGCTGTGGCGCCCGGGCGAGCTCGGGGCCGCACAGGCCTACGTCACTGGCGAGATCGAGGTCCACCACGACCTCGACGAGACCCTGAGCCACATCTGGGCCGTCGCGGCGCAGCGTGGGCTCAAAGGCATCCGTCCGAGCCCGGGCGCCTTCGCCCGCGCCCTTCGGGCGGCGCTGGGAGTTCGAGCGATCGGCCGAGCGCCGGAGCTGCCCGTCACCCAGGCCAGGGTTCGCGGCCGGCTGCACAGCAAGCTGCGCGACCGCAGCGCGATCAGCCACCACTACGACCTCTCCAACGAGTTCTACTCGTTGCTCCTGGATCCCCAGATGGCCTATTCCTCGGGCTACTGGCGTTCCGAGGACCCGTCTTACACGCTCGAGGACTCCCAGCGCGACAAGCTCGACCTCGTCTGCCTCAAGCTCGGACTCGAACCCGGCATGCGTTTCCTCGACGTGGGATGCGGCTGGGGCTCGCTCTCGCTGCACGCCGCCCAGCACTACGGCGTGCACGTCACCGGCGTGACCATTGCTGCGGAGCAGAAGCGGTTCATCGACGAACGGATCCGCGAGCGTGGCCTGGGCGACCGGGTGAGCATCCGGCTCCAGGACTACCGCGAGGTCGAGAACACCGGTGTCTACGACGCGGTCGGCTCCCTGGAGATGGGTGAGCACGTCGGCGAGCAGAACTACCCGACCTACGCGCGGGTGCTGCACGACGCGGTCAGGCCCGGAGGCCGGGTGCTGATCCAGCAGATGTCACGAGCCGGCGGCCGCAAGGGCCACCCCGGTGGAGGCCCCTTCATAGAGTCCTTCATCGCCCCCGACATGCACATGCGTCCGGTCGGCGAGACGGCTGCCTTCCTCGAGCGTGGAGGCCTGGAGGTGCGTGACGTCCATGCGATGCGCGAGCACTACGTGCGCACCGTGGACGGCTGGCTGGAGAACTTCGAGACCCATCTGCCACGCCTGACCGAGATGATGGGCGAGGAGGTCATCCGGGTGTGGCGGCTCTACCTCGTCGGTGCCTCGATGGCCTTTCGCGACGGCCGCATGGGCGTCGACCAGATCCTGATGACCCGTCCGGGAGCGGCACATACACTGCCTCCCGTGAGGGACTGGTGAGCGTACTTCCCGTAATCCTGGCGTCGTTGGTCGCCGTGAGCCTGCTGCTCGCGGTCACGGCTTTGGTGTCCTACCGGATCGGGCTGGTCGCCGTCGTCGACGTGACCTGGGGGCTGGGCTTCGTGCTCGTGGCCCTGGTCAGCGCCCTGGTCGGTGACTCCGACGTCCGTTGGCTGTTGCTCGGCCTGGTCGGCGTGTGGGGCCTGCGCCTGGCCTGGCACATCGGCAAGCGCCAGATCGCGAATCCGCATGAGGACCCGCGCTACGCCGAGATGCTCGGCGACGGCGGGTTCGGGCTCGCGATCCGCAAGGTCTTCGTGCTCCAGGGGATCTTGATCTGGTTCATCTCGCTTCCGGTGCAGGTCGCTGCAGTGGTGGACACGCGCTGGACCTGGCTGGTCTGGGTCGGCGTGCTCGTCTGGGCGGTGGGTCTGGTCTTCGAGTCGGTCGGGGATGCCCAGCTCTCGGCGTACAAGAAGGACCCCGATCGCAAGCCGGTCATGGACCGTGGCCTGTGGGCGTGGACCCGGCACCCGAACTACTTCGGCGACTTCTCGGTGTGGTGGGGGATCTGGCTGGTCGGCCTCGCAGGAGGTGCCGTGGCCGGACTTTCCACGGTGCTCTCGCCAGCGGCGATGAGCTACTTCCTGATCTTCGCCAGCGGTGCTCGACTCCTGGAACGCACGATGATGAAGCGCCCTGGCTACCCGGAGTACGCCGAGCGCACGTCGATGTTCTTCCCGCTGCCGCCGAAGAAGCAGCCGCTCAGCTGACCCGCTTCGGCTTCCCGGGCTCCACGGCATCGGGGCGTCGCAGGTAGAGCGGGTCGGGCGCACCGACCTCGAAGCGACGACGAACGACCACGTCGCAGAGCACGCCAGCGGACGGGTGCTCGGGGCCGACTGCCTGGGGGAAGTGGTCGGGGTAGAGCAACGCGCCCCGACCCACCACCGGGCCGCTCCTCGCCGCTTCGACGGGCCGCACCACATCGGGACCGGAGACCCGCCTCCCGTCGGCGTACTCGGCCAGGTAGACCTCCTTGCGACGCGCGTCGGTGGCGACCGCGAAGTCGGTGAGCCCGGCGTCCAAGGCCTCGGCGGCCATCACGTCGAGCGTGCACACGCCGTGCACCGGGAGGCCACGAACCATCGCGAGCGTCCGCGCCGTGACCAGCCCGACCCGCAAGCCGGTGAACGGCCCTGGGCCGACGCCAACGGCGATCGCGGTGAGGTCGTCGGCGGTGACCCCGGCCTCGCCCAGCACGCGCTCGATACCCGGCGCCAGCATCTCACCGTGCTTCATCGCGTCCTCAGAGTCCCAGCTGGCGACCACGCTCGTGCCGTCGTGCAGGGCCACGGTCACGTGGGGGGTCGCGGTGTCGAAGGCGAGCAGCACGTGCCGAGCCTAGGCGTTGTCCCCCTCGGCGGGGCCTGCGAGGTAGTCCCGCTCGGCTACCGGCTCCCTCCACTCGGTCCCGCCACTGGCCGTGATCGCGAGATGGCTGAACTCGCTGTCCGGCGTGGCGCCGTGCCAGTGCGGCACCCCGGGGACGACGTGGACCCAGTCGCCGGGTCGCACGCGGCGCGGCGTCTGCAGCCCCGCCCACTGCACCAAGCCCTCCCCGCGAACCACGACGAGTGCCTGCTCGCCCTCGTGCACGTGCCACTTGGAGCGCGCGCCCGGCTCGTAGGAGAAGACGTCACCGCGCAGACCTCCAGGACGCGCTCCGGCCAGCACCTTGACTCGGGTCACCTCACCGGTGAAGCACTGCGGATCGACCGGTCCCTCCTCGACGGAGTCCTGCGCGACGACACGGAAACCGTCTGCGGATTGGGCGTGGCGACCGACGATGTTGAGCACGTTTCCGTCGGGCGCCCGGACGAAGAAGCGATGGACTCCCCAGGCCTCGGTCGTCAGCGGATGCACGATCTCATAGCCCCGCGCCTGCGCCTGCGCGTAGGCCTCGTCCACGTCGTCGACGTGGACGGAGATGACGGAGTCCTCCAGCGCCGTCTCGTCGCGCGTCACCAGCTGGACGTGCGCCCCGGTGTCCGGATCGGTGTAGCGCGCCACCCAGCCAAGGTTGAACTCCTCCATCACCAAGCCCAGGTAGTCGCTGTAGAAGCTCTTGGCCGCTTCGATGTCGGCCACTGGAAGATTGGGGGTGATCCGGATGGTCCGCATCCCTCGATAGTGGCCCGGACGCCCCGGGTCTTCAAGCGTCGGGCATGACCGACCCCCCTGGTCGGTGGTTGAGGAGCTCGCGCAAGGAGCGCCTCGAAACCTCTAGACGTCGCGGACGACCGTGGCGCTAGCGGTCGGGTGGATCAGCCCGCAGCTGGCAGGGTGCTCCGCCGGTGGGTCGTCGGTCTGGGGTGACGTCCAGGGTGCCGGTGGGGTCGCGCAGGAACTGGTAGCCGTGCGGGCTTGACCACAGGTAGGTGCCGGGTTCGAGGACGGTGTAGGTCCAGGTGGTCTTGGTCTTGAGCCGGTGATGTCGTCGGCACAGGGGCGCGAGATTGCAGCTGCAGGTCGTCCCGCCGCGGTCGCGGGCGATCACGTGGTCACAGTCACAAGCCCGTGCCGAACGGGTGCACCAGGGGAAAACGCAGGTCTGGTGGAATCTAGGTAGTCACGCAACACCGT